>JBFIPX010000023.1:0-27866 GCA_041609895.1 Rhodothermales bacterium
GGAAATCGTTCCCGGTCGCAGAATGCATAATGACCTTGTTGCCATCCTTTACGACGTTGCCAAAGGGGTTACCCCGCGTCGTTAACAGATAGCCGTCTCGCTTCGGATATGTCGTGCCGATGGCTGCTGAGGGTAATGGGGTATCGGTCAGCCCGCGCGCCTGCGTAGACAGTGTCCGCCCGAACTCTTCACTAAAGCCAAGAGGCAGCTCCCACGGATACTTCTCAGGAGTACCGTGGCAATCCTGGCATTCGATTTCGACCTGCGCTAATGTCGTGCCGAATATGTTGCCGTCACCATGCATGTCTATTGTTGTGTGGCAGTCCTGGCATAGGAGTCCGCCTCTCGGGTTCTCCGGTCGACTCTCGATTTGATGATGAAGGTCGTCCGAGATAAACAGATACTGCTTCGTGTGAAGCTTGGGCTGTTTCTTGCCTTCAATCGTGAAAGGTGTACCGTACGGGAATTCCATCAGGCCCTGGTACGTCACACCGATGCGCTTGCCTCGGTTGTGACACGAATTGCAGCTCTCGACCGGAATGCCACCCGTCTCACGCGTGCCGACCACTTTGTGTGTGAGCATATGACCGTGCTCTTCCTTGTCGATCGTGGGATCGCCGCCTTCATAGTAGCCTTCGTTGCTGTAGAGGACGTGACACGATGCACAGCCCATTCCTCGATAATCGCCCCGGCTCTCACGCCCGCGCACCGCCACGTGGCAGCGCTGACACTGCTGTCGCTGATACGTGAAGCCGGCCAGCTTCGGATCTCGCTCGATCTCTCGGACGCTCGGAAGCGGGATCTGCTCGAGAGCCGTCGGGAATTGCTTCGGGTGCGCCTTGACCATGTCAGCCATGTAGGCCTTATAGGCGTCTGTGCCCACGGACGGAACTTGGCCATCCGTGTCCTCGACGTCGTAATTGCCCCAAGGCACGCGGTAGTCCTGTACCTCCTCTACACCCCAGGTGTGGAGGTTGCCCTGGATCTTGCCGGCCTCCGTGTTCATGAGTGCGCGCTCTAGCCTGTATGCGTAGCCTGGATGGCACGCACCTTGACCGCACGACCTCTCCACGATCCACATGCTGCCCGGATCGGGATAAAAGGTTTCCGGGCCCCCGCCCGCCGTCAGAGCCTCCGGTGCTCCATTATGAGCGTCTTCAATAGTCGTTGCGTTCGGCATGCCGCCGTGACACACGACGCAACCACCGGGATCCCCGTGCGGCTGACCAAAGGCCTTGATCGTCTTCATCATGGCGCTCTCAGGATCGCGAATATCCTCTATCCCTTCGTGGCAGCTCAGGCATCCCAGTTCCTCCGCGCGCTCGGAACTCACCGTGGCAAATTCACCGGTGTAGGCGTCCTGATCGGTCATTGCGACCGGTGTCGGGACGGTCGCGGATTCCTCACCCCGCCCGCAGCCCAGCAATACTGTAGCGATTAGCGCGATAACGATGCAGTGCCTGTAGCCGACCATGACATCCTCCGGAGTTAGAAGCCAATGTTCCAGTCGATTCTAAACCGCACACCATCCTCCTTCGCGGTCGCGCCACTGGACTCGCGCTCGATCCCATCGACCACGTAGAGTCGTGCAACGATATTGTTCTTACTGCCCAATGCAACGGCCGCCCGCAATTCATGCCCACTGAAGTTGCTAGATCGCGTTGCCGTCGCCGAGCCCCACCGTACCCAGTCATCCTGTGCATACCGCGCAACGACAGCATACTTCTCAATGTGAGCATAATAATAGGCAAACAACAGATCTCCCGGGCTGCTCAGCCCACCATACTTTACACTTGCGACGTAGCCCGTGGTCTGATCGTTGTTGAATAACGTCGTGGGGTAGTCCTTGACGTTTGTCATCAGGTCCAATCCCAGGTCAAGCGATCTGCCTCCAACCTTGAGTCTCGCCTTGGCTCCCACAGCGACGATATCGTAGTCGAGATCTGCCAGGCGCGGGTCCGGCTCGTCGGGGTTTTCGCGGAATGCAAAGTAACCAGCTGCGCCCTCTACGGATGCGGCACCAACGTCGGACTTAAAGGCGAGTTGTCCGGCAAAAAACCTTGCCTGATCCCCAAACGTGTTGCTGGTAGGCGTATCGAGTACAAAGTAACCACCCGTTGCAGTCAGGGATG
Source organism: Rhodothermales bacterium (assembly GCA_041609895.1). Lineage (GTDB taxonomy): Bacteria > Bacteroidota > Rhodothermia > Rhodothermales > JABDKH01 > JAHHLP01. Next base: position 2,133 of record JBFIPX010000023.1, read on the forward strand.
CGTCTTCTCCGAGCGCGAACTGATAGCTGCCGGCCACACCCTCGGGTGTTGCGTCATCATCCCAGAAGTGTTCATTCTGCTTCCAGAAGGGGAAGGAATTCTTCCCGAGCCACATTGAGCCGCCTTCAAAGGCGACTTTGGCAAATGCTTTGTCGATGGAAAACGACTTGGGCGTCAGTTCATCACCCAATGTAACGTGGGGTGATTGGGTGGCTTCCGAACTTCCAGAGCGCAGTCGGAGACCAAACGATATTCGCTCGTCGTATTGATAGTTGAGTCCGAAGCGCGCTCGAAAGCGCAGCCGGTCACGATCGTCGCGCGTTGTGCCATCCGAACTGCGTGAGTCGCGGTCCAATTCGGCACGAAAACGGAAATCCGCGTAGAACTTGAGATCCTTCCCAGTGTCCTGCTGCGCGGCCGCTGGTGTGTAGACCGCAAAGCACAACAAAAGGATGATAATCGGGCGTAGGTGGGGTCCCTGCATATGCTTCCTCGGTTGGCCTGGCTCGATACCTAAATAGCCGCATGAGGCGTGATTTACCGTGGGCGGATAGACCCTTGCCCTTGTGGGGGAGACCTCTACAAGGCTGTACGCTAAAACTCCGGTGGAGTGGGAAAGGCTGGGAATCCGCCAGTCGCGACTCCGCCGGTTGGAGGGTGCAGGCTAGCTCACCCCGTTGGTGGACGTCTCGATGTCCTGTGGCGGCGGTGTGCCATCGGTGGAAGGCGTACTGCTCGTGTCCACCTCTTCATCATCGTCAACAACGACGCGCGTCACATCGGCAATTGAATCACCCGTCTTCATCCGGATCAGGCGCACTCCCTGCGTGTTGCGACCGATGATGCTGATGTCGTCCACGTGCATCCGGATCATTAGCCCGTTTTGCGTAACGATCATCAGATCATCCGACTCGAGCACACCCTTGAGTCCGACGAGGTCGCCCGTCTTCGATGTCGTCTTCAACGTGATGATTCCCTTTCCGCCGCGGCCCTGCGTACGGTACTCGGAGATGGGCGTGCGCTTTCCGTATCCGTTGGCGCTGATGGAGAGGATGTCCTTTTCGGGATCCGTCGATTTGACCACAACCATGCCGACGACCTCCTTGCCTTTGGCAAGCCGAATGCCACGCACGCCCTGCGTGTTTCGGCCCATCGGCCTCACATCCTGTTCGTCGAAGCGGATGGCCAGACCCCCGGACGATCCGAGAATGATGTGGGCATCTCCGTCGGTCACGTGAGCCTCAATCAACTGGTCGCCCTCGACGATGGAGATAGCTATGATACCATCGACTCGCGGCCGGCTGAAAGCGGAGAGCTGCGTCTTCTTGACCTGGCCGTACTTCGTTGCCATAAAGACGTACCGCGACTCCAGGAAGTCTTCGTTACGGAAGTCTTCCTTCGAGATGGGCACGACGGCACGGACGCGGTCTTCGGGGCTGATCTGGATCAGGTTGCGAATCGACCGTCCCTTGCTTGTACGCGACCCCTCGGGTATCTCGTACACGCGAAGCCAGTAACACCTGCCGTGGTCGGTGAAGAAGAGCAGGTAGTCGTGGTTATACGAGACAAATAGGTGCTCGATATAGTCCTCATCCCGCTTTCCGCTGCCACGCATCCCGGTTCCGCCGCGTCCTTGCTTCCGGTACTCGGTGACGCTCGTCCGTTTGATGAGCCCCTGATAGCTGATGTTGACGACCATCTGATCGTCCTCGACGAGGTCCTCGACGTTGATGTCGTCGCCGCCGGTCATGTCGATCTCGGTGCGGCGCTCGTCACCATACTTTCCTTTGAGCTCGGTCAGTTCATCCTTGATGATCTGCATTCTCAGCGATTCGTTGCCGAGTATGCTCTTGAACCGCTCAATCTGCTGGAGAAGGTCCCGGTACTCGTCCTCGACCTTCTGTCGTTCGAGGCCGGTGAGCCTGCTGAGCCGCATCTCCAGAATAGCCTTGGCTTGCACTTCGGTAAGAGAAAACAGGGGCTCCCCGTCAGTCGGCAATCCGAGTCTTTCCAGCTGCTGCTTCGTGAGGTGCGTCGGCAGCACGCCCGCCATCAGGTTTTCGCGGGCGGTCTCGGTGTCCGGCGAGTTTCGGATGATCGTGATTACCGCGTCGAGGTGATCGAGAGCGATCTTAAGTCCTTCCAGTATGTGGGCTCTTTCTTCCGCCTTGCGCAGGTCATATCGGGTTCGACGTACGACGATTTCGTGGCGATGCTCTACGTAGTGCTGGATCGCTTCTTTCAGCGTGAGCGTTCTTGGCCGGCCGTTCACCAGCGCGACGAAATTGACGCCGAACGTTTGTTGACACGGCGTGTACTTGTAGAGCTGGTTCTGAACAACAAGCGGCATCGCGTCCTTGCGCAGTTCGATGACGATGCGCATTCCGTCGCGATCGCTTTCATCCCGCAAATCGGTGATGCCCTCGATTCGCTGCTCGCGCGCCAGATACGCGATCTTCTCGATCAGCGAGCTCTTGTTGACCTGAAAGGGAATCTCAGTGATGACCAGTGCGAGCTTGCCCGAGCGGATCTCTTCTTCTTCCATGCGGGCCCGCATCACGACTCTACCGCGGCCCGTGTGATAGGCCTCTCGAACCCCCGAGTATCCGTAGATGATGCCGCCGGTCGGGAAGTCCGGTGCCGGGATATGCTTCATCAGGTCGTCGATCGAGATCTCGCGGTCATCGATGTAGGCCAGGATGCCGTCAATGACTTCTCCGAGGTTGTGCGGCGGGATCTTGGTGGCCATCCCGACCGCGATCCCGTCTGTGCCGTTGACGAGGAGGTTGGGGTACGCCGACGGAAGCACGACGGGCTCCTGCAGCGAACCGTCGAAGTTCTCCTGAAAGTCGACCGTCTCCTTGTCGATGTCCCGGAGCATCTCTTCGGCGAGGCGCGTCATGCGCGCCTCGGTGTACCGCATCGCTGCGGCAGAGTCGCCGTCGACCGAGCCGAAGTTTCCCTGGCCATCGACCAAGGGGTAGCGCATCGAGAACTCTTGCGCCATCCGAACCATCGTATCGTAGACGGCCGAGTCTCCATGCGGATGATACTTGCCGAGGACCTCTCCCACGATCCTGGCGCTCTTCTTGTAGGCGCTGCCTGCCGTCAGTCCCAGCTCACTCATTCCGTATAGGACGCGACGGTGAACGGGCTTCAATCCGTCACGGACATCCGGCAGGGCGCGACCAACAATGACCGACATCGAATAGTCGATGTAGGAGGACTTCATCTCCTCCTCGATGTTGATCGGGATTATCCGAATATCTTCGGGTTCCATGGGCTGGCTGACCTCGGGAAATTGGGATCGATGGGGGCGTTACCAGGCGCTACCACAGGGACGCAGCAGAGGCCTCAAATCGCGGATTTTGGGGTCTGCGTGGAGCTGCCGTCGAACGTTACAAAAATAAGGAAATTGACCCGTTTTTGCTAGAAAACGGCCAACAATCCACTCAGGAAAATTAATGAAGAGGAGCGGTCGCGGCGAAGGCGATTTGGCGGACTTAAAAGGGGAGCGGCGGGGGTGGAGAAATCGGTCAGTCGCCCGTCAGGACTCGGAAGCCCTCGACCTTTAGATCATCGCTCGTAACCACGTTGTCTTTCTTGCTCGGATCCAGCGCCACTTTCCACTGGAAAAGCGACGATAACATGGGTTTGACCTGGTCCACGAGATAGGCAAATCGACCGCTGCGTTCGTAGGCGTCAGCCTTTTCCTTGCTTTCCCAGATCGTTACCGAGAGAAGTTCGTTGGGGCTTTCGGTGCTGGCAACGAGAAAGGCATGTTGGAATCCATCGACCGACTTCAATGCGGGAATAATAGAGCCGCGGTAGAGCTCGTCAAAGAGTCCCACCCTGCCTTGCTGTACGTTCGCACTGGTGATTCGCAGATACATGTGGGACAGCTCTTCCTCCGAGGGTGCTTCCTCCGTGGTAGAGGTTATCACTTCGAACGTGTCCACCTCCGGCTGGCTTTCCACCGGTCCGTACTCGAGGGTCAGGTCTTCGGTGAGTTGAACCCTCCATTCGGAGGACTCTACCAGATACGGGCGATTCTTCTCCAGAAGCTCTGCGTACTGCCCGCTCTGCTCATACTCATGGGCGTGATCCGCACTCGTCCACAGGGTAAGTGATATGCAATCTCGAGCCGAGCGATCATCTCTGATAAGCGTGGCGAAGAGACAGCCCTCCACCGAGTGAAGGGCAGGAGCGACGATGTCTTCATAGAAATCGGCGAACTCGTCGATCTGGTCCGGCTTGACCGACAGTCTTACGAATCGCATGAACATGATGTCTTCCTCCTTGTCGGATCTGCCGGCCCCTAACGGAAACGGTACAAGCTGTTGCTCATATAGTCAACTGTATCTCGGTAGCTAGTTGCCGGCCAGGCGTTTTATTACGGCAATCGTGAGGTCGTCTGCCTGCGGGGCATTGCCTGCGTGATTCTGAACCTGTTCGACGACGGCATTGACCATGTTCGAGGCGCTGGTGGCCCGAATCGCCGACAACGTCTCGATCAGCCGGTGTTCACCAAACTGCTCGCGACGCATGTTCATCGCCTCGTTGATGCCGTCCGAGTAAACAACAAGCACGTCTTCCGGCTGCAGTTCGATCTTTTGCACGGAGAACTCGACATCTTCGGCGAACCCCAACACCAGATCGCCATAGTCGAGAGTTACCGCTTCTCCGTTTCTGATCAAGAGCGGACGATTGTGACCGGCGTTACCGAAGCTGACTTCGTGTTTCGTCGCGTCGAGGATTCCAAGAAACAGAGTGACAAAGGTACTGCGCGTTGTGTTGCTGCAAAGGTATTTGTTGGCGCGGCTAAGGATACGCGCAACGTCGTGCGTCGCGGCGGTATCTCCACGAAGCGTGGCTTGAATCGTGGCCATCGTCAAGGCCGCGGGGAGACCTTTCCCGGCAACGTCTCCCACCCAGAAGCAAAGTTCATTTTCGTCCATCGGCACGAAGTCAAAGAAATCGCCGCCGACCGAGCGCGCGGGGCTACTTGTGCCGGCGAGGTCGTAGCCGGGCAGGAGGGGCATATCCTGCGGAAGCAGCTTCGACTGTATCTGATTGGCGAGACGCAGTTCTTCCTGGATTTGCTGCAGCGCCGATTCTTCCTCATGCAGACGGGCGTTTTCGAGCACCTGCGCCGACTGCGCGGCAAGTATCGAGACCAATCGCTGGTCGGCCTCAGTGAATCCTCCCTCGTCCTTTTTGTTGTATATCGTGAGTGTTCCGACAAGCTTTGATCGGGCGACCATGGGAACACATATGATCGAGCGAACCGTTTCGTCCCAGCGGGTTCCCTGAAAGCGTGGATCTTTGGCCGGGTCATTTACAACCAGGGGACGGTGGTAGGTCATGATCCAACCGAGAATGCTCTCGTCCGGATGTATAGCCCGGTGCTCACTCGAGCTGGACATCGATCGGACGAAGGTGCTCAGCGGGTCGCGATTGTGCTCTTCGTCGATCAGCGTAATCACTCCTTGCTCGGCGTGTACGGTCTTGAGTGATCGCTTCACGATGATCTGCATGATCTCCGTGGGATCATTCGTGCCTCCAATGGCGGTGGCCAGGTCGTTCAGAATCGACAGCTCCTCGACCGCGCGCCGGAGCCGCTGGTTTTCAAGCTGTAGCTGAGCCAGACTACTGCCAGTCAATATTTCGGATTCAGGCGGCATACGCAGATTCACGGGCGATCGCAGTCAATAAACGTAGTAAATTCGCGCGTGAGATTCTCCTGGTAAGCAGCACCTTCGACTCGAAACGCCTATGCCCGATATCACGGCTACCCTTATTGACGTCTACCCGTATCGACAGGGCGAAGCGGGCGCCACGGAGTTCCTGCTACTTCGCCGGGCGCCGGGTACGGTGTACGAGGGTCAATGGCGAATGGTTGGAGGCAAGATAGAGCGTGGCGAGACGGCTTCGCGCGCGGCACTTCGCGAGCTCGCGGAGGAAACGGGGGCACAGCCGGAATCATTGTGGGTCGTACCTTCGCTCAATACCTTCTTTGAGTGGAAAACCGACAGAATTCGAATCAGCGTACCGTTTGCCGCGCAGATCAGCGGACCGATACGACTCAACCGAGAACATGACGATCATGCGTGGTTCAGCCCGGAAGACGCGGCGACCCGGCTGGCTTGGCCGGAACAGCGCAGGCTGCTCAGACTGATCGGCGAGGAACTTGAAGGCGGCATCCCCGTGAGTTGGCGAGTCCTTCTGTAGACATCCGCAATGACGAAGATCCTCGATCGCCGATGCGACCACTGGCCCGCCTGAACCGCTTCTACTGGAAGTACAAGCACCTGTTTATTCCGGGGCTTCTGTGTGCTGTTGCATCCGCCTCATTCTCGATCATGGTGCCGATGGTTGTCCGGCGAGCCGTCGACGGGATTCCGCGATTCGTTACGACGTATCAGACGTTCGAGAACACACCTGTCGCTGGGTATCTGTACACGCAGTTCTTCATCACGCTCGCTCTGTTCGGAGTCGTCATTCTCTGCCTGAGCCTCGTCAGCGGTGTCTTTTCCTTTCTTATGCGGCAGACGGTCGTCGTGGCGTCGCGGCACATCGAGTTTGATTTGCGGAACGATTTGTACGACCACCTGCAAAAACTGTCGAGAGCCTTCTATCTCGAGCGCCCGACCGGTGACATCATCACCCGGGCCACCTCTGACATCGAACAGGTCCGCCGCTACATTGGGCCGGCCATAATGTATCTGACGCGGGCCACCGTGATCGTAGTCACTGCGATGACCGTGATGTTCATCATCTCGCCGCGACTGACGCTGTTCGCCATTATTCCGATGCCGTTCCTCGCGTTGTCCGTGTTCTTCGTGGCAAAGATGGTGCACTCGCGAAGCGAAGCGCTTCAGGCGCAATACTCGAGCCTGACAAGCCGGGTCCAAGAGGCCCTTGCCGGCATCCGTGTGATCAAGGCGTACACGCGCGAGGATGCGGAGTCAATCGCCTTCGACGACGAGAGCAGAAAGTACCGTACACGCATGCTGGACCTTGCGATGGTTGAGGCGGCATGGAGGCCGGTATTCCTGCTACTCGTCGGTATGGCCACGATCATTGTCGTATGGGTGGGAGGACGGCTCGTGGTCGAAGGGTCCATCACGATCGGAAACATCGCCGAGTATATCATCTACGTCGCGATGATGACCTGGCCGGTAGCGTCCATGGGTTTCGTGATCACCATGGTTCAGCGAGCATCAGCATCGATCATTCGACTCGGTGAGATCCTTGATACCGAGCCGGCCATCGCTGACGACTTGTCGACCGACGAGCGAATTAGGTCCATTGACGGGCGGATAACGTTTGAACGAGTCGGGTTTCGATATACGGATGACGGCCCATCCGTGCTGCGGGACGTGACTTTCGACGTTCCGGCGGGCTCAACGCTCGCCATTGTGGGACGCACCGGCTCGGGAAAGAGTACGATAGTGGAGATGATCCCGCGACTCCTCGAACCGGTGGAGGGCCAGATCCGCATCGACGGCCACGATATCCGCTCAGTACCTCTGGGCGTCCTCCGTCGGTCCATAGGCTACGTGCCGCAGGACGTCTTTCTTTTCAGTGACACGGTCGCCAACAACATCGCCTTTGGAAACATGGATGCCGTCGACGAGGCGATTCGGGAAGCGGCTTCAGAATCGGAACTATTGGACAATGTCGAGGAGCTGCGTGAGGGTTTTGAAACGCACGTTGGCGAACGCGGAATCACGCTGTCCGGAGGTCAAAAGCAGCGGACGTCGATCGCGCGCGCACTGATTCGTCAGCCGCGAATACTCATTCTCGACGACGCACTTTCTGCCGTCGACACGGATACGGAGAGACGAATCCTGCGCCACTTGAAGAGGCACTACGGTCGCCGCACGATCGTTCTCGTCAGCCATCGGGTGTCGGCGGTGCAGGACGCGGACCTGATCATCGTCCTGGACGAGGGTTGCGTCGTGGAACGTGGCGCGCACGACGAGCTCCTCGCGAAGGACGGTCTCTATGCGAACTTGTATCGCAAACAGCTTCTGGAAGAAGAGATAGAATCCATCACGTGACGTGACCGAGATTATTCCCATCGGAACCGGTTCAGCTGTCCCCGTGAAGGGACGCGGATTCTCGTGCGTCGCCTTGCGGCGACCCGAGGCGGCGCTGCTGTTTGACTGCGGCGAAGGCACGCAGCTGCGGTTGCTCCACTCCGACGTCAAGTTGTCGCGAGTAGATGCGATCCTTATCACACATCTGCACGGCGACCACTTCTTCGGCCTTATGGGACTGCTCGCCACCATGTCGTTGCTGCATCGCGAAACACCGATTTCCGTGGTCGGTCCCGCTGGTCTGCGCGATCTGATTCAAAGGATGCCCGGACTGCAGCCCGACGAGTTGACATTCCAGATAGACTTCGTCGAACTCGAGCACCGCCATGGGCGCATCATGGCGCTACAGGGTAATGGCTGGCGCATCTGGGCCGCGCCCCTCGACCACGGCGTGCCCAGCTATGGATATCGGTACCAGGAGAAGGAGACACCGGGCACCCTTGACGTGGAGCTGGCGCGCCAACTCGGAGTCCGAAATCCCAAGGACTTCGGCAGGCTGAAAGCGGGGGAAGCGGTTGGGCTCGACGACGGAAACGTAGTAGAACCGACAGCGGTGATCGGCCCAAGCAGGCAGGGCGGCGTCTTCTCATACGTGACGGACACGCGGCCGTGCTCATCAGCGGTCGATCTGGCTCTGGACGCCGACATCCTCTACCACGAGGCCACGTTTGCCGACGAGCTTGCCGACCGGGCAGAGACAACCGGGCACTCTACGACCGTCGACGCGGCAAAGATTGCCGTCGAAGCCGGTGCGAAGCGACTCTTGCTTTCACATTTCAGTGCAAGGTATCGACGCTTCGATGAGCTGGTATCGGAGGCGCGCTCAGTCTTTCCGAATTCGGAAGCCGCCGTAGAGCTGACTCGATACCAGCTTCAGCCCGAGGCCGAAATAATCGAATCCAACTGATCCAGTGGCGGACGAAAAACAAGATAGCAAGCAACAGCAGTCGAAAGGGCTCGACGGTCGCCTGCTCCGCCGGATAATCACCTACCTGCTTCCCTACAAAGGCTGGGTGGCTATCGCTTTCGTGACGGTTATGACCGCCGCGTTCCTCGGTCCTCTGCGACCGAAGCTGGTCCAGGTGGCTATCGACAGCTACATCGTAGTCGGCGACACCCAGGGACTCACGAACGTCATCATGATTCTGTTCGCGGTGCTGTTCGCCGAGGGTGTACTCTCCTTCGTGAATGCGTACCTGACGCAGTGGATCGGTCAGCAAGCCATCTTCGACCTGAGGACCAAACTGTTTCGGCACATTCAGCGGCAGCCGCTCTCGTTCTTCGATCGGAACCCGGTGGGCCGCCTCATCACCAGAGTAACAAGCGATATCGAGTCTTTGAGCGATGTTTTGTCGGCTGGCGTGGTCACCATTCTAGGCGATCTGTTCCGGCTGATTTTCATCGCCTACTTCATGTTTTCGCTCAACTGGGTTCTCGCGCTCGTGACCCTTGCCGTGCTGCCGCTGATGATCCAGGTCACGTTCTGGTTCCGACGCGTGGTGCGGGAGCAGTACCGCGAGACCAGAAAGCAGGTGGCCCGACTCAACTCGTTCATGCAGGAACACATCACGGGCATGAGCATCGTTCAACTCTTCAATCGGGAAGAGGAGGAGATGCGACGCTTCGGCGATATCAACGCGGACCACCGGACGGCGCAGATCAAGACGATCTTCTACTTCGCCCTGTTCTGGCCGGCCATCGACATCGTCGCGTCGATCGCTCTTGGATTGGTGATCTGGGTGGGTGGAGCACGAGCGATGGGAGGGGCCCTGACCCTCGGTGTGCTCGTTGCATTCATTCAGTACGCGCGGCAGTTCTTTGAGCCGATTCGGAATCTGTCGGACCAGTTCAATACCCTTCAGAGTGCCATGGCCGGCGGTGAGCGCGTGTTTGGGTTGCTCGATACGGACGAAGCGCTGCCTGAGAAACACGACCCACTTGTCCCCGAAGATCATCGCGGCCGAATCGAGTTCGACGACGTCTGGTTCTCATACGACAGAGAAGTCGCCGACGGCCAGGAGCCCAACTGGGTACTTCAGGGAGTGTCCTTTACGGTCGAGCCGGGCGACAGCGTCGCAATCGTTGGCGCCACGGGAGCCGGAAAGACAACCATCATCAGCCTGCTGCTGCGGTTCTACGAGATCCAAAAGGGAGCCGTCCGGCTTGACGGTGTCGATATACGTGACATGCCAATCAGCGAGCTGCGGCGTCGCATCGGTCTGGTGTTGCAGGACGTATTCCTCTTCTCCGGCTCAGTGACGCGAAACATTACGCTTGACGATCCCGGAAAGACCGAGCAGCAGGTGAAGGAGGCGGTCGCCCTGATTGGCGCGGAGAGGTTCATAGACCGTTTGCCCAACGGCTTCGACCAGGAGGTCAAGGAGCGCGGCATGTCCCTGTCCCACGGCCAGCGACAGCTACTCTCGTTCGCTCGAGCGCTGGTTTACGATCCCAGGATTCTCGTCCTCGACGAGGCCACCTCCAGCGTGGACACGGAGACGGAAGAGGTAATAAAATCGGCTCTCGAGACACTTATGAAGGGCCGAACTTCAATTGCGATTGCACATCGCCTTTCGACAATTCAACACGCAGACCAAATCCTCGTCATGCACCACGGTCGCATCCGGGAACGTGGCACACACCAGCAACTTCTGGCGCACGACGGGCTGTACCGCAAGCTCTACGAGCTGCAGTACAAAGATCAGGAGACAGCAAGCGCAGCCTGATCGGTGGAGTCGCACTCCCTCCGGTATAACCGTCAGTCGATCTCGAACCCGTAACACACAACCCGATATGGACACATACTACAAGCCTGAACATCTTCCCAAGTTTGGAACCATCGCCGAGGGCAGCGAAGAACTTGCGGACGCCTTCTTTTCGTATTACGGCAAGGTGTTCGAGGACGGGGCTCTCTCGGCGCGGGAGAAAGCGCTTATCGCGCTCGCCGTGTCGCACGCCGTGCAGTGCCCGTATTGCATCGACGCATATACGTCTGACTGCCTTCAGAAGGGGTCCGATCTTGAGCAGATGACAGAGGCAGTGCACGTTGCCACCGCTATCCGCGGCGGAGCCTCCCTCGTACACGGAGTGCAGATGCTCGAGCAGGCCAAGAAGCTCACCATGTAGTGCCAGGTCTAAGATCAAACAGGCAGTAAACAGGACTCGACTATGTCAGAAACCTTGATCCCCCTCGACACGATTGGCGGCGATGGATCGATGCTCGATGTCGAGGGGCCGCGGTCAACGACAAGTCTCGCGTATCGGCGATCACCATTGGCCTCACCGGATGAACAGTTGCGGTCACTTGAGAACGTGGTGATCGATAGTGGTCCGACGGGCACCGGTAATTTCTTTGGCGACGTGGTGGCGTCGGGCTGGGACGCGCTGCGTCCGGAGGAGCTTGAGATCTTCCAGATCAATCTGGGTAAGCTCTGCAACATGACGTGCCGGCACTGCCATGTCGACTCCGGCCCCGACCGGACCCAGGAGAACATGGACCGTGAGACAATCGAAGCCTGCTTGCAAGCGATTGACGTCAGTGGTGCGCACACTGTCGACCTGACGGGCGGAGCGCCGGAGCTGAATCCCCATTTTGAGTATCTCGTGGATGAGGTCACCGGAAGGGGGCTTCACGTAATCGACCGGTGTAACCTTACCATTCTAACTACTGGTCGCTACCGCCACCTCGCGCAGTGGTTTGCCGACCGAAACGTTGAGGTCGTCTGTTCACTGCCGCACTATCGACGAATCGGTACGGACGCGCAACGCGGCGAGGGTACGTACAAGAAGTCCATCGAGGCCCTCCGCCTGCTCAACTCGGTCGGTTATGGCTTCGGTGATCCGGAGCAGCGGCTAACACTGGTTACGAACCCGGTGGGAGCGTTTCTCGCCGGAAGCCAGGACTCGCTCGAAAGAGAATGGCAGGAAGCGCTTGAACGGAATCACGGCGTCCACTTCGACCGTCTACTCGCGCTCAACAACATGCCGATGTCTCGGTACCTGGAATGGCTTCTCGATAAGGGCCAACTGGGTGAGTATCTCGAACGGCTCGTAAATGCCTTCAATCCGGCCACCATAGCCGGACTCATGTGCCGCAACACGCTGTCGGTGTCATGGGATGGGTATCTGTACGACTGCGACTTTAATCAGCAGCTGCTCATGCACATGGACATGGACAATATCCAGCGGCCGCATGTGAAGGACTTCTCGCTGGAGCGCTGGCTGAGCCACGACATACGGACACATCGGCATTGCTATGGCTGCACGGCAGGGGCCGGCAGCGGATGCGGTGGAGCTATCGCCGAATAGGAAGCCTAGTACAGGGCCATGTTGAACTGCGGACGGTATTCTTTCGTGACGGGATGTCGTTCGCCCAGCATGTCGAAGAGCGCAAGACATGCTTTTCGCGCACCATCGTCGTCGTAGTAGCGATCGGTCGAAATGACTGCAATGAAGGCCTCGAGTGCCTCGTTCACTTCCACATTGGCGAGTGCCTGAATGGCTTTTGTATAGGAGGCCTTGCCGTTTCCATCGGGCAGATTGGTGTAGGGTGGACTCATCGCCAGGAGGCGACTGATTACGACAATTCCGCCGGCTACCTGCTGCAGGATTGGATCGACGATCTCGGCGCTCTCAACAAGTTGTCTGGCCCGTTCCGGTTCGTCGAACAGAACCTGCTGCGCCAGCATTACGGCGGCAGTTGTGTTACCGGCGTCTTCAGACATTGCGGTTTCGAGTAGAGCCTTTGCAGCGCCGTTCCTGCCCTCCCCGATAGCTTTTCTCGCTTCGTCCACGAGGCTCTGACTCTTACTCGGGAGGGCGCGCGAAAGCCATTGCTCGACAGCATGTTTTGGCAACGCCCCCGTGAACTCGTCGACCACCTCGCCGTCGACGAACATCTTGACGGCGGGTATTCCCCGGATGCCATACTGGACGGAGAGTTTCTGGTTTTCATCCGTGTTCACTTTGACCAGTTTCCACAATTCCCCGTTTTCCGCTGCAAGCTGCTCGAGTATCGGCCCCAATATTCGGCAGGGTCCGCACCATGGCGCCCAGAAGTCAACCACTACGGGTATTTCGCTGCTCTTCTCGAGAACGTCTTCTTGAAAATTCTGCACCTCAAATGCCATGGGCTCGATACTTTTTTTGATCCGGAGCCGGAGTATGACCCCAGATCGGTTGATCGCCAGATCCAGCTGTTGCCGTTGTCGAAGTAAACGCCAGGACGGGCGCTCCTCTGGTTACCACGGTCCGGATCGCCAGCGATTCCAAGAAAAAAACAAGCGTCGTCTGACGGCGCCTTAGCTAGATGACATCAACAACGCCCCAGGCATTCAGATTCGCCTTCATAGCAATTTTAAGCCTCGCGCTAACTGGCTGCACGGATTCGCAGCCGGTCCCCGATGAGGCGGTGTACGATGCGTCTGAGGACTCGCTTCGCTTTGCCGGAGAAGTCCATCTGCGCAACATTCGCCAATTGACATTCGGTGGCAACAACGCGGAGGCCTACTGGAGCTATGATGACGATCAGCTGATTTTCCAGAGCGATTCGGAAGAGCTTTCATCGCAAGGTTGCGACCAGATTTTCGTCATGAACGCTGATGGAACGCCCCTGGAGGGTGGCGAGCAGTATCGTCTCGTGTCAACCGGAACCGGGCGAACAACCTGTTCATATTTTTTGCCTGACGGACGCATCGTTTACGGATCGACGCACGCCGGGGGCAGAGAGTGTCCGGAGTTTGCCCCGTTCGCATCGGGCCGTTACGTCTGGCCGATCTTCTCTACCTATGACGTCTACATTGCCGATGCGGATGGCTCGAATCCGGAGGTGCTGATCGGCGGTGACGGGTATGATGCGGAGGCGACAGTTTCGCCGGATGGCCGGTACGTGGTCTTCACGTCAACGAGGTCCGGTGATCTGGACTTGTGGCGCTACGAGCTCGAGACGGGTGAGCTGTTGCAACTGACGTTCGATCTCGGGTACGACGGCGGTGCATTCTTCTCACCCGACTCGAAGATGATCGTGTGGCGCGCCAGCCGCCCGGAAGGAGAAGTGGCTGACACGTACAAAGAGCTCTTGGCTCAGAACATGGTCGAACCCGGAAGCCTGAATCTGTTTGTGGCAAACGCCGACGGTTCCAATGCGCGCCAGATCACTGATCTTCCGGGTGCCAATTGGGCACCGTTCTTTCACCCCGGCGGAGAGAAGATCATCTTTGCGACCAACCACCACAAGATGGAGGAGGGTGGACGCGAATTCGACCTTTTCATGGTAGGGCTTGATGGAGAGAATCTGACTCGCATCACCCACTCCGGGACTTTCGACGCTTTCCCGATGTTTTCGTACGACGGGACGAAGCTTGTCTTCGCGTCGAACCGCCGGGGCGATCGGCAGCCCAGCCGTGACACGAACGTCTTCGTCGCCGACTGGGTCGAGAATCCTCAACAAGTCGATCTCGATTTCGGGAGCTGAAGGAGCGAACTGCAGCCCAGTCGGTTGTCAAGCTCGGAAACATGCGCGGATACCGAAAGTTAGCCTTGTCTAACTTTTGACTTAGCAGCGCTGTAAAATGCTCCGTGAACACATGATTCGCAGCCTCCTCGTCATGGCTGCATTGTTTCTGACGGCTGTCGGCTGTTCCCCCCGAAAGGCGGATCGCCAGGCGGGCGACAAACTGAACGTGGTCGCTACGACCAATCTTGTCGGTGACCTCGCTGCTATCATAGGGGGAGATGCCGTCGAGGTGACCTCCTTGATGGGACCCGGTGTCGACCCGCACCTCTACAAAGCGAGCGAGGGTGACGTTCGACGGATGGCTGGCGCGGAAGCCATCTTTTATGGTGGCTTACACCTCGAAGGGAAGATGACCGACATATTCGAGCAGATGAAGTCGCGCAATATCCCGACGTTTGCGGTCACGGCGGGCAATCCAGATTCCGTGTACATCGAGTCTCCCAACTTCGGAGGCAACTACGACCCGCACATCTGGTTTGACGTTACCCTCTGGAAGGGCGCGGCAGCCTTCGTGGCGGAATCGCTGTCGGAACTGGTGCCAGAGCAAGAGAGCGAGTTTCGGTCGAACCTGGCCTCGTACCTGTCCGAGTTGGACTCACTGGATTTATGGGTCAGAAGCAGGACGGATGAAGTGCCGGAGTCGGCACGCGTAGTTATCACATCGCACGACGCATTCGGTTATTTCGGGCGTGCATATGGATACGAGGTTCGAGGCCTCCAGGGCATCAGCACTGCTACCGAAGCTGGCGCCGCCGATGTTCAGGACCTGGCAGAGTTTGTTACGTCCAACCGGATCCCCGCTATGTTCGTCGAATCCTCGGTCCCAGCGCGCGGCATTGAGGCCGTCCGTGAGGCCGTGCGGTCACGCGGTTTCGACGTCCGAATTGGGGGAAATCTGTTTTCCGATGCGCTAGGGGCGCCGGATACGCCCGAGGGAACGTATGTTGGTATGTTCCGGCACAACGTGAATACGATCGTCGACGCTTTGAGCGCTACGCCATCGTAATCGTTGCAAGTGCCGCAGCAATGAATGCAGCTATGAACCATGTGGCGGAGGCGGAGCAATCCGCGAGAGCATGATACAGAGTAGCGATCCCTCAGCGCATGCCATCGATGTCCGGGACTTGACCGTTGCCTATCGCGACAAGCCGGTTCTTTGGGACATCGACTTGATCGTGCCCAAAGGGGTGCTGATGGCTGTCGTTGGTCCGAACGGTGCGGGCAAGACTACTCTTCTCAAAGCCATTCTCGGACTGGTGCGGCCAGCGGCCGGTGAAGTACTGGTATACGGCGAGGCGTACGAAAAGCAGCGCCACCTGGTGGCCTACGTGCCCCAGCGAGGCAGTGTCGATTGGGACTTCCCAACGAACGTTCTCGATGTGGTGCTGATGGGTCTGTACGGCAAGATCGGATGGCTCAGACGTCCCGGCTCCGAAGACAGAAAGCGAGCACTCGACGCACTGGAGAAGGTCGGAATGGCCGACTACGCCGGTCGCCAGATCAGCCAGTTGTCAGGGGGGCAACAGCAGCGCGTGTTTCTTGCCCGCGCCCTCGTTCAGGATGCAGAACTGTACTTCATGGACGAGCCGTTTCAGGGCGTCGATGCGACGACGGAGCGCGCCATTGTCGCCCTTCTCAGAGAGCTGAGGCAGCGCGACAAGACGGTCGTAGTCGTACACCACGATCTCCAGACTGTGCCGGAGTACTTCGACAGTGTATTGCTCCTCAACGTTCGTCGCATCGCTGCAGGACCCGTGGACGAAGAGTTCACGGAGGACAACCTTCGCCTGACATATGGCGGCCGTGTAGGCTTCCTTCGCGACGCCAGAGGAAGGGTTGAGACCCTGGAAGCCAGCCAACAGGAGCCGCGACCCGAGGATCGGTCGCTGCGCGACATCGCTTGAAATGGACCTTCTGACGGACCTCTTTTCGGATTACACGCTCCGGACGGTGGCATTGGGCGCTTCAGTGCTGGGTATCACCTCGGGTACACTCGGCACGTACGCGGTGCTTCGACAGCAAAGCCTCCTTGGCGATGCGATATCCCACGCGGCACTGCCAGGCATTGCTATCGCTTTCTTGCTGACAGGAGCCAAGATCCCGATCGTGCTACTGCTTGGGGCAGCGGTTGCCGGATGGATCGCCACTGTCGCGGTCACCACGATCACGGAAACGACCCGCATCAAGTACGATGGCGCGCTAGGACTCGCGCTGTCGGTGTTCTTCGGTTTCGGCCTCGTTCTTCTGACCTACATCCAGAAGATCCCCAACGCTAATCAGGCCGGTCTCGACGCCTTCCTCTTCGGTCAAGCGGCCTCTCTCGTTATGGCCGACGTTCAAATTATGGCGGTCATCGGATTCGCGAGTCTCCTATGCGTCGGACTGCTGTGGAAGGAGTTCAAGATCCTTTCGTTTGATCCCGAGTTCGCCCGCACAATGGGCATGCCGGTCAGACTGCTCGATATCTCCCTGACGACTCTACTCGTTGTGGCTATCGTGATTGGGCTGCAAACGGTCGGCGTCGTACTTATGAGCGCGATTATCATCGCACCCGCAGCAGCAGCTCGTCAGTGGACCGACCGGCTAGGCATCATGATGATCCTGTCTGCCGCCGTGGGTGCGACGGCGGGGGTAGCCGGTGCGTTGATCAGCAGTAGTGCCGCCAACGTACCGACCGGTCCCACTATTGTCCTTTGCGTCGGCATGATCGTGATCGTTTCGCTTTTTCTTTCGCCCCATCGAGGCCTCGTGTGGCGTTGGATCAGGGAGTGGCGTAACTCGCGGCGCCTCAGATTGGAAGCGGTGCTGCTGGATCTTTTTGCACTCGCTGCGCACCACGAACGGTCCGACCACCCTCACCAGGAGGCCGTTCTCAATATCATGAGCGATCCGACCGGGAGGACCTATCAGAACCTTCGCATTCTTGAGGAGCGTGGTTTCGTCAGGCAGGTCGGGCCAACACTCTGGGCGTTGACGGCAGCCGGCGTGGCGCGATCACGGGCTCTCATCGATACGCGTCTGACGGCGCCATCGGCGCGCTATGAACGCGACGGGGACGGACGATGACTGTAGAGCAAATCGAAATACAGGCCATCGGTGTCGTCGTGTCGGCAGCCTGCGCGGTGCCCGGAGTGTTTCTTGTGCTCCGGAAGATGGCCATGATGAGTGATGCTATCAGCCACGCAATCCTTCCGGGCATCGTCGTGGCTTTCTTCTTGACGCACGACCTCAATTCTCCGTTGCTGATTCTGGGTGCGGCGCTGACCGGGATCCTTACCGTCTTTCTGGTGGAGTCCATCCTTCGTACCCGGCTCCTCAAGGAGGATGCGGCCATCGGCCTCGTCTTTCCGATTCTGTTCAGCATCGGCGTAGTTCTTATCGCCCGCTTCGCCGGCGACGTCCACCTCGACACGGATGCCGTTCTGCTCGGGGAGCTAGCGTTCGCTCCCTTTGACAGATGGGTAGTGTACGGAACGGACGTAGGCCCCAAAGCACTCTGGATGATGAGTGCCATTCTTGTGTTGAACACGGTGTTCATCATTGCCTTCTACAAGGAACTGAAGTTGTCGACGTTCGACGCGGGATTGGCCGCCGCACTTGGCTTTCTCCCGGGCGTCATGCACTACGTCCTGATGACGCTCGTCTCCATCACGGCAGTGGGCGCCTTTGACGCCGTGGGTTCCATCCTCGTTGTCGCGTTGATGATCGGTCCACCCGCGGCTGCGTATCTCCTTACGGACCGGTTATCGCTGATGATCATCCTGAGTATTGCGATAGGAATTGTGAGTGCATTGGGAGGATACTGGTTGGCTTATCTCCTCGACGCATCGATCGCGGGATGTATGGCTACAGCCGTCGGGATGGTCTTCACCGCCGTTCTGCTGATTGCTCCGGACAAGGGTGTCATATCTGTGTTGCGGAGACGCTGGCGGCAGCAGTGGACCTTCGCGGAGAAGATGTTGGCGATTCATCTGCGTCATCACGAAGGACTTCCGGAGGCGAGGCGCGAGAACCGCGCGGCACACCTTCAGGAGCATCTGGGCTGGGCACCGGACTTCTCTGAAAGAGTGGTGCGGTTCGCCGAACGGGACGGTCTGCTGCGCCGACGCGGTGAGTATCTCATCCTGACCGACGCGGGCCGAGAGCTTGCGGCCGAGGCCATCGTCCAGAATTGACATATGTCACTGGGGTCGCGGCCTTCCCAGCAATCGACCGAACCGGATCACTTTGCGTATGACACTGAGCGAACCTCGCGAATCACGGTCACCTTGATCTGGCCGGGGTATTGCATCTCTCTCTGAATTCGCTTCGAAATGTCGAGTGCAAGCATCTCCGCCTGCGAGTCGGAAACGAGGTCGTGGTTGACAATCACCCGGATCTCTCGTCCTGCCTGAATCGCGAACACCCGCTCGACGCCGTCGAATGACGACGCTAGCGACTCGAGTTTCTCAAGTCTCCGAATGTAAGCCTCCAGAGCCTCTCGACGCGCACCCGGGCGAGCGCCGGATATTGCGTCGGCTGCCTGAACGAGTGGGGAGATGCTGTTCGTCATCTCGATCTCGTCGTGGTGTGCCCCGACAGCGTTGCAGACAACCTCCGACTCCTTGTACTTCCGGCAGATCTCCATGCCAACGATGGCATGGGGATTCTCGTCGTCTTCCTCGTCGACCTTACCGATGTCGTGGAGCAATCCGGCTCGCCGGGCAACGGAAGAGTCGAGCCCCAGCTCCGCTGCGAGGAGTGAGGCAATCCGTGCCGTCTCGATCGAATGACTCAGCAGGTTCTGACCGTAACTCGTTCGATAGCGCATCCTGCCGACCATCTTGATAAGTTCGGGATGCAGTCCATGCAGGTTTAGGTCTATCGCGGTCCGCTCGCCCATCTCGACGATCTCCTCATCTACCTCGGCCACGGTGCTCTGGACCACTTCCTCAATCCGGGCCGGGTGAATACGGCCATCCTGAATGAGTTTGGTCAGAGCGATTCGGGCAATCTCACGTCGGACGGGATTAAAGCCAGAAAGGATCACGGCCTCGGGCGTGTCGTCGACGATCACCTCGATGCCCGTCGCGGCCTCGAACGCCCGAATGTTTCGGCCTTCGCGGCCGATAATCCGCCCCTTCATTTCGTCGGACTGAATGTTGACGACGGAAACAGTGTTCTCGATGGCATGACTCGCCGCCGTCCGCTGTATGGCGTTCAGCACGACCTTTCGTGCCTCGCGATTCGCCGTCAGCTTCGCCTCGTCCCGAATCTCCTTGATGAGTGAGGCAGCTTCCAGCTTCGCTTCATCGATAAGCGTCTGGATCAGTGCCTCGTGCGCCTCGGATTGAGAAAGCCCCGATATCTGTTCGAGCTTTCGGACATGCTCTTCGATAACGGCATTCAGGCGATCGCGTTTTCGACGCGCATCGTCCGTCAGCCTCTCGGCTTCTTCCTCCCGAAGTTCGAGTCTCGACTCACGGGCAGATACCTCCTTGAGGAGGTGAGAAGCTTCGTCACGAATCTTGTCCGCATCCTTCTGGGTCTGTGCCGCAGCAGCACGAAGAGCATCGATCGCCTCTCCGGCTGAAATCACCGCCTTCTCGCGGTCGTTGACCCGCTCGGTACGTCGGTTAAGTTTCTTTCTTCTGTAGTCGAGCTTGTCCTTCGTGGTCCGCAGTGCACGTCTACCCTCATCTGCCTCGCGATCGAGATCTCGCTGACGTTCGTTCAGCTCTTGCTCAACGCGGTCTATACGCTCGCGACGAACGGTCCGGGCCTCCTCTTCGGCGTCCGAAATGATCTTTTGAGCTTCTGATTTCGCATTGGTGAGCCGCCTTTGGCCGAAATGCTGCAGTAAGAGTCTATCTATTACTATTCCTAGGGCAAACGTACCTACGGCGACGATGACGCCTACCGTAGTTATATCCATTGTCTGGTATCGAGCTTGTTGTGATCCGGCGAATTCGGGCGCCGGTAACGGTGCGTCAAGATAGTTTTTATACGCAGAAAAAAAACCCCGGCAGGTTCCGTTCAAAGTCACCTGGCCGGGGTTTGCCGTCTTCACGGCTATCCTGCGGCGTGGATATGAAGAACCTCCTCCATATCACAGTGGGCACCGCTCGCATCTTTCCGGCTTCCCCGGCTCACCCCGGAGGGCAAGAACCCGAAGGTCTGGGGTCTGCTGTCCAAACGCGAAGGATGGTTCCCTAAAGTAAAGATGTTAGGTTCTTACTTTGCAGGCCGCAGGAGATTGATACACGTACGAGTTGGGGAAAAGTTCAGTCGGAGCCTTGAACGACCTCAGTCCTGACGCGGGCGACGGATGCGATCAATTTCCGTACAGAACCGTGTCGAGCAAGTCGCTCAATTCGTCAAGCGAGCGCGCCACCCGGTCCTTCTCCTCCTTCATCTCATTCTGGTTGGAAAACAACTCTTCCGTGACGGCAAGTCCTGCGATGACCGCCGTCGTTATGTCTTGCTGATCGGGGTGGGCGTCGCGAAAGGAACGCATCTTTACATCGAGGTAATCGGCGATGCCCTTCGTGAGTTCCTCGTCGTTTTCGTCTACGCGGAGGCCGTATTCGCGACCGAGGATTCGAACCCTTATCGATTTTTCCATGTCAGCTTCGGCGAGAGTATGCGTCACCCCGATCCTGTTTCGTGGTCAAGGTACGTGTCAATGGCATCGATGAAGCCTCGCACTTTGTCGCGCAGGTCGTCGGCGTCCCCATCGAACGCTATCGCCGGACGACTATCTCGGCTGTCCAGCTGGTTCCTCAAATCGACGATGGACTTAGCCATCTCCTCGTTTTCGGCGCGCAAGCGCAGGATCTCATCTGCTGCTGCCTCGACACGATCGCGAAGCCGTTCGAGTGCCTCGATCTTACGCAGCGGCGTGACGTTTTTCGGGCTACCGTTTTTGGATGTCTTGCCGGTCTTGCCCGAGCGGGTCTTGTTTTTGGTGGCCATACGGCAATTACCTGTTAGGCGTAGCAGGTCATCCGAACGAGGAGGATACGCATTTGTATTCTCTATACCGCGTTTGCGAATATAAGAATCTAGTCGCGAAGTTCTGCGGCGTGTACTTTGCGGACAGACGCGACGATCCGCCCGACCAGTTCATCAACCTCTGCGTCGGTCAGGGTTCTGTCTGCCGAGAACCTGAGTGCGAAGGCGACGCTCTTCTGGGAGGCGCCAACGCCCTTACCTTCATAGACGTCGAAAATTCCGACATCAGTCAATAGCGGCTGACCCTCGCGTCGAATAGTTTCTTGAACCTGCCCAATCCGGACTCCCTGGCTTACGACAAACGCGAGGTCTCTGTCTACCGTTGGGAATCGATCGACCGGCACATAATCCGAGTTACTGCCAATCGCTGTTTTTTGCAGGAGCCTTGACCAGTTCAACTCCGCGAAGTACACCGGTGTGTCGATTCCTTCCATTGATGCGCGTTCGGGATGCAGCATCGCGGCGAATCCGACCGGGACACCGCTCGCCGAATAGCCGAGTCGGTAGGCCGTGACGCCGGCAGCTTCAGGATGCTCCGTCTCCTCCAGATCCTCAATCCCTAATGCGTCGAGTATCGCAGCAACACTTCCCTTCAAATCGAAGAAATCGACTGCGCGATCACTCGCGCCCCAGTGACGATCCGCGCTTCTTCCAGCGCAGGCCAAAAGGAGCGACTCATGCTCCTCGTAGCCCGGGATGATGTTGTCGGGAAGGCTCTGTTTGGTGAACACATGTCCGAACTCGATCACTTTGACGCTATCCTGACCGTGATTCAGATTGTGACGGATGACAATCAGCGCGCCCGGCAAGAGGCTTGGTCGCAAGGTTGTCATTTCTCTGGAGATTGCATTCGCCGTTCTGACCGGCGCTCCTGCACCCAGGTCGCCAAGGATAGAACGGTCACAGTACTTCGTAGCTCTGTCTTCAGGCAACAGACTATTCGTATACAATTCCCGATAACCCCATCCCGCGGCAAGGCCAAGAATCTTTTGGCGCGCCAGGTCCTCAGGCCGATCTCGCGGAGTGAAACTGGGGACGGGTGTAGTCTGGGGTTCAGGGATTCGATCGTATCCGTACAGCCTTGCAACCTCCTCGATAAGGTCAATCTCCCTCTCGACGTCGGGGCGATGCGGCGGTACGCGAAACCGAATGGCATCGGAATTCTCGGTGTCGATTTGGAAGCCGATTCGCGTCAGCAATCGAACGACCTCTTCCCGTGGGACATCCATTCCGGTGATCACTTGAATTCGGGCCAAGCGGAGGTCGAGCGTCAGCTGCTCTGACGGGTTGGGATGTTCATCCACAATACCGCCGACTACTTTTCCCCCCGCGACCTCCTGTATGAGGTTGGCGGCTCGCATCGCAGCCCATGGCTGGATTTCCGTATCGACGCCTCGCTCGAATCGATACGATGCGTCTGTCTGAAGCCCGAGTGCCTTGGAAGTGCGCCGAATTGAGGCCGGACTGAAGTACGCGCTCTCGATCAGGACGTCACTGGTACTCACCGACACCTCCGAGTTCTGTCCGCCCATGACACCGGCGATCGCAACTTCTCGATCGGCATCACAAATCATTAACATTCCTGCGGGGAGGTCTCGCTCCTCGTCGTCGAGCGTGACGAACTTGCCGGGCCTCTTCGTCGGGCGCACGATGATAGACGCGCCTGCGACTTGCTCGAGGTCAAACGCGTGCAACGGCTGGCCGCATTCGTGCATGACGTAATTGGTCACGTCCACCACGTTGTTGCGTGGTCGCAGACCGACAGCGGCGAGGCGCTCCTTGAGCCAGTCCGGTGAGTCGCCGATAGTAACGCCCCGGACTATGACGCCCACATACCGCGTGCACAGCTCATCGTCTTCGATGGAGATTGAGATGTGATCTGCCGCTTCGCCTCCGTGTGCCGGTATCTCAACGTCCGGCATCCGCAGTTCGCCGTCCGTTAACGCGGCGACATCCCTTGCGACCCCAAGATGACTCGCGGCGTCGGGGCGGTTTGGTGTGATTGCGATATCCAGTACTGCATCGCTGCGTTTTCCAACGGACGCAAGGTACTCTGCGAAAGGTGTTCCGACGGTAGCGTCGTTGTCGAGAACCATGATTCCGGAATGGTCATCAGAGAGCCCCAGTTCGTCTTCCGCACATATCATTCCTTCAGACTTCGTGCCCCGGATCTTCGCCCGGCGGATCGTGACCGAGGTACGCTTATCAGGGGCATCTCGGCTAGGCAGCCGGAGACTACTGCCTACCAGAGCAACCGGTACCTTTTGGCCCACGGCAACATTCGGTGCACCACATACAATCTGAAGCGGCTGCTCATTACCGACCTCGACACTGCAAACGGTAAGTCGGTCGGCATCCGGATGCTTGGCGACTTCCAGTACGTGCCCGACCACAACTCCTTCGGGCACGGCACCAATCTCATCAACAGATTCCACCTCGAGACCGGCCATAGTAAGCTTCTCGGCAAGCTCGCCGATCGTCATTCCCACGTCGACGTATTCCTGAAGCCAGTTGTAGCTGATTTTCATTATCGATCTCTCGTGGGATTCAGAACTGGTTCAGGAATCGGAAGTCGTTTTCGTAGAATAGCCGGATGTCCGGGATGTTGTAGCGGATGAGTGCAATCCGCTCGATGCCCATGCCGAACGCATACCCGGTGTATCTCTCCGGATCGATTCCAACCGCCTCGAGCACGTTCGGGTCAACCATGCCCGAACCAAGAATCTCAAGCCACCTGCCGCCGCCCTCGAGCGTCTCATCTTCCCACCAGATGTCAACTTCGGCGCTCGGTTCGGTGAACGGGAAAAAGCTTGGCCTGAACCGCATGCGAACGTCTTCGTGAAAGATGGCCCTCGCAAACACATGCAGGTCGTGCTTCAGGTCTCCGAATGTGATGCCCTCAGCCACGACAAGTCCTTCCACCTGATGGAACAGGCAGTACGACTTGAAGGAGAGAGCCTCGTTTCGGTACACGCGTCCGGGAACGATCACGCGAATCGGAGGCTTCTGCCGTTCCATCACCCGTATCTGGACGGGTGAGGTATGCGTGCGAAGTAGAACGCCATCGTCACCGTTTTCGGACGGCTCCACGAATAGCGTATCCTGCATGTCCCGTGCCGGGTGGTCAGCGGGGAAGTTCAGGGCGGTGAAGTTGTGCCACTCGTCCTCGATCTCCGGGCCCTCTTCGACCACGAAACCCATTCTTTCAAAGACGCGCTGGATATCGTACCGAGTGCGCGTAAGCGGGTGAATGGATCCTGAGGGATGCGGCCGGCCGGGAAGCGTGAGATCGATTTCCCCGATCGACTCCGATCCCACACTGAGCTGACGGCGCGCCTGCTCAAGACGTTCTTCCGCGAGCCGCTTCAGTTCGTTGATTTGCTGGCCGACCTCACGGCGGGCATCTTTCGCAACCGTCGGTATCTTCTTCAGCAACGCCGTGATTTCTCCTTGCTTCTTGCTCAGAAACCGGAGCCTGAATTCCTCGAGCGCCTCCTGGCTGTCGATGGCGTGCCGAGAAATTTCTTCTCGCAGCTTTTCGATCGTGTCGATCATCCTTATGCCAATGGGTTCGGCTATCACGAAAAAGCCCGCCGGACCTGCGAGCAGGGGGCGGGCTTCTCCATTCTTTGAGTCAGCGTACCGTGTTCAGCACCCTCCTGAGCAGGAATCAGCGAGAAACGGTAAAAAAGGAATCAGTGCGTCTCATACTGCGGCCTCTTTGACGACCTGTTCGAATGCGGATGGGTCGTTCATGGCGAGGTCGGCGAGGACCTTGCGATTCAATTCGATGTCTGTCTTTCGCAGGTCGCCGATCAGCCGTGAGTAGGTGGTGCCGTTAATGCGTGCAGCCGCATTTATGCGCGCTATCCAAAGGCGCCTGAACTGACGCTTTCGGGCACGACGATCCCGATACTGGTACTGAAGACCCTTTTCAACGGCGTGCTTGGCGACCGTGTAGATGTTACCTCTACGGCCCCAGTAGCCTTTTGCCATGCTGAGTATGCGCTTACGTCTGCGCCGAGCGGCTACTCTGTTTTTCGTACGTGGCATCTATTACTCCGGCAAGGACGTGCTCAAGCTCCGATCATCCGTTTAACCCGCGCTTCGTCGACGCGGTCC
>JBFIPX010000024.1:0-27713 GCA_041609895.1 Rhodothermales bacterium
AGGTCCAGCGATCGGCCCTTGCCCATCAATTTGGACATCGTCTTCATCATCTTCTTCATTTCTCGAAACTGCCGCATGAGCTGATTTACGTCAGAAACCTGCATCCCCGCTCCCTGGGCAATCCGGCGACGCCGGCTTCCATTGATCACTTCCGGTCGCAACCGCTCCTCGATTGTCATGGACTGAATGATTGCCTCAATATGCTTGAGCGCATCGTCGTCCATCTCGAGGTCCTTCGCATGTTTGCCTACTCCCGGGATCATTCCGACGAGGTCTGTCAGCGAACCCATCTTCTTAAGCCGCTGGAGCTGGTCGTAGAAGTCCTCGAGGTTAAAGCTCTCGGATTGGATCTTCTTGCGCAGTTTGTCGGCCTGCTTCTCGTCGAACTGCTCCTGCGCCTTTTCGACAAAGGAGACAACGTCGCCCATCCCGAGAATGCGCTGCGCCATCCGATCGGGAAAAAAAGGCGTCAGAGCGTCCAGCTTTTCACCCGTTGAGGCAAATTTGATGGGCTTCTGGACGACCGATCGGATCGACAGCGCCGCGCCGCCGCGCGTATCACCGTCAAGCTTGGTAAGGACCACGCCGCCGAAGTCGAGTCGCTCGTTAAACTCCTTAGCCGTGTTAACGGCATCCTGGCCCGTCATGCTATCCACCACGAAGAGAATCTCGTGAGGCTCGACGGCGTCTTTGATATTTTCAACCTCGCGCATCATTTCCTCGTCGACGTGGAGCCGGCCGGCCGTATCGACGATTAGCACGTCCCTCGCTTGCTTGCGCGCCGCGGCAACCGCCTCACGGGCGACACGGACCGCATCCTGTACGATCTTGTCGCCGTCGCGTAGTGCGAAGACGGGCACTCCAACGGATTCGGCAAGGGTCTCAAGCTGATCCACGGCAGCCGGACGATAAACATCGGCTGCTGCAACCATTGGGGAACGGCCCCTTCCCTTGAGGAACTGGGCAAGCTTCGCGCAGAAGGTCGTCTTTCCCGAACCCTGCAGTCCAGCCACGAGGATAACGGTCGGCGGCGTCGCCGCATACTCGATATCGACATCGGTCTCCCCGAGCAGCGATATCAGCTCATCGTAGACAATCTTGACCAGCTGCTGACCGGGAGAAACCGAGGTAAGGACCTCGTCGCCAAGTGATCTCTCCTTGACGCGATCCGTAAACTCACGCGCAACCTGGTAGTTGACGTCGGCGTCGAGTAATGCCCGTCTGATTTCGCGCATTGATTGCGCGATGTTGAGCTCGTTTATGCGACCCTGCCCTGAAAGGGTCTTGAGCGCTCCTTCGAGTTTGTCGCTTAGGGTTTCGAACATCCGTGAGACGACGCCGGCATCATCTGATACATATACAGAAAAGTTAAAATAGCCGAAAAAGTAGCCGTCTACAATCGTCGAGGTAGTCGATCGACCCTCCCCCAGAGCTGTTTGGAACACTATCTGCAGTATTTTCACCGGCGCGGAACGGGGCCGCGCAGCTTCCTCAGAGCCGACCCCGGAAAAACGATTACAAGTCACGCTAATGACCGCGACCGACCAAAAACTTCAACTCCGAGCGACGGCCCGTGCCTTCCGCCGTTCGTTGTCGGCATCCGAACACGCGCGCGCTTCTCGTTCCGTCCTGGGCCACCTCCGCGAGCTCCGGGAAGTTGCAGGCGCCCGTTCGGTCCACACGTTTCTACCGGCCCCTTCCCTGGCGGAATTGAATATCGATCCGCTTATTGACGAACTCCTGGATCGAAACGTGGAAGTGATCGTGCCGCTTGTGACCCACTTCTCCAAGGGCATGGCAGCGGAATCGGTAGAGAGCGCTACCGTCCACGGCGCAGCGGATACACACCGGCTTCAACACTGCCGCCTCACCCGTTCGGCAAAACTCCGAACGAACCGATGGGGCATTCGCGAGCCGGTCGACTGCGAACCGGCGGACATATCCTCCATCGATGTCATCATCGTGCCGGCTCTGGCTTGCGACCGCCGCGGCTTCAGGTTGGGCTTCGGTTATGGCTACTACGACGAGTTCCTTGACCGAACAACAGCAACCAAAGTTTGTCCTTGCTACGACTCACTGCTGTACGATTCACTGCCGATAGAGGAACACGACCGCCCAGTAGACATCATAGTTACCGAGTCGTCCATATTGCGACCAAATGCAGGCAAGTCCGAACTGTAACCTCCTGCGGGCGCGAGCGTAAATTGGCCCGAACCCAAGAGCCGAGTACATGAAGACACGAACCAGGCAGACCACTCCACAGGAGTCGACTGATTATTTATACGACTCCGAGGACACATTCGATCTTGAAAACCTCTCGGACGAGGAACTCGAGGACTTCCTTTTTGAGGAAGAAGAGAAGCCATCGAAAGGCATTTTCAACCTGCCGACCATCGCGGGGCTCTCCATCATCATGGTTGGCGTGGCGTACATCTTTCAGCAGGCCGGCCTGTGGAGCGGATTCGACCTGAGTATCCTGGCTAGCATGTTGCCATGGATTGCGGGCGTTCTCATCATATTGCTCGGCTTCGGGATTCTTTCGTGGCGGCCGGCAAAGAAGAAGAAGCGCGTCAAGAAGTCGGTCGAGACCAAGCAGGGTAAGAAGAAGGTCGTTCTGGAACCGCTCGAACCCGCCGAAGCCAAATCGACCAAGAGGCGACTCGAAAAGTCGCGAGACAAGAAGATTTTCGGCGTATGCGCAGGCATTGCGGCCTACTTCGGGATCGATCCCACGCTCGTTCGGATCGCCTTTGTGATCGGCACGATTGCGACACAGGGACCGTTCCTGATAGCCTATCTCATACTGGCCATGGTAATGCCTAACCCCAAGTCGCCGACAGTTGAGGAACGCATTACCATCCTGAAGGACAAGTAAGCGTCAGATCCCGTCACATCCGAAGCCCCTGATCGAAATGAACACCTCCAAGAAACTCGTTCGCTCGTCATCGGACAAAATGATCGCTGGCGTGTGTGGTGGAATCGCCGACTACTTCGGACTGGATTCGACGCTGGTCCGGGTGGGATATGTCCTTCTGAGCCTGTTGTCGGCCGCCTTCCCGGGGTTAATCGTATATCTGATATTGGCGGTCATGATGCCTCAGCGCTAGCCCCTGCCGGCAGCGGAGAAATTCCGCTTTACTAGATCAGACAAGGCCCCGCTCAGAAGCCGCTGTTCCGAACCCATCCCGTCCCCGCTGGAATGCGGCGCGAAGTGACCGCTGCTGACGAACAGGACACCCGTAAGACCCAGCTGTGGGTTCGTCCGAAGCGAAACCCTTACTCTCATTCAGGAACGAATTCCGGACTCCGAGCCCCGGCAACCGCCATGTGCAGCTCTTCCGGACGAAGCAGCTGCCTCACAGCATCGTTCGCGTCATCGAGCGTGCACGATAGAACCTCCTCCGGAAAACGGTCGAGGTAGGCAGCACCGAGCCGCCGCTCGATGTTTCCTAACAGTGCCCGAGCGAGTCCACCGGTTGTAGCGAGTCCCACGAGGAACGACCCAGTGATGGTCGTCTTTTTCTCCGCCAGCTCCTCCTCCGTGATTCCCTCTTCAACGAAGCGGCGCAATTCACTTCGCGTCGCCTCGATGCCCGCCTCCAGGTTCTCCGTCGATAGCGTAACGCCAACTTCCCACAGCCCATCGTACTCCGGAGTGACATCGGCGATCGACGAGTGGATTCCGTACGTAAGTCCCAACTCATCACGAACGCGGGACATTAACCTCGCCGAAAAGTTGCCCCCGAGCACGTAGTTTGCAAGGTAGAGTGGTACAAATCGCGGGTCCTCTCTCCTGATGTCCAGTCCATGGCCAAGGCTTACATGGGCGTTCGGTTTGTCGGGCATCGAAACGAACGACAGGCCGCTGGTCGGCTCATCGTGTCCCGAACTGAACATCTCCTGCCTTTCATCCACATCCCAATCACGAAATAACGCCGGGACGATCTTGTTCAGTGCGCTGGCGTCTACGTCTCCAACGAAAACCGTGTTCAGCGTCCGCGCCCCGAAGTGTGTATCGTGAAATTGCCGGGCCTGATCTCCATCAACCGACTCGAGAAAGCTGATTACGTCGGCCGGTGCCATTGAATAATTGGGATGATCAGATGGAAAGATATGGCGGCGAAGCGCACTGGAAGCCTGATCGGCCGTGCTTTCGAGGCTTCGCTGCGCCGACGCGGCTAGACGCGTGCGCGCCTTTTCGATCTCGACGTCCTCGAGGGCCGGATCGCGAAGCTGTTCGGCAACAAGGCCCATAACCGCTTCAATGTCCTTGCTGAGACATTTACCGCGGAACCCTACTCGTAAGCCGCTACTGTAGAAGCTGATCTGCGCGCCGAGGTTGTCCAATAACTCGGCGATCTCGAACTGATCCCGCGCACGCGTCCCTTTATCGAGCACCGACGCCACGACATCCTGTACCAGATCCTGGTCGGCTCGCAGGTCTGGGAGTGTAAGCAGCGATCCGCGGAACGTTACGATTCCAGGCGCTGCCGTCGGTAGCGCGTAGACCCTGCACGAATCTGTGCCTTGTTCAATGATCCTGTCCGAGTAGCGGTTCATACGGTCTGTTCTTTTGGCGGCAGCCCATTTCTAGAAACACCCGGACCATAGGGCAGATAGTATCCCACCGTCATTTGATCGCCTGTGCAATACAGCGTAGCCACACGCTGAATATCCGCGACTGTTACGGCACGAGCGCGATCCAGCGCCCTCGCGTACAGCTTCCAGTCGCCAGCTGCTATAGCTTCATTCAGCTGCGATGCTACGGCAAACGAACCGTCTCGCCCGTACGCCTGCTGCGCTGTAAGCTGATTGAGTGCCCGGCTGAGTTCGGACCGCTTCACGCCGTCCGAAGCGACTGCGGAAAGTTCGTTCCAGATGATATCCTCCACGACCTCGGCCTCAACGTCGGGAGATAGCATGGCAAACACATAGAAGAGCCCTGGGTCCCGCAAGAATGATGCTGATGAGAATACGTGGGTTGCCTGCCCGGAGTCAATCAGCTGTCGGTATAGCCGGCTGCTCTTGCCGAGGGCCAGCACAACCGACAGCAGGTCGAGAGCAACCACATCGTCATGGTGGGCAGGCGGTTGCTTGAAGGCAACCATGACCGAGCCGAGTTGACCCTCCTGCCGCACGACCACTCTTCTCTCTCCTCTCTGCAGCGGCTCAACGGTGTACACCTCTGGTATTTCGGAGGGGGACGGCTCAATGGATCCAAAGTGAGTCGCAACCAGCGAGAGCGCCTCCATCGGATCGAAGTCACCAATGACGCTCGCCGCTGCGTTATTAGGCCAGTAGTAGGTGTCGTAGAACTCTCGTAGCGCATCTGCCGTCGTGTTCTCGACATCCGATCGCCAACCGATCGTAGGGTGGTGGTACGGATGCGCGACGAAGGCGCTACTCCACACCGAATGAAAGAGCTTCCGAACGGGCTCGTTCTCTCCACGATCCAATTCATTCAGGATGACAGTCTTCTCAGATGCAACGTCGCTCTCTCGCAACAAAGCTCCTCTCATTCGATCAGCCTCGATCTCGATCGCAAGAGACAGGTGATCGCTGGGAATCGATTCGTAATAGTTGGTGCGATCGAACCACGTCGTCGCGTTTACTTGCGCTCCGAGCCGCTGAAGCACGTTGAACACGGTCTTGCCGTTGTCTTTGTTGAACCGCCGCGACCCCTTGAACATCAGATGCTCGAGGAAATGCGTGGCGCCCGTCAACCCGCCCGTTTCGTTACGACTGCCGACCCGATAGGTAACCATGAAGGTTGCAACGGGGGCCGAGGCGTCCGTTAAAAGCAAAACCTGTAGGCCATTCGACTTCAGTCTGTATTCACTTATGCCTCCCGACTCCTCGACAAAATCAAACTCGGGGTGATCGACGTGCTCCATCCAGATGTGGGGTTTCCAGGGTGTCCTAGTGAGCGTCCAGCCAGTTGTCAGCTACGTTAATGTCCACCTCGATTGGAAGTTCGAGTGGCAACGCTTCCGACATATGGCGCCGGACAAGTTCGGAGGTCTCGCTGACGCGGTCTGGCGGCAGCTCGAAGACCAACTCGTCGTGCACCTGGAGCAACATGCGCACTTCGGGATTCGTCGCTTGCAGCTCCTCCCTGATGCGGATCATCGCTACCTTTATCATGTCCGCCTGCGTTCCCTGTATGGGCATGTTGACGGCGATACGCTCAGCGGCCGACCGCTCGTTGCGGTTTCTTGCGTTAATCCCCCGTACGAAGCGACGTCGCCCGAGAAGCGTTTGCGCGTATCCGAATTGGCGCGCCTTGTCGACCTGATTCGAAAGGAACCGAGAGACGGCCGGGAACGACTTGTGATATTCTCCGATCAGATCCTGCGCTTCGGATACCGGACACCGCAACCGCTGGGCGAGACCGTACGGGGATATTCCGTAAGGAATTCCGTAGTTGACCTCTTTTGCCTTCGACCGCTGCTCCCTCGTCACCGTTCCGGGATCAACTCCGAAGACCCGCGCCGCGGTTGACGTATGGATGTCTTCTCCGTCACGGAAGGCCTTGATCAGTGCTTCGTCACCACTCATCGACGCAAGGATTCGAAGTTCGATCTGCACATAGTCGGCGGCCATTAAAACCATCCCCGACTCCGCAACAAACGCCCGGCGCACCTTGCGACCACGGCGGGAACGGATAGGGATGTTCTGCAGATTTGGATTCGTCGAACTCAACCTGCCCGTAGCGGCCACGGTCTGATTAAACTCGGTGTGCACGCGACCCGTCTCCGGATGAACGAGTTCGGGAAGCGTGTCTACATAAGTGTTCTTTAGCTTGGACAACTCGCGCCAGTCAAGAATCAGAGCCGGTAATTCGTGTTCGGTTGCTAGCTGCTGCAGCACGTTCTCTCTCGTGGAGGGCTTTCCTTTTCCCGTCTTCGCGATGACCGGAAGCTTCAATCGGTCGAATAAAATTTCCCCAAGCTGAGCGGGCGACCCAATGTTGAACTCGCCTCCGGCCGTCTCATAGATCTGCGTCTCGAGATTCTTAATCTCCGCGCCCATCTGCTCCGAGATTCCCGCGAGTACATCGACATCCAGTCGAATACCCTCCATCTCCATGTCTGCCAACACGCAAATTAGGGGAAACTCCATGCTCGATGAGATCTCGAGAAGCCCCTCTTCATCCAGCTTGTCTTCGAGGATCACGGCAAGCCGATTGGCCACGTCAGCGTCTTCACACGCGTACGGAGCAACCTCTGCCGGCGGCACGTCGCGCATCGACTTTTTTCCACGGCCGGTGCCGATCAGGTCCGTGATCGGAATAGTCCGATAATTGAGGTAGCTGCGAGCAAGCGCATCGAGGTTATGCGCCTGTTCTGGAGCTATGAGATAGTGCGCCACCATAGTGTCGAAAAATGGACCCGACACCTCGACGCCGTGCCGCTGCAGAACGACGAGATCATACTTGACGTTTTGGCCGACCTTGACGGCGTCGCCGCCAAAGGCTGGCTTCAGGATCTCGATAACTTCTTCCGAGGACGTGCCGTCCGGCAGAGGCGTCGGTACGTACCAGCCCGTGCCCTCTTCGAGACTGAATGAGACACCCACAAGCGATGCCCACATAGCGTGAATGTCTGTCGTTTCGGTGTCGAACGCGAACCGATCAGCGTTTTCCAGCTCGACAGCCACCTCCTTTAGCTTTTCTAGACTGGTGACCAAGCGGTAATCGACTCGCTCAGGCTCAAGTACTTCCAGGTCGTCCAGGTCCAATACCGTTTCCACGTCCGCGGCATCTTCTGATCCTCCGAACAGACTGGCCTGACCGTTACCAGGCGGCGCAGGACGCGCACCCGCGATCTTTCTATAGCGCTCGTAAAGCGTGTTGAACTCCAGCTGGTTGAAGAGATGTCCTACCGCGGCGTCGCTGGGCTTTTGTCGCCGCAAAACATGCCAGTCAACCTCAATGTCGACGTCCGTCTTGATGCGAACGAGCTTCTTGCTGAGAATCGCATCGTCGCGATGTTCAAGCAATCCCTCTCTGGCCCGTTTGCCCTTTATGTCTTCCGCATGTTCGAGAATGTCCTCGACCGTTCCATATTCCTTCACGAGCTTTACGGCGGTCTTTTCACCGATGCCTGGTACTCCCGGTACGTTGTCCGAAGAGTCGCCC
Organism: Rhodothermales bacterium; assembly: GCA_041609895.1. Taxonomy (GTDB): domain Bacteria; phylum Bacteroidota; class Rhodothermia; order Rhodothermales; family JABDKH01; genus JAHHLP01. Next base: position 8,141 of record JBFIPX010000024.1, read on the forward strand.
ATGAGCGCAAGGACGTCAATGAACCGCTCTGGCTCAATGCCGTATTTCTCGCGAAATGAGATGGCCGTGATGGGGTCAAAGGATTCCCCGCGATAGGCGGGCTTGTACATCGATATCTTGTCCGACAAGAGCTGCTGGAAGTCCTTGTCCGAGGACACGATTACGACGCGGGCACCGTCGTCTTCAGCCTGCCGACTCAGCGTTCCGATGACGTCGTCTGCCTCAACGCCTTCCACCTCGACGACCGGGATGTCCATCCCCTTAACGACCTCCTTGATCAGCGGCAGGTTTGCCACCAAATCATCGGGTGGCGGGTCACGGTGCGCTTTGTACTCGTCATACAACTCGTCGCGAAAGGTCCCCCCTTCACCCAGCACGTCAAACACGACAGCCATGTGATCTATCCCATGATCCTCAATCAACTTCAGCAGCGTATTCGTGAAACCGTACGTGGCCGACGTGTTCTGACCCTTCGAGTTGATTAGCGGGCGACTGATAAACACAAAATGCGCCCTATACGCGAGAGCCATCGCGTCGAGCAGATAAAGCGTCTTGCCTTTGTCGGTTGAGACCGGCATATGTCCGGCGTTTGTAATGTTGAAGCCGCTTCCTGGCGCGTGGCGATGCTGGCCACCTGTGTGCCGCGGTACAAACCTAAGATAAACTACTCCCGGACCTCCCGAGAGGTCTACTGCCAGCGTGAAATCGTCGGGAAACAATGACTGGCGATGCGTCTACACTCACTGTCACCTCCACGTCAAGCCGTGTCCCGACCAGGTACGACCGTTTAAGTCTTGAAGTTGTATGCCCTCAAGAAAACTCATCCTGTTCGACATCGACGGTACGCTTCTGACCACAAATGGGCGCGGCCGTGCTGCATTTCGGACTGCCATCGAAGATACCTTCGATCGCCCTTTCGACGACTCGCAGGTCTCCTTTTCAGGCAAGACCGACCAACAAATTCTTGGCGAAATTCTTCAGGCGATGGGTATCAGTGGCGTCCCAGGAGATCGCGCCTGGACTCAAGCGCTTGATCTGTATCGATCGTTCATGCGGGCGAGACTCACCGCTCGAGAGGTCGTCGTCCTTCCGGGTGTCCGTGAGCTGCTCAAAAGATTGGGCGAGATTCCGCACATCCAGTTGGGTCTGCTTACAGGCAATCTTGAGGATATGGCATACCACAAGCTGCGACTTGCATCGCTTGACGCGCACTTCCCTTTCGGCGCCTTTGGCAGCGACCACGCGGACCGCTATCAACTGCCCGCCATTGCGGTAGCCAGGGCAGCGGATCATGTTGGTTACGATTACGAGGGAGAACAGGTTGTCATTGTCGGCGACACGGAGCACGACATCGGTTGTGCGAAGGCTGCATCCGCCTTGGCGGTCGCTGTCTGCACCGGGCGCGCCTCACGCGCAGAGCTGGAATGCTTCAGTCCACACGTGATCATGGACGACCTTTCCGAGACGGATCGATTTCTTCGCGTCGTCGTCGATCGGCCGTGAAACCCTGACATCGCGGCCGTCCAAGCCCCGACGGCAACCTGCGCGGACAGCTTTCATTTAGACCTGCGTGCAACCAATGGGCCGAAAGAAGCATCGACCCTACCCAAATCGCCGAAGCACCCGATCGACGCTGCCCGCATATGAACCGCCGAAGATGTTCATGTGGTTCAGAAGATGATATAGATTGTATACCTCAGCTCGATCTTTGTAACCATCGTCGATCGGCCACGCCTGACTGTAGGCATCGTAGAACGAGGAATCGAAACCTCCAAATAGCTGCGACATGGCGAGGTCGACCTCACGATGACCGTAATACACAGCCGGATCGAAAACGGCCGGTCCTTTCGCCGTCGCCATCACGTTTCCGCCCCATAGATCGCCATGCACGAGGGACGCGCCCGGGTCTTCGGGCAATATGTCGTCAATTCTCGAGACTAATCGCTCAAATTGTCTCTGCCAGCCGGCCTTCCACCTCTGCCGATCCTTCGCAATGGCAACTTGCGGATTAAGCCGGCTCGAGGCGAAGAACTCTGGCCATCGCTCCGACCGATCGTTTCGCTGCGGGAGAAGGCCGATGAAGTTGTCGGAATCAAATCCGTAGCGTTCCGAAAGAACCCGATGTAGCCGCGCCAGCCCTTCGCCCAGCACTGTCCAGTGCGTCGTGCCGGACGACGAGCGCTCAAGCCACTCGATCGCGATGTAGCCACCTCCATTAACGCCAAAGTCGTAAGCGACGCACTTGGGGACAAGCAGACCGGACTCAGCCGCTACCAGAGTGTCAAGCCCCTCCTTCTCGGCAAGCAAAGCATCGACATTATCCGACTGCCACTTGACAAAAAGCGCCGGACCCGACGCAAAGCTCACCTTGTGTGCCGCGGCGGCGTCACCGCCGGACACCGGGACGACCCGAGCAACTTTCCGCCCTGTATCTTGCTCAAGCGAAGCCCGGATCGAGGGTGGAAGCATCAAGTCAGGCCGCTTCCAGCTTGTACTTCTCGATGAGCCGGTCCAGAATGGCAACGGCAGTGCGGTCTACGATGTCGAAGACTTCTTCGAACCCATTCGGGCCACCGTAATACGGATCCGGGACCTGATAATCGTCGGGCGATGGGTCAAACTCCCTAAATAGCCTGACCTTATGGCCATAACGATCGCCGGTATCGAGATATAGGGTATCGTGCAGGTTCGACTTGTCCATCGTAAAGATGTGCGTGTAGTAGTCGAGATCCGATTCGGAAAGCTGTCGCGCGGTCTGACCGTCAAGCTCCACGCCACGACTCCTGGCTACGTCGCGCATACGGGAGTCAGGTGCTTCACCAACGTGCCAGCTCCCCGTACCTGCTGAATCGATTTCAATCACGGGGTCCAGACCCCTTGAAACAACTTTAGTCCTGAACACTCCCTCCGCGAGCGGGCTGCGGCAGATGTTTCCGAGGCACACAAAGAGTAGGCGAATGGGTTTCTGCTCCGACATCTATAGTTTTGCAGATTGTTAGTTGGCCGATAGCGCGCTGTCAGCTACAATGAATGCGCGATGCTGAGGTTCGCATCGCGTCGATGACGACCGGATGAATTATCGCCTGTATTCTCCTGCGGTTAACTCATGAACGAGCACGACCCGAATGCACCGCTTACCGTTTCCGAGCTGGTTGGGCGGATTCGCACGGTTCTCAGGGATGAGATCGGCCTGATTCGAGTGGCGGGCGAGGTGTCGAATATGAGCCGGCCGACATCCGGACACTGTTATTTCACACTCAAGGACGAATCTTCCCAGATTCGGTGCGTGCTCTTTCGGTCGGATTTTCAGCGACTGCTGTTCACGCCTCAAGACGGGATGCAAGTTGTGGTCACGGGACAAACTGACGTATACCATGCCCGGGGCTCGCTCCAGATCCGGGCAAGGTCGATGGTGGCTGCCGGCGAAGGAGCTCTTCAGAAGGCCTTCGAACAACTCAAGAGGAAACTGTACCAGGAAGGACTGTTCGACGTGCAAAACAAGCGACCACTCCCCCGAGTTCCCACGCGGATTGCCCTGATCACTTCCGGAACCGGTGCGGCGATCCGCGATCTACTAAACAGTCTCGGGCGGCGGTACCCGTTGGCCGAGGTGTTACTGTGTCCTGTGCAAGTTCAGGGTGTCGGTGCCGCGGACGAGATTGCCTCTACTGTCCGCAAGCTGAACCACTTCAATCACCGACCCGGAATCGGTACCATTGACGTAATGATCGTCGGACGAGGCGGTGGGTCGGTTGAGGATCTCTGGGCATTCAACGAGGAGACGGTTGCTCGGGCCATCTTCGACTCCGAGATCCCTGTAGTCAGCGCGGTCGGACACGAAACCGATGTGACGATCGCCGACTTCGTAGCCGACGTGCGAGCGCCGACCCCGTCAGCGGCAGCTGAACTCGTCGTACCCGACCGGCGGGAACTGGAGCGTCAGATACAACTACTGACGCGCAAAGTGGGCGGTGCGGTGGCGGGACTCGTCGCCCGTCGACGGCAGCAAGTACACTACTTGTTGAGGTCACATGGAATGAAGCGACCTCTCGAACGAATCGAGCAGTTGTACTTGCAGGTTGACGATCTGAATGGTCGCATGTCTGTCGCCGTCACGAATGCTTTGCGACGACGGATCGACCAGGTTCAGGCGATCATCAAACAACTCGATGCCCTCAGCCCCGAGAGTACCCTGGGACGTGGGTATGTTCGCATCGAGCGAACCGGCGAAGCGATCACTCGAGCTTCCGATCTAAAGCAAGATGATACCGTCGACGTCAGATTCTACGACGGGAGTCAAAAGGCCCGTATTCTTTAGGTTTAAGGCGCAACAAACGCATTAGGACAACGTTGACGGCTTCAAATCGGTGTATGTTTGACAAAAGTCCTCACGTAGCAGTCGGCACAAAGCTGGAAGCGCTTGCAAATACACCGTTATGATTGATATTCTCAGACACCACGCTTCTACAGATCCCACGTCAAACTGTCTATGGCGCTTTCCCCAAAACCGGAGGCGTTGATTGAACCATCAGAGGTAACCCTCGAGCTCGTTCCGAAGTCTCGGGTTGAGGTCATCGACGTAAAGAAGGAGCTAACCGAGGAATCGCCTGGTTTTGGCGAGTTTCCCAAGGCTGTTTACACGTCTCATCATACGACGGCCGGGTACCTCGAACAGAGCATCTGCTCCCGCCTTAACGATTCGGCTGAAAGCGTTGAGTCATTTGTTGGAGCCTTTCAAAAGCTATTTCCGCCCGAAGCCGACTATCGCCATGACGCGATGGAGCTCCGCAGCGAGTTGAGTCTGGAGCAGCGGCTCGTCGAGCCGAAAAACGCAGACTCACACTTGACCTACATCGGTGCCGGTTTGCAGAACTGCGTGACCTACGAGAACGATCCGTCACGTCCAGTCTACTTCGTCGAGCTGGATGGCATTAATGGTAAACTGAAGAGAAGGCGACGAACTACGGTGATCGGCTACAATACCGAGTCACTGGTCGAGCAGTCGGAGATCGTTATCCCGATGGCAGATCACCCCATGGATTCCGTCAACCTCAGGGATCCTCGCTACGGCGTGTTCGAGCACCTATCGGAGCTCTTGCGGAAGCACGGGATTCGGAAAGGACGTATAGATCTGGCGTTGGCGACCTCGGAAAAGCATGCGGGTCTCACGGTCAACGAGTACGAGACTCTACTCATGCGGCACGACCTGATTGAGGTATTGCGTAACCCGATGCGTTTCATGGCCGAGAAGGGATACCACATGCTGCGCGATCCAAGAGCCATTCCGTCGAAGGCCAAGGACTACGCGAAATACGACCTCGTGCAACTGGTTAACGAGGTTATCGACAAGTTCGGGCTCAGCGAATCTGTGATCGAGCGGATACTCGACAAGTTTCTGTCCGTCCCGGCGTCGAGATTCCTGCGCATGAAGCGCTCGACCAGTCTGCTCGTCAGCGACGGCGACCACGACGATGTGGGATCGATCGTACAAGGTAAGTATCAGAGCCCCATCCTCGTCCAGTGGCGAAAACCGGAGACGCGCGACCGGATCCTCACGGTCAGCCTCCGGCGCTTTGAATAGTAGGCATCGGCCGCCCCAGTCAGCTCGTTTTCGTCAGTGTAGCTCCGGTGGCTACCTCGATCACAATACACGGATGGCCGGACGCGGCATAAGAAATGAAGCGGGCCTAGATCAATGAGTGCGACTGCCCACCATCGGCGTTGATACACGCACCGGTTATCAAGCTGGATCGCTCAGAGACCAGAAACGCCACCAGGTCAGCAATTTCCTCTGCACGACCAAACCGGCCCATCGGGATGTTTTGATCCACAAATTCGCGCATTCCATCCGGGTCTTCACGTACACGACGGTCCCAGCTGCCGCCCGGAAAACGAATCGAGCCGGGAGCGACCGTGTTGATGCGGATGTCTTCTCCAGCCAGCTCTATAGCCATGATCTTGGACGCACTGATAATGGCCGACTTCGTCGTGTTGTAGATCGAGAGTCCCACGCCACCGGCCTCCCTCCCGAATATGGAAGAGACAAAGACAATCGCACCACCACCCACCTTGCGCATCTCCGGTATTAACGCTCGTGCGCAGCGTAGGTGAGACATCAGGTTCAGCTCGAGGATGTCCAACCAGTCGTCGTCAGTCGTCTGCTCAAATGGCTTTCGCCGATTACCGCCTGCATTGCCGACCAAAATGTCGACGCGACCAAACCGGTCCATTGCTGCCGACCGGAGCCGCTCAGCGGCACCCTTATCCGTGATGTCCTCGACGACGGCATGGGCCGCGATCCCGCTACTCACCAGCTCATCTTCGGCTTCCCGGAGTGTTTCTTCACCGCGGGCACATACGACCAGCTTGCAGCCTTCACGGCCGAGCGCTTCGCTGATCGCCTTTCCAAGTCCGCGACTAGCACCCGTTACTATTGCTACCTTGTTGTGCAGACCTAAATCCATATATCATTTCCATATCTTTGCGAGCCATACCCTCGGGAATACAGGATAGATACGTCTGACTGATACCTTTGTCGTGTACCTTCAGGCCTGTATCCCGAGTTGCCGTCTGAAAGTAACGATTTCGCGGGCACTGCCTTTGCAAGCTTTCTCGACAGCGGCTAATTCGTGCAAACTTTGAAACTGACCAGCGGTAAAACGCCTTACCAAGAATTAACGCGAGAATGAACACCCGAGAGGCAGAAGGCGGAAGCGGTGAGGGCAACTTCAGATTCGAAGAAGCGCTCCAAAGACTGCAACAAATCGTCACCGAGTTGGAAGACACCGACTTCAACCTTGACGAAGCCCTCGAATCGTACGAGAAAGGAGTGAGCATCGCCAGAGAGTGCCTCAAGCGTCTGGAAGAGGCAGAGCTCAAGATCAAGGAACTCCGCCTGACGGACGGCGATACTCCCTAGGCCACCGCCGTGGAAACTGTGAACGAAAAAATGAAGCCTCTATTCCCATCTCTACCAGACCACGCCTCACTATGGGTCTGGGTCGCTGATCGCAAACTCGACGCCGAAGCGTCCGAAGAGGTGCTGGAGCGTCTCAGGTCGTTTCTCGGTGCATGGACTTCGCACGGGCGCGCTGTCCGCGGTGACGCCGCCTTCATTGACCACACAATATTACTGATCGCTGGCGACGTCGAGGCCGGCGACATCTCCGGATGCGGAATCGACAAGTCTGTTCACGCAATTGAATCGGCAGCCGCCGATCTGGGATTCGAGTGGGTGTCGGGGCTGGACGTCGTCTTCAGTCGTTCCGAGGATGCTCCTATTGAGACGGCTTCACGAGCTGATTTCCGGAGGTTGGCAAAAACGGGAGAGCTCGGGGCGAAAACAGTGATTTACGAGCGTTCCGCCACCACGCTGGGACGGTTGCGGTCGCAAGGAATCGCCACCGCTGCGAGCGACACATGGACGGCTCGTTATTTCAGTGGGAACGCTGAGGAGATCCGAAATCCCTGATGACGCCTCAAACAGGGACGCTCGCACGGATAACACTCCCGTTCATCGACTGGTTGGTTCCGACTACCACTTCAAGCCAGGAGACACACTTATCGTTTTAGGAAATCCCCGGATGATCGATAGACTTCGGCAGGAAGGTTGCGCTGCGTAACGCGGACACAGGAACCTTCCTGCAGTCCCAACTCGTTTCATCTCCCGAAATCCCACAAATCGGTCCCTATATGCGTATTTGGAGCGACATAGTCGCGGTAGCAGCCCTCGCTGCCCTGTCCTTATCGGTGGGCGTTAGTCCGTCCGCAGGCCAACAGTTTATCAATCAGACCGCGGCCAGCGAGATCGTCAGCAACCAGAACGGTCCCATCGAGGAATTGCCCGACATCTATTACCAGTACTACGTTCTCCGGGACAGCCGCAACAATACAAACCTTGCACGGGCGACGCTTTACAAGGTGTTGGGCCGTGGAGACGTCGAGCTCGGCAAGAAGAGGTCTGTGTTGGTCGGGCTTCTGAATCGCGTGCTAATTAATGGACTCGCCGTTGGCGATACCCTCGTCATTCCCAACCTGTTCGAGGAAGATTTTCGATCCTATTCGCCGTTTCCGCGGTACTACACGGGAGGTCGGGATTTCGAGAAGCTCTTCATCATCGATAAGACGATACAGGCGTTTGCAGGGTACGAATACGGTAAACTCGTAAGGTGGGGCATCGTGAATACCGGTGCAAAGGAGTCCCCTACACCCAACGGACGATTTAACTTCAACTGGAAGACAGAGTACCGGATATCAAGCCTCAGTCCGCCTGACGAGCCGTGGGAGATGTGGTGGGTCTTCAATTTCCATCAGGCGAGGGGCATCCACATTCATCAGTTCGCAATGCCGACCGGAGGACCGACCAGTCACGGTTGCGTACGCCTGATCGATGATGACGCGATGTGGGCGTATCACTGGGCAGATCCGTGGAAGACCACACGCGGTAGCGACTTCGGGTCAGAGAGCGGCCGGCTGATCGATCAGGGAACCACAGTGCTCGTAATTGGCGACGATCCTGCCGGCAAGCCACAACCGTTCATCTGGAACAAAAGAATACCCGTGCTGAAAACAGTCGTACTACCTGATCATCCCTACGACGTGCCCCCGGGTACTGATCAGCAGACGTACTACGACAAGATCAGGTTGGCGAGTCACTCAAGTCGCTGACCATTTCGGTGGGAATTCTCATGTTCCGTAGTCAGATCCGCCGCGAGACTGACGCGGAATGGTCACTGATACTTCTCGTCGATCAAGGAGAAGATGCGACGGAACCTTGGGAGGTTGTCCTCTGCATCCCATGAGAAGTACACCATGACAGCCTTGCCCACCACGTGGTCCATGGGGACGTAGCCCCAAAAGCGACTATCCTCCGAGTTATCGCGGTAGTCTCCCATCACAAAAAAGTAATCCTGCCCGAAGGTGTACGTCGAGACGGGCTGCCCTTCAACCAGAAACTCACCGTTTTCTCCTCGGCCTGTGGTCTTCCTCTCGAACCGACGAATCGCTGGCTCGAAGAACGACCAGTTCTCCTCCGTTAGTTCGTACGACAGCCCCTCGCCCGGTATCACGATAGGCCCGTAATTATCGGTGGTGAAGTTGTTACCCTCGGGGTATAATCGCTTTGCCAGTTCTGCGCTCGGCGGAGCGATATATGGCTCGACGCGCTCGACCCACGGCCATTCTTCAATCTCCTTGATTGCCGACGGCGTTGCAACCACCTGTACCAGGAGTTGGTCGGGTGCATAGCGCACCTGGGTTTGCGGATCAATCCCGAGCTGAGTAAGGGCAGACTGCGACAATCGGACCCGCGGATCTGTCTTGTACACGTTCCACCACTGCTGCATATCCGACGCAAGCGGAACCGGCCCGCCATCGATATGCACGACCTTGTTGATCAAGGAAAGGGTCTCTCCCGGAAGCCCCATGACACGTTTAATGTAGTGCGTCTTACGGTCTACCGGATGTTCGCGGTCGTCCGGCCAGTTGAATACGATAGCATCACCACGCTGCACCTCTGAAAAGCCAGGGAAGCGGGTGTGCGGCAGATTCAGACCCGGCAGGTAAATCTGGGTAAAAGGAATCCCAAGCGTCATCGGCGTCCGCGTACCGTAGTGCAGCTTTGATACGAACAGGTAGTCGCCGACGAGAAGATTCTTCTCCATCGACGGTGTGGGAATCCTGAAGAGGTCGAAAATCAGCGTGCGGACAATCAGCATGAAAACGGCCGCAAACAAGAGCGCATCGAACCACTCCCTGAATTTTGACTTCGGCTTGCGGTCACCTTGTCCGTTCTCCCGAGGCGATCCAGAAGAGGATCCTTGGGTTCGACTGGAATCGCGCCGCGACTTCTTGCGGCGCTGGGACTTGAGTATCTCGGAGGCCAAGTTTGTTCAGGCTGGATAGCGGAAAGAGATCGTTCTACGGTGGAATGTCCGTGAACGTTTCTATTTATTCACGTGCTTCGTCGTTTCGTGGTGGCAGAATGGGGCGGTTCATTCCGGGACTGGAAATCGGCTCGAGAAAGAAAACTTCCCCGTTGAAGCCGGCGCGGTACCATTGCACCAGTTCATCGTCGTAGTAATAGTCGACGTAGGGTGCCCGGCGATCCGAGGTCAAAAGGGGGCTCAGAAACAGGTCGCGGATTTGCAGCAGCTTGGTTGCGTGCTCGACAACAGTCGAGGCAACCACGCCCCTCTCAAACGGACCATTTACGTCGGTGATGATCAGTGGGATGGTGTCGTTTAGAACAAACCAGTATTCGAATTCGAAGATTTCGCCTTCGCCGATTCCGGCGCGCGCATCGAAGTCACCGAGAGTCCGCGTTGGTTTTCCAAAATGCTCCTGCAATCGAGCCCGGATGTCGCGCGTCATCATGGTGTCTAGCGGAGTCACCCTGTCGTTTCCGAGAAACACCCAGTTGCGGTCCGAGAATTCCTTTCGAAACCAACTTTGCCCCAGTTTGGGCACGCGCTGCCATCGTTGCACTTGCATGACCGATACCGGCTCAGATCCGACCGCAGAGTCCGATGTGGCGGACCGTAGACCGCGAACCGTATCAAGCGGTGCCGGCAAAAACCTCGGCGGCCGAATTGCGTAGCGGCCTCCATTCGATTTGAGGTGTTGCTGGACCTCTCGAAGCATCTGTTGCCTTCGGTAGATGTCCACGATGCTCTGCCCCGACGCATCCACCGGCGGAGTTATCATGTAGATCGCGAGCGCGCACCACGATATGACCATACAGCGGCGAAACACAATAGGCCGCCTCAGTCATTCATTGATAGAACGGCCAGAAACGCTTCCTGCGGCACCTCGACACTGCCCACCTGCTTCATGCGCTTCTTTCCTTCCTTCTGCTTCTCAAGGAGTTTTCGCTTACGCGATATGTCGCCGCCGTAGCATTTGGCGGTCACGTCCTTGCGCATGGCCTTCACGGTTTCACGCGCAATCACTCGGCTACCGATGGCTGCCTGTAAAGCGACCTCAAACATCTGCCTTGGGATCAGCTCTTTGAGTTTCTTGACCAGCTTACGGCCCATCTCATACGCCTTGTCCCGGTGAACAATGGTCGACAGCGCATCGACCGGATCGCCATTGATCATGACTTCGAGACGCACAAGCTCACTTGACCGGAACTTGGTGAACTCATAATCGAACGAAGCGTAGCCGCGGCTTATTGTCTTGAGTTTGTCATAAAAGTCGAACACGATCTCGGACAGTGGCAGCTCATACTCGAGGTTCGCACGCTCGGTGTCTAGATAAGTAGTGTTGATGTACGTGCCACGGCGCTCCTGGCAGAGCGTCATCAGGCCGCCGATGTATTCGGAAGGAGTAATGATCTCAGCCTTCACGAACGGCTCTCGAATCTCCTCAATGTCGCCTACAGTCGGCATGTTGTTTGGGTTGTCGACGCCGACGACCGAGCCGTCCTTTTGCTCCACTTCATACTTGACGTTTGGGACGGTTGTGATGATGTTCAATCCAAACTCCCTATCCAAGCGCTCCTGCACAATCTCCATATGCAGCAATCCCAGGAACCCGACTCGAAACCCGAATCCCAGCGCCGCCGACGTTTCCGGCTCGTATGTAAGCGATGCATCGTTGAGCCGGAGTTTGTCGAGCGATGCACGCAAGTCTTCGAAATCATCCGTACTGGTTGGAAATACCCCGCTGAACACCATCGGCTTTACCTCACGGAAACCGGAAATTGATGCCGACGCGGGATTGGATACAAGTGTAATCGTGTCGCCAACGCGCGTATCACGAACGTCCTTCACCGAACCGATCACGTAGCCCACCTCGCCAGCTCTGAGTGTCTTGGTGGGTTCCATGTTCATGCGCAGAACTCCGATCTCCTCGGCGTCATACTCTTTTCGGTTCGACATGAACTTCATCTCGTCGCCTTTCCTGAGTGTTCCGTCGAAGATGCGTACGTAGGCGATCGCCCCTCGGTACGTGTTAAAGACAGAGTCGAATATCAGGGCCTTCAGGGGAGCCTCCGGATCGCCCGAAGGCGAGGGTATCCTGGCCACGATCTGATCCAGGAGCTGCTGTACGCCTTCTCCCGTCTTTGCGCTGATCCGCAAAACGTCTTCCGCTTGTTCACCGATGAGATTCTCGATGGACTGTGCCACGACGTCGGGTCGGGCACCGGGAAGGTCGACCTTGTTCAGAACGGGGATGATCTCGAGGTCATTCTCAACAGCCAGGTAGAGATTCGAAATGGTCTGTGCCTCGATTCCCTGCGCAGCATCTACCACCAATACCGCACCTTCGCAAGCGTTCAGCGCGCGAGAGACCTCATACGAAAAGTCGACGTGGCCCGGCGTGTCAATCAGGTTGAGTGTGTACTCTTCGCCATCCGGGCTTTTGTAGTTCATCCGGATCGCATGGCTCTTGATCGTAATGCCACGCTCCCGCTCGAGATCCATGCTGTCGAGAACCTGGGCGTGCAGCTCTCTATCGGACAACGTCCCTGTCGCCTCAAGCAGCCGATCCGCGAGCGTACTCTTGCCGTGATCGATGTGGGCGATTATGCAGAAGTTGCGGATGCGGCTTTGGTACGACGACATTGCTGCGACGGATGAGGGCTAGGCTCGGGTCGCGGGGTCCGCCGGTGGCGGAGCGGTGTCATCCGGCTGCGGGTCACTTCGGACCTCAGACATGCTTTCCTTCGCGGACACCGCACTCCGTAGGTCTTCGGCCTCAGCGATGTTTGCGCGATCTGTGTCTTTCTTTGCAGCCAGTCCGTCAACAGAAGCCCATGGTGAGGCTAGGCCTGCGCTGCTCGACTCCTCGGGTGCCTGCACGACTTCACCTCCATGAAACGCTTCCTTCGCTTCGGCGCGAGCCTGACGGCTGTGGAAGGCCTTTTGGAAAACGAGTATGCCGACGACACCTACCACGATCGACATATCAGCCACGTTCCAGATCGGAAAAAGCGCAATGTACTTACCCCCGAGCAGCGGTATGGACTCGGGGAGGTAGCCCCTCCACACATTCACGTGGATGAAATCAACGACACGACCCTGGAAGAATGGCTCGCCGTAGATCAACGCACCGTAGAACACTCGATCGACAATATTTCCCAGTGCACCGCCCAAAACAAGGGCAAGGCTCGTCCGGTACGGCGCATATCCCTTTCGAATCGAAATCAGGTAGAATAAAATTACGGCCGTCGCGAAGATCGAGAAGTAGGTGATGAGAGACTTCGGCCCGAATGTAATACCGAACGCCATGCCCGGATTCTCCGTATAGGTCAGGCTGAGCCAATCGCCGATCAGCGGAATGCTCTGTGAGCGATACATCGTCTGCACGACCAGCATCTTGGTTGCCTGGTCGAGCGCCAAAATCACTCCTGTAAGCCAGAGTACGCGCATTCTATGCGGATCGATTTAGACACAAACGAGGCGGTACCATACGGTGCCGCCTCCATTTGGTTGTCCCTGCGTTGAACGGTAGCTACCTCTTCTGTTGACGCTTGGCGTCAATAGAGATTTCGGTGTGGGGTACTGCCTCGAGCCGCTCCTTGGAGATCGGGTTACCCGTCACTTTGCAAATGCCGTAGGTGCGGTTCTCGATTCGCTCGAGGGCGCGATCTAGATAGCCGACGAACTTCTGCTGACGAGCAACCATCATATAGAGCTTCTCGCGTTCCATCGCGTCCGTTCCGGCATCTGCCATGTGGAAGCTGTAGGCCGTGTCATTCTCCGACTGCTCACGGGAGTCCGCAAGCTGACTCTTAAGACTGTCGATGTCCTCCACGGCAGATCGGCGCCGATCGAGGATGAGCTTGCGAAAATGGTCGAGCTCCGACTTTGAGAAGGGTGTCTTGATGACTTTCGGCACTTCCTGCCTCTTCCTGGTTGCTGCCGCAGTGCCCTTACCGTTGCGAGACGTTGCCTTTCGGCGAGTTGATTGCGTTGTCGGCTTCTTGGTCGCGGAGGTCTTCCTACCTGCCTTCCTACGGCTGGCAACCTTTTTAGACTCTGTCTTCTTGCGGGCTGCCGAAGTCTTCTTCACCGCAGGCTTCCTCGTGGTCTTCGTCTTTCTCGCCGATCCCTTCGCTGTGGACTTTCTCGCTGCACCCTTCTTTGCAGGAGACTTCCTTGCGGTCGACTTCTTAGCCGTCGATTTTCTGGTTGCTGCCTTCTTCTTGGGCGCCGCCTTCCTTACCGTCGTCTTGCGAGTCGTCGCCTTCCTCTTCGGAGCGGCCTTCTTACGGGTCGTCTTCCGGGCCGTGGTCTTCTTCTTGGCTGCCACCTTCCTTGCCGTCGTCTTGCGGGTCGTCGCCTTTTTCTTCGGAGCGGCCTTCTTACGGGTCGTCTTCCGGGCCGTGGTCTTCTTCTTGGCTGCCGACTTCCTTGCCGTCGTCTTGCGGGCCGTCGCCTTCCTCTTCGGCGCCGCCTTCCTCGCACTCGTCTTCCGAGCCGTCGCCTTCTTCTTCGGTGCGGCTTTCTTTCGCGTCGCCTTCGTGGAAGATGCCTTTCGCGACGTAGCCTTTTTTGCGGTCGGCTTGCGAGTCGTCGTCTTCTTCCTGAGGGATGCCTTCTTTCTCGTCGCTTTCTTAGCAGTCACTTTGCGGGTCCCAGCTTTCTTCTTCGGGGCTGCCTTCTTCGCTGACGTCTTCCGCGACTTTGACGTGCTCTTACTTGAAGTCTTTCTCGTTGCCATAGTCAATCTCCCATCAAATAAGTGCAGGACGACTACCGTCTGTCGACACGCCGGACTGCAACCGTAAATTCCTCGCCATCAATCTGAAAAACCTCGACTAAGTCGCCGTCGGGATGGCTAGCCTCTTTTAACTCAAGTGCGAGGGTCTCGTTCCGAATCCACTCGGCATGGTGAGCAATCGCGCCACGCAAGGACTCAGTCGCATTATACCTGACCTCAATTCGATCAGTAACCTCGAAACCAGCCTGTTTTCGGAGGTTTTGGATTCGGTTCACTGACTCACGTGCCAGTCCCTCCTTGGCAAGCTCTTCGGTCACGCTGACGTCGAGCGCGGTGGTTACACCGCCCTCACTTTCCACGAGCCAGCCCTTTACTCCCTCGCTCACAATCACGACATCATCCCGGCCTAGACGTATGGTCTGTCCGTCTACTTCAACTTCGCCGGATCCCTCACGAACGAACGACTCAATCTCCTCTTCACCCCATTCCCTGACCGCCGCATTCACAGGCTTCATCAGCTTGCCCAATCGCTTCCCGAGGGCCTGAAAGTTGGGCTTGGCCGAGCGGTGCACGACATCGGCGGACGACTCGATATATTCGAGTTTCTTTACGTTGACCTCGTCGAGGATGATTTCGCGAACGGCGTCGACATCTCTCCGATCCACTCCCTGCCCAACGACGACGAGGGCTCGCGCCAGCGGTTGCCGGACGTTGATGCCGCTGGTATTCCGCAGGCCCAGGATGATGGACGAGATTGTGCGAGCGAGCTGCATCCGATGCTCCAGAACGCGATCGATCATCGAACCCTCGCTTTCGGGATAGAGTGCAAGATGCACGGATTCAGGAAACTCGCGTGGAACCACCTGTGTCAGGCTTCGAAAGAGCCATTCGCTAAAAAAGGGCGCGATGGGACTCATCAGTTGAGCCACTGTAACCAGTACTTCATAGATGGTCTGATAGGCGGCCAATTTGTCTTCCGCCTTGCCGCTCTTCCAGAACCGCCTCCGCGAACGCCTGACATACCAATTCGACAACGCCTCAACCAAATCCTCGATCGCTCGAGCAGCTCGGGTAGGATTGTAGTCGGCAAGCGAGCTGTCGACTACGTCAGCTGCCGAATGAACTCTGCTCAGAATCCAGCGATCGAGTTCTGACCGGTCAGCAAGAGGCACCGGGTCCTCTTCATAGCAGAAGCCATCAATGTTGGCGTAAGTGGCGAAGAAGCTATAAGTATTCTCAAGGGTACTGAAGAACTTTCGCAGCGTGTCCTGAAGACCCCGCTCGGAGAATTTGAGATTCTCCCATGGCGGGCTGTTACTCATCATGTACCACCGTACGACGTCGGCTCCATATCGATCAATCACATCGAACGGATCCACGGCGTTGCCTTTCGTCTTGGACATCTTGTCGCCGTTCTCGTCGAGGACAAGGCCATTCACGACAACGTTCCGGTAAGCTACAGAGTCGCGCACCAGGGCGGCTATCGCGTGTAGCGTGTAAAACCAACCTCGCGTTTGATCGACGCCTTCGGCGATGAAGTCGGCGGGAAAACTCTCCTCGAATGCCGCATCGTTCTCAAACGGATAGTGCCACTGTGCGAATGGCATGGCGCCGGAATCGAACCAGACGTCGATCAAATCCTCAACACGGCGCATCGTACCCCCGTCCGGTGCCGGCCACGTCAGGCTGTCCACAAAAGGTCGATGCAAATCAAGCTCATCATCTGTCGGCAATTCGTCGCCTACCTTTTCACGGAGCTCCGCGATCGATCCAATAACCTCGATGTAGTCGGATTCGGGGGCGTCGGACTGCCATATCGGCAAGGGTGTACCCCAAAACCTCCGCCGACTCAACGCCCAGTCGATATTGTTCTCCAGCCATTCCCCAAATCGTCCTGTACCAATACCTTCAGGCTGCCAGTTAATCTGATTGTTTAATTCAATCAGTCGCTCCTTGATAGCCGTCGTGCGAATGAACCAACTTTCGACGGGATAGCTCATCAGTGGCGTTTCTTTACGCCAGTCGTGCGGGTAATTGTGCAAGTAGCTGTCGTGCCTATACAGGAGTCCGCGCGCCCGCAGATCGCGGTTGATGATCTTGTCGGCGTCCTTGAACCACTGCCCCGCAACCAGCGGCGCCTCGTCGGTGAAAGTGCCGTCCGGAGCGACGGGATTCACGAGCGGCAAGTTCTCACGCTGAGCGGTGAGAAAGTCCTCTGCTCCAAATGCCGGCGCCGTGTGGACGATGCCGGTACCATCCTCCGTGGAGACGTAGTCCGCAGGTACAACGCGCCATCCATCCTCAGCGACCCTGTCAACGAAGTAGTCGAACAGCGGTTCGTAACGCTCTCCTACAAGGTCGGCACCCTTATAGTCAGCCTCGACAACGTATTCCTCGCGGAGCACTTCGAGCCGATCTTCTGCCAGAATCAATCGTTCCTGCCGACCATCTTCCTGCTGCACTCGAACCCGTACATATTTGATGCCGGGACCAACGGCTAACGCCGTATTCGAAATAAGAGTCCATGGAGTCGTGGTCCACGCCAGGAAGAACGTGTCCTCCTGACCTGCTACCGGAAAACGAATGAATACACTCGGATCCTGAACCTCGCGATAGCCCAGGCTTACTTCATGTGAAGACAGGACCGTGCCCGAACCCGGGCTGTACCACTGAATCTTATGCCCCTTGTACAACAGGCCTTTCTTGTGGATTTGCTTCAGGAGCCACCATACACTTTCTATGTACTCGTTCCTATACGTTACATACGGATGATCCAGGTCAACCCAGTAACCCATTCGCTGCGTCAAGTCGTCCCACAGCTCGGTATAGCGCGAGACGCTTTCGCGACAGGCGCGATTGTATTTGTCGATCCCGTAGGCTTGAACCTGATCCCGGCCTTCAAGCCCCAACTCTTTTTCAACCTCGATCTCGACGGGCAGTCCGTGTGTGTCCCATCCCGCCTTGCGCGTCACGAGGTATCCTTTAGCGGTCTTGTACCGGCAAAAGATGTCCTTTATCGTTCGAGCCATCACATGATGGATTCCCGGGCGTCCATTCGCCGTCGGCGGGCCTTCGTAAAAAGAAAACACCGGGCCGCCCTCTCGCTCGCTAATACTGCGGGCGAAGATGTCGTGCTCCTTCCACCAGCGAAGTGTTCTCTTCTCTATCTCCGGGTGATTAAAGCGCTTAACCTCTGCAAACTTCGGCATGGATCAGACAGATCGAAGCAGGACGGAACGGATGAAACGGTGGGAAAATCGACCTATGTCGAGGGCTTGAAAGATACACCAAAACGCACCTGTGATCAGCCTGGAGAGGATCGTCAATCGTTAATTAACCGATTGTCAACCGGACCGGATCAAGTCATGAAATCGCCGCTGGGACGACTATCCTGCCGCCACGACAACCTTCTGCAGCAGTCGCGTGAGACGCGGCTCCGCCTCCGCCGCCGCCGCGAGAATATCCGGAATCGAAACTTCTTCGAGCGCATCTGGGAAGCATTCGTCTGTGATAACCGAGATGGCGAGGCACCTCATGCCCATGTGCCGCGCTACGATTACCTCGGGCACCGTGCTCATCCCCACCGCATCGGCACCAATAAGACGCAGAAAACGATACTCGGCTCGCGTCTCGAGATTTGGACCTACAACGGCGCAATAGACCCCTTGCTGTAGACGGATGCCACTTTCGAGCGCAGCCTCCTCGGCACACCTTCGCAGCTCGAGATCGTAGGGCTCGCTCATATCAGGGAATCTCGGCCCCCACGGGTCGTGATTAGCTCCGGACAACGGACTGACTCCCTGCAGATTGATGTGATCGGTAATCAGCATCAGGTCGGCCCTGCGGTAGTTCGGGTTCATCCCGCCGGCGGCGTTCGAAATAAGCAGGGTGTCTACTCCAACCGTTCCGAATACCCGAACCGGAAACGTCACCTGCCGTGCGTTGTAGCCTTCGTAGAGATGAAAGCGTCCCTGCATGGCAAGCACCGGGACGCCTTCGAGCCGCCCGTATATCAGCTTGCCGTGGTGCGACTCCACAGTCGAGACCGGGAAATGCGGAATATCGTCGTAGGAAATTGAGGCTTCGACCTCGATCTCTTCTGCGAGGCCACCGAGACCGGTTCCGAGAATAATGCCAATGCGCGACGCCGGGGCTAGGCGAGCTTTGACCTCGTCAGCAGCGGCGTGCACCTGAGCGACATACTCAGCGATGAGAGAGGGATGCGGAGCGCTAATTACGGGTCACCTGTGATAAGCGTAATGGATCTGGAATACTTCGCCCGTCAGGCAAGATCATCCAGAATCTTACGAATCTTATCCATCTCAGGCGAATCCCGTCGGCTATCATTTCCCGTCGCCCCTGACGAGGGCGCTCGGCCACCGTCCTTGTGTTCCGTATCGAATCGCAGGGTGTTTTCGATATTGGCGGAGGGGTCGACCTCATTCGGCACGGCAACCGCTGCTTCGGGCTGAACCTCCTCCGACGTAGGCGACACCGGATGCGCTTCATCCGTCACTTCGTCTTCTGCGTTCACGTCGCCATCGATTCCGTGTTCTTCCGCGAGTTCTTCCGCGACTTCCTCGAGGCCTGCCATCTCATCCACTGCTTGCTCTCGCCCACCATCTGCCGCAGACGCCGACTCAGCAATCGCGTTCTCGAGTTCGGTTTCCACTTCATCGGCGGCAGCCACCGGGTGCTGCTTCTCGTGGTCATTCAGAATGGCCAGCTCGGAGTTGAGCAACGCGCGCAAGCGTGCGATTACCTCCGCCCGCCGTGAACGAATGCGTTCAATCTCCCGTCGCAGCCGGTACTTCTCGTCTTCCGCCTGCTTCTGGATCCGCGTTGCCGCAGCGACCGCCTCTTCGACAATTGCCTTGGCCTTGGTCTTTGCCGCTTCCAGGGA
>JBFIPX010000025.1:0-27079 GCA_041609895.1 Rhodothermales bacterium
ATAACTCGAATGCAGGAGAGCTATTATGGGAGAGAAAAAGGCAGCGATTGCAGATCGCGTTGAAGAGGAGCACGCGACACTCCGCACGCTTATGGATAATGTTTTGGACGCGTTCGCGCGCCCGCCTTCCAAGGAATTCGCTGACTGGAAGCTGGAGCTGGTCTGGCAGCTTCGGGACTTTCGCAACGTACTCGTGAAGCATTTCGATCTTGAAGAGGACGGAGGCTTCATGGGAGACGTCATTGCGAAGGCGCCACAGGAGAAGCGACGGGTGGACATGCTCGAGGCCGAGCACGGAGAGTTCCTGGATGAGCTTGACGGTATCACGGGCGAACTCAAGCGCATGGCTGATGTGTCGACCCTCCCATCGGTTCGCGACCGGTTGTCGGGTCTGGTGAACAAGTTGCACGACCACGAAGCATCAGAGCGCGACCTCATGTATTCGGTCTACTTCCGGGATATCGGCGTCGGCGACTGATTTTGGCACGCTTTGCGAGCCGTTCCAGCCGCGGGCTGCGGTCCGTCGCTTCATCCCCAATAGAGGTCAGCGTCGTATGGCAGCTCTCGAATTCGAAGCAGGTCCCGCACGAAAACCGTCCGCGAAGCACGTCGGCGTCGGGCCGCATTCCGGGCGACCGCTTGCGCACCCAAGACTGAAAGCCGAGCCAGGCGGCTATGATTAGTCCCAGCAGCAGGGGAGTTATCAGTATATGGTACAGCATCGGGCTATCCTCCAAGTCCCGCGAACCCCATAAACGTGAGAGAGAGCAGTCCGGCTAGCATCAGCACTATTCCCGTTCCCTTCACAAGTCCCGGTACGTCCGAAAGCTCCAGTTCTTCTCGAAGTCCAGCCATCAGCACGATTGCAATTGTGAACCCGACACCCGCCCCTAACGCATACACGAGTGCTTGGACGAAGTTGTAGTCCTTGCTGGTCTGGAACAGCGCAAGCCCCAGGATGGCGCAGTTCGTAGTTATCAGGGGCAGGAATATCCCGAGCGCCCGGAAAAGAACGGGGCTGAACTTGCGAATGAACATCTCGACGAGCTGAACGGCCGAAGCAATGATGACGATGTAGGAAATGAGCTGCAGGTACTGCGCGTCGATGAGGACGAGCAACTTATGTACGGCGAAGGCGCAGACTGAGCTGACCAACATCACAAACATTACCGCCATCCCCATGCGGCTGGCGGTCTCGAGTTTCTTGGACACTCCGATAAACGGGCATATGCCGAGAAAGGCGCTGAGCACAAAGTTGTTTATCAGAGCGGCGTTGATGAAGACGAACGTAATGGATTCGGAGTTCATGCCTTCACCTCCCTGGCCTTGCCGCTGCCACGTTCCTTGAGCCATGCGAACACAAGCAACCAGGCCCCCAGCGCGAAGAAGGCCCCGCCCGGCAGAACCATCACTACCCACGGCTCGTAGTCTGGCCCAAGAACCGGAAAATCGAGGATCGTTCCATTGCCGAGCAGTTCTCGCACGAGCCCGAGAAGCACGATCGCGATCGTAAATCCTGCACCCATCCCGGCAGCATCAAGAACTGATTTCCCAATTGGGTTCTTTGATGAGAAGGCCTCCGCTCGTCCCAGGATCACGCAATTCACCACAATTAGCGCCACGAATGCTCCGAGAGAGCGGTGGACTTCAAGGCTGATTGCAGGAATGACGTAGTCCGCTACCGTAACGAAGGTCGCGATGATAAGTATGTATGTGGCGATCCGGACTTGCCGCGGAATCACCCTGCGAAAAGCGGATACGAATATGCTGGAGGACACGAGGACAAATGTGGTCGCGAGGCCCATGACCAGGGAGTTCATCACGGTGTTTGTAACCGCGAGGACCGGGCACATCCCAAGTACCTGGACGAAGACAGGGTTCTCCTTCCACAATCCCTTCAACACGGTGTCAAGGTTGGCCTGCTCTGGGCTGCTGATCGAGATGTTGTCCACTACGATTGCCCTCTGAATGAGTCCGTCTCTTCCTTAAGGATTGGAACCAGGGCTGCGGCGCTGCTTCCGATGATGTCGGCTATTGCCTGCGACGACACAGTGGCACCGGTGATGGCCTCGACCTGCCAAGCGTCCGTCTTGGCACCGCTCTTCACGAGTACGATCGTATGCAGCAACTGGCCGCCCGGCCTATCGATTCTCACGTCGAGAGAATCAAAGTTCGCGAGGAATCGTGGATCCTTTTCGATCTTGTCGCCGAGGCCAGGTGTCTCCTTGCTCTCCAGAACCTTCATGCCCACGATACATTCGCACCCCGTCTTATAGCCATACAGGATGCGTATCACGTCCTGATATCCCTGACCTCTGGCTTCGACCGCGATTCCAGCGAGGGTTCCGGTTGAATCGTAGCCCGCGTAGAGGGGAGCTGAGCCCTCGACGCGGACAGCCGCTCCGTCCCGGATTTCAAACGATGCAAACGTGGCGGCACCCGGAAGAACATCGAGGATCGCCGACTCGAGGTAGGCGCGCCGATTCTCTTCTATGTATGGAGCTGTGACCTGATATGTAGCCACCAGGATCACGCTCGCGATCAGTCCCACGCTTCCCATCACGACCACCATGCGCAAGCCGCCTCCTTTTGGTCGAGAAGCATCAATATTTCGTTGCGATTCGGACACCGATTTTCGGATTCACTTGCTATGGACTGCTTCCTTTTCCCCGTCTCATCTCTCCGTATATCCTCCCTTGCGTCGTTCTGTTGATCAGCGGTGTAGCTGCGTTCATCAACAGTATGGCGTACATGACACCTTCTGGCAGTCCTCCGAAGACTCTGATCACTATGACCAGCACACCGATCCCCGCGCCAAATATCCAACAGCCACGCTGCGTAATGGGCGAGGAAACCGGATCGGTCGCCATAAAGACTGCGCCGAGCATCAACCCGCCTGAGAAGAGATGGAACTGGGGAGTGGCGAAGCTGGAAGGATCGATGACATGCATCGCTGCCGCCACTGCAGCCACCGTCATAAAGATGCTGATTGGAATGCGCCAGTTGAGAACGCGCCGCCCCGCCAGGTACAAACCGCAGAGGAGTATGACAATCGTGCTTGTCTCGCCTAGCGAACCCGCCGTCGATCCGAAAAGCAAATCGACAACGGGTGTCGGAGTGGCGTCGAATTTCATGCTGGCGAGCGGTGTGGCTGTGGTGATGACGTCTACGTCTGGCTTGAGAAACGGGATTGCGAGTAGCCTTCCATGGACAGACATTGAGGCGCCGGGATCCGGCAGCATCCAGGTCGTCATAGCGGCGGGGAAGGCCGCCTGCAGAAACGCCCTTCCGACTAGCGCCGGATTGAAAATATTGGAGCCTATCCCGCCGAAAATCAGCTTGCCGAGGGTAATCGCAATTACTCCACCCAGAAATGCCATCCAGAGCGGGGTAGTCGGAGGGAGGGTCAACGCAAGCAGCGCCCCCGTGATTATTCCCGAGCCATCACGAAGTGTGTTCCGCTCGCTTTTCCGATTCAGCAGCCATTCAGGTAGAGTAGCCCCCGCGATACAGGCTGCCATGATGAGCAGGGCCCCTATTCCAAAATACCAGACGGCCACGAGGAGCACGGGGACAAGGCTGTAGTTGACCTGCCACATGAGGAACGCCGTATCCTCGCGCTGCTTGAGAAACGGCGAAGTGGTCAGAAGCAGCTGGGGGCCATCGGTCGGCATCTATTTGTCCTTGCTTTCTCTCGCCTTCTGCTCGCGAAGCAGCGCCTTCGCGACGCGAAATCTCTGAACGAGTGGTATGTTACTCGGACACACGTACGAGCATGATCCACACTCCATGCAATCCATGATGTGCCAATCCATCATGTCATCATACAAGCGTGCCTTGGCCAGTGAACCAAGTCGGCTCGGGTTGAGAAAGACGGGGCATGCGTCGACACAACGCTGGCACTTGATACACGGATATTCCTCACGTGGAAACACTTCGTAGTCGGTAAGGAACAGAATGCCCGAGGTACCCTTCATCACAGGTACATCGAGGAACCGTTGAGCGCTGCCCATCATTGGTCCACCGAACAGGACTTGCCGTACGTTGTCGTGCATCCCGCCACAGTACGCAACGACGTCGGAGAGCTTTGTCCCTATCGGCACCAACAGGTTTGCTGGCCTACGAATGCCGGGACCCGTCACCGTGACAATGCGCTCTATCAGAGGCTGGCCGTACTGAAAGTACTCGCCTATCCCGGACACCGTGCCGACATTGTTCACGATTACCTGGACGTCAATCGGAAGGCGGCCGCTCGGTATTTCAATGTCGAGCACGGCTTCCGTAAGCATCTTCTCCGCTCCCTGGGGGTACTTCGTTTCCAGCGGCACAATCTCGCACGGAAGATCGGCCGGCACCTTCTGTTTGAGAAGCTCAATCGCGTCCAGCTTGTTCATCTCAACACCTACGTACGCGATCTCTGCTCCCAGGGCTCTAAGCACGACTCGGATTCCGAGAAATATCGACTCATAGCGTTCGAGCAGAGCCCGGTAGTCGCTGTTGAGGTACGGCTCGCACTCGACCGCGTTTACCAGAAAGAATCGAACTCTCTTACCCTCGGGCGCAGTCAGCTTGACATGCGTAGGGAAGGCGGCGCCGCCGAGCCCAACGAAGCCCCCCTTTCCGATCTCCTCAACGATCTCGGAGGGTGCGAGACGGGAGAAGTCGATTGACCGTTCGTTGTAGAGGGTCTGGGGCGAAACAGGATCCGGTTTCAGGACGATGGAATCAACCACGCGTCCGGAAGGGTGATTTCGCATCTCTATCGCGCTGATCGTACCGGTCGCCGACGCATGCAAGTTAGCTGACACAAAAGCATCTGCCTCGGCAATGACTTGTCCCCGATATACGTAGTCGCCAACCGACACGATCGGACGGGATGGAGAGCCTAGATGCTGACTGAGCGGAAGGATGAGTTCGTCCATGAACGGCAGGCGCTCGATCGGTCGATCGTGAGTCAGCTCCTTGTAGTCGGCCGGATGGACTCCATGGCGGAACGTTTCGATATGTCGGGCGAGGGCCGTGGCCATTGGCGTTCACATCCCCGTTGCTTCCGTTTCTCCGGGCCCGGCGCCGTCACGAACATCGTTTGCCTGGTCAGCGGCCGTCACCCCGGCAAGATCGAGAAGTCGCTGACGGGCGCGCTCGTCCTCGACTCCGTAGCCGCTGAGCGTCAGCAGTTCTTCCGTTAGGCGGTCATGTATTCGGGATTCGAACGACTGCCGCTCCGAGTCCAGCTGCGTCGCATACTTTGCCGCCAAGTCCTGCTGCATCTGATCCGTCTTCTGAGCGAACTCGTCTCGGAGTCGCGATGCGACGCGTTCCACGAGGCTTGACTCAATTGCGCCGAGTTCCTGCAGAACCTGCCACGAACGCAGCGCCGCCGCCGTCGCCGTAACCATCTCGGGAAGCACTTCAACACGCGCGGTCCGTTCTTCCGCGGCAACCTCTATGTACGGCTGCAATCCGTCCCGGTCTTCGTCTTCGATCGATAGGTACTCTGTAAGAGGGACCATCCCGCCGTGCCATGCATTGCGGGGGATGTGACGGAAATAGCGTCGGTACCGGGCCATGCGCACTGCCCAATCAGCAACCGTGAACGGCTTTGCGCGATTTGTCGGAGTGGAAGAAACCTCGTCATCAACACGCTTTAGGTACCAATCCTCTGCGTCGTCCGGGTTGCCGCCGAGGTCCCAGCGATCCGACCATACGGCGGAACGATCCGGGTCATAAACCATGACGGGAAAAGCGCGGCTCTCGACTGCGAGCCTCATCGTATCCATCGTCATTTCCGGAAGAATGCCGTCGACAGGTGGCTCTGCAACGTAGAGATGGAACAGAGCGGGCCGCGGGGTGCTAAGTCCTTTTATGAGGCCGAACAACAAGTGTTCGTGCATCCCCAGGCTGGATCTCATGACAAACGCGTCCGGGCGAGCCATTGGCCATAGATGCAGTCGGGGGCTCTTGGCGGGAGGGAGCGACGCGTTGTCGAGAACGAAAATCTTGACCGGTAATTCCATGCCGAGGAGGTGCGGAAGGACCTCGTGCTGATCACGAACGACAGCACAGACAGGAGGGCAGATCTCACGTTCCTCGTTTGTTAGCTCGGACCATTCGAGGCTCTCGGCGCTGCCTTCGGAAGGTGGCTCGTACACGTCGTCGAGGATCATCCTGGCTTTCCGAAGAGTTCGGAGATCTTCAATCAGGTTTCGACCGATTCCCTCGAGCAGACCTTCTGCGACCGCCGGTGCAGTACCGGGAGCTACGTTGATCCAGGGAAAGGAGAACGGGTTGTACGGGTAGCGCGCACTGTTGACGTTAGGCTGCGCCAGACTGAAAGCGGCGGCTATCGAACTGCCGGAGTCTTTTCCCTGGGACTCATGACGGCCGCGCATTTGCTTCAGTTCGAATAGGGCCGTGTTGAGCTGGAGTAGTCTCTCTTTTTGGATTGCGTCGCCGCCCTGAGCAAGTCCCGCGAGTCGTTTGGCATCCAGTATTGTAGAGTCAATTTTCTTCAGCCGCTTGCCAAACTCCTCGAAGTCATTCACGTCCACGGACTGATGGACGTAGGCACGTATGGCTTCCTCCAGTTTCTCTATCGATATCTCGACGGCCTCCTGAAACTTCTCAAGGCGGGGTCGGATGATGGAGTCTGCAATTCCTGCGACCAGATGCAGCGTGGCGCGGGTACCGCTACCGGGAAATCCGCTGTCGCCGCCGAGGGCGGTGTGGTACGCCCTGCGGTCCAACATGCGATACGCGGCGGTAGCGGGTTGATCGTCTCGCTCGAACTTCTTGATTCGATCCCTTGGGGTGGGCGGCATTTGCATCGCTGCGCGCCAGTCGTGCCTATACTGTGCGACCAGGTCGGGAGTGATAGCGGTCATCTCCAGGGCGTCGTCCTGGCAGACTGCCGCGCAGAGCCCGCAGGCCTTGCAGGCATCCGCATTGACAGTTATGGAGAAGACTAGACCTGCGCCCTTCTCTTCTGTGTCCGGCTCGCCGAAGAAACTCTCGGTTCGCGAGATGGGAAAAGAGCGACTGACCTTTGCGACGGCATTTGTTTGCATTTGAATCTGCTCAGCGTCCCGATCGCTGAGTTCCATCCGCGCAACGAGTCTCTCGTGTGAGGCCACAATCAGGTCGCCAAGCGTTCGAAACTCATGGCGTTGATCTCCGGCGACGAGCCTGTGCGCCTGATTTGCGAGGTGCTTTTCGATCCGTCGAAGTTGCGCGACATCGGTGCCAGAGTCCTCCGCCAGTTGCATTGCATTTGACACCAACTCGGAGACTGAAGCAACCGTAACGGGTAGAGCGGAGTCAGGACACGAGAGGAAGCAGGCACCGCAGGCGGTGCAATTCTCCGGGAGGAACTGTGGCAGTCGTGTTGTGAACGGTGCCCAGCTGCGAAAGGCGCTAGTCTTCCCGGGAAGAACTCCGGACGCGACGTACGGGTCGACCATGGATTCCTCGGATCGGCCAGTCGCATACAGGTAGCCGACGGCGTTCCAAAATCGACCGGCGTCGTACACACTGTCGTCATGTTCTGTGACATCGCGAACGGACCATGGTGCCGGGGGCTCCATTTCCGGATTGGCGTCCGCGGTCGAAAAGGAATGCGGGTCAAACTCCTGCACTCTCGACGCTCCACGGTCGACCGCTTCGAGTAATTGCTCCAGCAACAAATCACCCGAGGCCCAGGCCTCGGAGAAAGCGCTCCGATAACTCTCGATCAACTCTTGCGGGTCTCCGAGTCGCAGTTCCGGAGCCTGCAGGATGGCTCCGACCAGACACTGCATTTCGAGGTGATTCTACAGCCATCGATCGGTAGCAATGCCTTCTGCGACAGACGGCCCCGGAAGGACGCTCAGGTGCAGGTTCTTGTCTCGAATGCAGGTCCGAACTCGCTCGGGCAGCATGTTCCAAAGCTGTTGCGGGGGAGCATCGCTGGAAACAATCAATCGTCCCCCGTCTCGAAGAGCGTCCAGAACATTGAGGTCGAAGATCATGCTGATGCGGGTGATGCCCACGATGTTGGCATCCGTAGGACTGCCGCTACGGTGACCGTTGTCTCGGGAGTGGCATACGGTAATTGTCTCTGGTTCGAAGTCCGTCGTACCTGAGGCGGACGCACGGCTCTCGACGGTCCCGTCCGCGGTGCGGAACAGGCCGACAGCGAGGGCCGCGCCGACCTCGCCCGGGGATTGATCGGCCATGCCCACCAGCCTTATCACGGTGGCCTCCGTACCCGACGTGGTGCCGCGCCCGGCACCTGTCAGACCCCGAAGGCTAAGTCGGCCATAGGCTGTCTCCAGCAGTTGACCCAACCGTTCAAGGCCGGGAACGCGTGAACCCTGCGGCACGCCAAAACGGACGCCGAGGTGATAGCGCTTTTGGTTTGCGCCTTCGGGCAGCATGTTGTCGAAAACGGCGCGCAAATCCGCATGCGATGCCTCTGCGGTGTTCTGCGACACGGCCGAAAAGAGTGTCGGTCCCTCGTCTTGCGTTGCGGGCCGTTGGCGACTGTAACGCTTGGGACGGCCTTCGCTCGAGCCGCCGGAATCCCGCGAGCGACTTAACAGAGATCGCAGGTCTGCCATCATGGGAGTATCCTGCGCGCCTCCGATCCGAACGCTTTCAAGTACGGTGACTCCTTGCTTGTTATGAAGAAGCCTTATGAGGTCAGCCTCGGGGATGGGTCGGTACATCTTGATCTCCACCATACCCACCTTTCGGTGTTGGCGGCGAAGCTCGTCTATTACGTCACGCAGGGTTTTTGAAACGCGACCCGCGGCAACGACAATGAAGTCAGCGTCATCTGCGCGATAAGGAGATATCGGTCCATGGTCGCGTCCTGTCGCAGCAGCGAAATGGGCGAAGGCATTAGCAGCTACTTTTGATATCTCCTCGCCGAAGAAGACCTCCTGCCCTGCAAGCGTTCTGGACGCCGCCGTCCGGTCCAGATGAGCACCGAGACCGACAGGGCGTTCAACGCTGAGCAGGCGCGGAATTCGTCGACGAGATTCACCAAAGAGCAGGCGTTGAGAAGGAGTTGGCGAAGCGATCGAATCGACTGGTTTGCCTATCCATGCCCGAAGCATTTCGGATTCCGGTACGCGAAATGTGGAAACGTTGTTGGTTCCGGTGTAGGAGTCCTGCGTCACGATGACAGGTACAAGGGCCTCCTCCGCGATGCGTCGCCCTACCATCCCGAGGTCCAGCATTTCCTGCGCGTCTGCTGCCTGAAATATTACGCAGCCTGTGTCGCGAAGCGCGGCGACAGAATCATGTGATGCCCGGGAGGCCGTGTGACCTGCTTCGCAGCTGTAGTGGACCACCAGAGGAAGATGAGCGGAAGCTGCCGCCCGCAACTCGGAGACGACTTGCGTCAGGTCATTTCCGGAAATGAGAACGGCCGCTCGTGCGCCGGAGGCTGAAAGTCCCGTCGCAATTCCGACTGCACTCCTTGCGTCTGCAACCAAACGGACCCCGGACTGGGGGGCGCCACCGACTGAAACAATGACTGAGCCGGACGCGAGCTCCATGTCGACCAGCGCCATTTGCGGGTCTTTCGCCGCAGTTCGTCCCGGCCATCCGGGCTGCCTGTCTATGTCGGCTTTATCGGGCACGCTAATGGTTTGTCGGAATGGTATCGAGCGGGATGAACTCTTTAAACTGCTGACCGACTATCCACTGTATTGCACCGGTGGGGCACCTCAGGGTCGCGAGTTCGGTCTGGTGCTCGATTTTGTCAGTGTTGATTACCGGCAGGTTGTCCTTCATCGCGATCAGCCCTTCCGGAGCGTCTGCCGCGCACAAGCCGCAGCCGGTGCAAGCAACCTTGCATCGCTCGAGCGCTTCCTCTCCTTCGAGAATGGACTTGCACTGGACGACGAGGCAATGACTCACGGGTTGAATGACGAAGAGGTCTTTTGGGCAGGCCCGAACACAGTCGCCGCAGGCCGTGCAGGCCTCGAGGTCTACTACCGGTAATCCGTTGGCCGACATGGTTATGGCGTCGAATGTACATGCTGCTTCGCAGTCGGCCAGTCCGAGACATCCGAATGTGCATCCCTTGAATCCGCCACCAATCGTCGCGGCAGCCCGACACGAAGAGAACCCCTCATATTCTCCCACCTGAAGGGCCACGTCGCGCCCTCCAGCGCAGAGCAAACGCGCCACCTTTTTCTCGACCGTCCCTGCATCTATCCCAAGAAAGTTCGCGATAAACCGTGCCGTCTCGGGTCCGCCAACCGGGCATCCCGAGGGCAGGATCTTTCCGTCGACGACGCGCTCGGCGAAGGCGCGGCAGCCTGGAAGCCCGCACGCGCCGCAGTTGGCGCCCGGCAGGATGTCGGTGACGGTGTCAATGCGGGGATCCTCGTAGACCCACAATCTTCTGTGGGCTACCGCCAGAACAACAGCCAGAAGAGCGGCCAGTCCGGCAAGAAAGCCAATGGCGAGCAAGGACTCCATTTAGAGGAAGGGCTTGGCACGTTCCATGAGGTCATCCAGGTCCGGTTCATTCGGGTTGAGCGGCTTTCCAGGATGAATGATTCGTACGGGACATTTCTCGGCAGCCATGACAATCTCGCGATAGGTCCCGGCTGTCGCATCCTTGATGTAGGCCTGTTGATTGTCGTCGTACGCGAAAAGTCTCGGGTTGATGTTCGTGCACTCGTTGCACGTGGTGCATCGAATAGTCTCTACGTATGGCTCATCCAGAGTAAGCGTCTCCTCAGCATCCTCATCGTCCGATGCCTTGTCGACCGCGGCTTCACCATCTTCGATTGGTGAAGTGTCTGTCTGTGCAGTGGGCACTGAAGCTCCTTCGGCGGAAGGGGCAGCAGCCGGCGCCGGCGCACTCGACGGGCCCGACTGCGACGGTGCCGCCGTTTGCAGGCCGAGCAGGCCGGCGGCAATATTTGAGACGATCCCGCGCGCAAGTTCGCCTGTCGTTCTCTGTAGCTCAGCGTTGTACCGAGATTCAACCGCCGCAATGGCTTCCTTCTTTTCCTTTTCGAAGCGTTCCTTTGCTGCTTCCACTGCTCGAGCGGCCAGAGAGCTGTTCACGCCACCCAAATCCTGCAGCGTGCGCCACCGCTCGAGGGAGAACCGCATCGCACGGATTACGCACTGTCTCGGCACGACGCGACCGAGAAAACCATCGTGATCCGCGACCCACAGAAAGGGGACGAGAGATGATTCGTCGGTCTCGTTGGACTGAAGGTACTCGTCGACAGGAGTCATCGAATCGTGCCACATTTCAGGCCCGACCCAACGAAAGAGATCATTCCACCGTGAGTCACAGAAGAGAAAGCCCGCGAAGGTAAACGGGACCCTTAGGGATACCAACTCACCGTCTCGGTCTGCTTCCAGGACGGTGGATCCCCAAGACTCTTCTGGGTCGGGATTGCGGTCGACTGCGAACTTTTCCGCCCAGCTGTCTCCACTTGGGTTGAACTCGAATAAGGGGAACGCACGAGATTCGAGAGCAATCGCCGAACTCAGGTGATCGTCGAGAGGGTCAATTTTCGACTCCAGGCCAGTGTAGATGGACCATAGTGCGGGTCCGGAGTAACGTGCACCGACATGGGCAGCCCAACCGATTGGCTCGGCTTCTGAAGCGGGCGCCTGGAAGACGTAGGCGGTTCCGAGAGCTGCCGCCTGCCACGCCGTATGCGAAGCAGCGGACGAAACGTGGCCCCTGTTCGGGTGCGCGAGTTCGGTGGTCAGCTCGTCTACCTTCAAGACAATCTTCACCGGCAGTCGGGTGGCAAGAAGATCCATCAGCCGGCTGCGAGCAGAGGCTGACAGGTCGGACGTTGAGCCCGCGTTTATGAGACAAGGAGGACACATCTCGATCTCTTCGTCCGTCAGGCTCTCGACGCCAAAATTGTCGAAGAAGGCATCGTGATCGTTCTCCCGGTATTTGCCGGAGATCTCGAGGAAGGCGATTTGCGCCGCTCTCGAAAGCCGAGCCATTGTGTCCATGTCGTGCCGCACGCTGACGGTCGCGGACTCAAGGCCGGCCTCGCCTTCAAGAATCCGATCGGTCCCGGCCGCCAACAGCACCCCAGGCAGGTCTACAAGGTCCTGTCGCACCGATTCCAGGCGTCGTCGACGTTCCTCGGGCATCTGGTGGTGTCGGCCCGACTCCGACATGATTCCCGACAGGGCGTCAAAATCGAGCTCAGATGCAAACGTCTTTCCAACTGACGCCTCGAGGTGGTCAGGGCTACGTGATTCCTCGGATCCCTCAAAGTCAACTAAGAGGAGATCGTCAATTTGCAGAGCGAGGCTTTCGACTCGACGCTGAGCCTCCGAGAATCGTCGCTGCCACGCTTTACCGTTAAGAGTCTCGATAAGGTGGACCAAATCCTCGTACGACAAATCGACCAACTTGCCATCCACACCAAGCTGCTTGCGTGCTTCGGTCAGGGCCTCTCGTGCAGTAGAGGAGATCGTATCATCATCAGGGGGGGCCACCACTTCGATCGCGAGGTCCCAGAGTTTCGACAGCGGTAGCTCGGCATTGTCGTTGAAACGCCGACGGATTTCGGCTTCCATCGTGAGCAATAGTCGAACGCGCTCCTTGTCGTCCTCGGGCGGTGCGTCGGTTCCTATCAGCCGGTCGATGATCGAGGTCAGGGACGTCGGGATGTCGTCGTCGCCTTCTCCGATGCACATTGGATACGGGCCGCGCCGCGCCGACGCGTTTACGTACTCGAACAGTGAGGCAGGCAACAGGCGTGCGTCCTCGACCTGCTGTCCCACGTCGCGGCCGTGGCGGTAAAACGCCATCAGATCACGTCCCGCCTTGTCAGATACCTTGCCGTCGTGCTTGGGGTATGCCAGCGTCCCAGAGCTTCGGTAGAAATCCACCGATTCCCGAAAATCGGATTCACCCGTCGTGGCGTTTAGGGCGGTCTCCGCGTCAGGTGAGGACGTTGACGGCAAACTTGTCGAACTCACGATCGATAGCCTCTTTTCTCATACCGACGGAGACAGACCTTCTGGGCCGGCGAAGGTCTTCGTAGCATTGTCGAGAGTCGTTGCGATACAGGATTCCGACGGGCTCGACCTCACTCATCGCTGCGATCTCGCGAGCGCGATTGATGTCAGAGGGGTCGTGCTCCATCGAATTGGAGTAAGTCTCGCCGAGCTTCCCATTTACACGAATGCCGTTCTCGTGATTGAGCAGCAGGATCTTTTTCGGATCTGTGATGAGGCAATCAAAAAAGTTCGGCAGGAAGTGCGGACACCGCTGCGCGATGCGAACGAACGAGAACCCGCGATGATGAAACGCAGCATGAATGATTTGGTAGAGCACATCGGGGATCCACTCGACTGCGTTGGCAACAAAGGAAACGTTGCCTACTCCGAGCGTCGTGCTCAGGATGTTGAGCGGCTCGAGGTAGGAGCCGTACGGCGTGGTCGACGTCTTGAGTCCCTTTGGCGAGGTGGGTGAGGCCTGCTTCTTGGTCATGCCGTAGATCTCGTTATCGTGAACAAGCACGACGAGGTTCATGTTGTAGCGGATCGCGTGTATCCAGTGAGCGGTTCCGATGCTGCAGCAGTCGCCGTCACCCATGTTCACGAATACGTTCAGGTCGGGCCGGCGGATCTTTACTCCCTGGGCGATCGGAAGGGCGCGCCCATGCAGACCGTGAAATCCGTAGGTGCCCATGTGATGTGGGAATCGGCTTGAGCAACCGATACCCGACACGAAGACCGTCTTTTCAGGCGGGAGTTGCTCATCGCGACACAGCCGCTGTACTGCTGTCAGGATCGCATTGTCACCGCAGCCCGGACACCATCTTGGAACGGCACTCTGATAGTCCGTCAGATTGTACTGGGGCTCTTCGATGTCAATCGCAAGAGATGTGTTGAGGCCGAACATTGTTCGCTCACCCATTGATTGTTGTTAGCTGGTGCCGAAGCATTTCCTCGATACGACCGGGCTGGATTGGTTCACCGTGTACGCCCGACCACGAGTCTACATCCACCAGGTAGCGCGCACGCAGCAGCAGGGCGAGGTTGGAATACCTCCGGTTGTCCGCATCGATGAGTTCGTCTTCGAGGCTGTCCGAGTAGTTCATCTCGACGGAGATGACCTTGCCAAATCGCTGGAGGATTTCGCCGATGCCGGACGCCATGGGCTGAAGAAACTTGAGGTGGAGGGCGGATACGCGGTGCCCGTCCTCGCGGACGCGGTCGACGGCTTCCCGAATCGCGCCCTGGGTGCTGCCCCAGCCCAGAACCAGAATGTCGCCCTCATCATCGCCGTAGATTTCGGGCGTCTTGAGCGTCTTCTGGAAGGCTGCCAGTTTCATGCTTCTGCTCCTCGCCCCGCGCTGATTCACGCCGCGATCGTAAGCCACCTTGCCGGCCTCGTTGTGAGCAAGGCCGGTGAGTGTAAACATTCCTCCAGGCTGCCCGGGCATCAGCCGTCTCGACACACCGGTCTTCGGGTCCCAGTCGTAAGGCGGCGTGCCCCGTGGCACGGGGCTCTGGTCTATCGGGGGAGCGAGCCAGTCCTGACTGAAAGTCGGTCGAGGAAACGGTTGCTGGCCCGTCGCAAGATTGGCATCGGACAACACAATGACCGGCATGCGGAAGGTCTCCGCAATCTTTCTTGCGGTCAGGACGGAGTAGAAACAGTCCTCAATGGTAGCGGGGGCCATTACAACCTTCGGTGCATCTCCGTGCGTGCTGAAGAGAGCGGCCAGCAGATCACCCTGCTCGACCTTCGTCGGGAGACCAGTACTCGGGCCGCCGCGCTGCACGTTAACGATCACCAGAGGCAGCTCGGCCATGACGGCCAGTCCAATCAACTCCGTCTTGAGAGAGATCCCAGGCCCCGACGTGATGGTCACCGCGCACTTTCCGGCGTAAGAGGCTCCGATGGCGAATGCGCAAGCAGCGATTTCATCCTCGGCCTGGTGCACCATCCCGCCGACATGCTCAAATATCTCACTCAGATAGTGGGAAGCGGATGTGGCCGGTGTTATCGGATACATCGCGCAGACCTCCATGCCGGATGCGACTACACCGAGGGCGATCGCTACATTGCCGTTGACGACTATCTGAGGGCCGTGTATCTCGGCTGGGGGAACGCGAAATCCGAAATCTAAGTTCGCCTCCGCCCATTCGAAGCCGGCATCGAACAGATTGATGTTGCTCTCGACAATCTTCTCGCCCTTGCGGCCAAAAACGAAACGGATGTGTTCCCGTCCAAGCTCTTTTTCCCGTCCGTAGATGGAGCAGAGCATGCCGAGGACGAACATGTTCTTTCCGCGTTGCGGATTCTTCACATGTTTCAGTGTCTCCACTTCCATCGGCACTTCGTAGACTTTGAATCCATCCTCGACGAGTTCATTGTAGACCCGAGCGTACGATGCGGCTATCTCCTCGTCCGGGTGCGTCCGCCATTTGTCTTCAATGAGAATGATGCACCCCGGTTTGAGTGATTCGCGGCGGCCGATAAGCACCATTTCGTTGAACGCAACGAGAAGGTCCGCCTCGTCACCCGCATTTGTTATCGGGAAGGACCCGATGCGAATTCTGTTGCCGCTGCCGCCGGCCGGATTACGGGGCGGTGGCTGTATCTCTGCCGGAATTATCTCCACCGTCCAGACGCCATTGCCCATCTTGGCAGAGACGGTTCCGAAAGCCTGCCCGGCCTTCTGTGCACCTTCGCCGGCATCGGAGACGATCTCGACGACGTGTTGCTTGACCGTGACGATGTTCTTGGGAGGCAGGCCGTTTACTTGGCTGCCTTGAGGTCTGGAAGCAGCCTTGCCTACTGACACACCTGTGTCAACAGGCGCTTGCGAGTCTGGCATTGCACCTTTATTACACTGATTGTAGTCGAGCGAATCTATCTATCAGGTAATCACATTATCGCATACTTTTTACGTAACACAAATGGTATCAATACCCTACATCGTGTAGTGCAATCCTCTACATGAACTCGGGAATGGGGTGCCGAACTGATGGGTGGCAACTCGTAATACAAAGTGCCCCATTGCTTTCGGCCGTTTGTGGACTGATCGGATTTCGGCCATTCCATGGACATATTTCAGCCTTATTTTGCCGTAGCGTGTCACGCCTGTTCCCAGACCAACCGCCGCCATTGTGAGGCAATCGCTCACGCTCATCAACGTCCATAGTCATGATCGAATCGCAGCATCACCCAAATCTCATCGTAGCACTGTCCGCGACATGCCTTCTGTGTCTTTCGGGCTGCGCCCCGAAGCTGGGCAACGCGATATTCATCCACCCCGACGGCAGCGGTGTCGCTCACTGGGGTGCCGTTCGTCTGGTCGTGGACGGTCCAGACGGCATGCTGAACTGGGACAGAATGGATCACATGGGCGTGTATCGCGGCCACCAGACGAACTCCCTCGGCGCCAGTTCGAATGGAGGCGCCACCATTCACGCATACGGAGTCAAGGTGCCGTACCAATCGTACGGGATGTATCAGGACCAGCCGTTGACATCACTGTCAGGCAATGGCAGTCTGGTGATGGAGGCAATCGACGCAGGGCTGGCCACCGGCTTGATAAACTCGGGACATATCGGAGAGCCGGGATCAGGTGCCTACGCGGCTAGCTCTCCTCGCCGATCAGATACTGACCTTATCTCACGGCAAGTAATTGAAAGCGGGGTCGACGTCATCTTGTCTGGTGGTGAGAGACTTCTCATTCCGGAGGGCCAAATCGGTCGGCACGGTGCACCGGGCGTGAGGAAGGACGGGCTAGACATGATCGAGCGGGGTCGAGAGCTTGGTTACACGATAGTCTACACGCGAGATGAGCTGCTTGCGCTCCCGTCGACAACCGATCGTGTCCTTGGAGTGTTTGCGTCGAACCACACGTTCAATGACAAGTCGGAGGAACGGCTGAAGAGCGAAGGGTTGCCGGTTTACCATCCCGATGCCCCCACGTTGGCCGAGATGACGGAGACCGCTCTACGCGTACTGTCTGCAAAGGGCAAGCGCTTTGTTCTCGTAGTCGAAGAGGAAGGATCGGACAACCTGGCAAATAGCAACAATGCTAGCGGAACGCTCACGGCGCTGGCTCGCGCGGACGAGGCGATCGGCGTAGCCATGGATTTCATAGACGGCCATCCCAACACGCTCCTGGTGACCGCCGCTGATTCGGATGCGGGGGGAATGGAGGTCTATCCGATTCGCGACGAGGCGGACTTCGAACGTCCCGTCGCGGCGAAGAACGATAATGGCGCACCCTTGGACGGCAGGTCGGGGACCGGTACACTTCCATTCGTTGCCCAGCCTGATCAATTCGGCAATCGCTTACGATTTGCCATCGGCTGGGCATCGGGCGGCGACACCCTCGGAGGTGTTGTCGCAAAGGCGCACGGCTTCGGCGCGGACCGTCTTCCGAGCAACGTCGACAATACGTTCATCTACCGACTGATGTACTCTGTACTCTTCGGCGATCTCCCCGAGGCCGGTGAGGCAGGCAACGTCCAGGTCAAGTGACCGTGGGAGTCATGCGGCGACACGAAACTCGCGTCCCCGTTAAATCTCTGCGGTCAGCTCAACGAACTTCTTGTAGGGGATGGCCACCCAGCTCTCGGCCTGAAAGGCACCTTTAGACAAGCTGATCATCGACACCTTCGCCGCCGTCTCCTCGTCGGGCGCCTCGTAGATGTCCAGGAAATCATAGGGCCCGAGAAGTGCGTAGTGCGAGACGAACCGCACCTCGGGGCACTTCGACTTCACGTCGTCCAGCCAGGCCCTCCCGAGGCTCGCTCGATCCTTCACGTGCCGACTCATCTCCGGCGACAGCTTCGTCATCAGGATGTACGTTTGCATCGTCCTGTACCTTGTTCATGAAACCTGTTTGAGCGTACGAAATGGCCCGGATGATATTCCTCAGGCCAGATCCGAAAGGAAGAGTGGGGGTTGCGCCTACTCAGGGTTCTCGCTCCGGGGCAGGGGTAGGCGTACACGAATACCTCTTGCAATGCGATCAACCGGCGTAATAGTCTCGCTGGCACCATTTATGCCGATTTGGCGGCTGGCATACCTCTCTGCGCCGAAGTATGCTCTTTTTCATGCAACGTTGCTTGGGGGTCGACCGATGAAGGACTGGATGAAGGACAAGAAGATCGAATCCGATCGAATCCGGCTGGGGCTGCACGAATCGGTGGATACGTACACGCCCGTATTCCAGATCGGGAGAATTGAGCAGTTGGCGAACGAGTTCGATGTGCCGGAAAGGCAGATACTGGACGGACTCAGGAGCTGGTGGTGGGAGCGCGTGCAGAACGAGATGAACGCGTTCGCTGCCGACGTGGCCAAGGTCAGGTACAACTCCGATCTCGCCGAGGACTTCGCAAAGAGATTCCTCTAACAGATCTCCTTCAAGGCCGAAGACGATGAAGGAGTTCAGTTGCGGCCCTCAGGCGTGCGACTTCGGTTGCTGACCGAATCGCTTCTCCGACCTTGCTCGCGCCTTTGCCGCCTCCACCTCTCTATTGCGCGGGGTGGCTCTGGTCTCCAGACTGTCGAAAAGCCTTGCGACGACTTCCGCAACCTCATCTACAGCTTGATGGAAGGCCTGCTCATTCACCTTTGACGGTCTGTTGTAACCGGTCACTTTTCTCACGAACTGCAGCGCCGAAGCCCGAATTTCTGCGTCGGTCGCGGTTGGCTCAAAATTGTACAGGGTCCTGATGTTTCGACACATGGTTGGCGTTCTCTTAAGATGACAACGATTTGGCTGGCCCGACTCAAGCGCTTCCGTCACCCACAATCTCGACACTGGCCTCGATCGGTTCCACGTGAAGTGTCTGCGTCGGGAACGCGAACTCGATACCCTTCGCGCTAAAGGCATCCACCAACTTCAAATTAATATCCTGCTGGATGTCCATGTATACCGCGTAGTCCGCTACAAGAACGTGGTAGACCGTCTCGAATATCAGGGCAGAATCACCAAATGTCTTGAAGTGTGAACGTTCAAACCGGGTGTTCTCCTGTCCTTCGATCGCATCCTGAATGATGCCCGGTATCTCGATAAGATTTGCCTTGGACGTTCCGTAGGTGACACCCACCTCAAAGGCGATGCGTCGCTCAAACATCCGCCGGAAGTTGCGTATCCGGCTGCCCAACAGGTCACTGTTTGAAAAGATGAGTTGCTCGCCAGACAAGCTTCGCAGTCGTGTCGTCTTCAGTCCGACGCGCTCGACAGATCCCATATGATCGCCAACAATCAGGAAGTCACCGACGACAAACGGTTTATCCAGAACGATCGAAAGCGATGCGAACAGATCACCCAGGATGTTCTGGACGGCTAACGCGATCGCAATACCGCCGATTCCGAGACTGGCAATCAACGCCGTGACGTCGATGCCGAGATTGTCAAGTGCCAGCAGGAGCACAACGGTGTACAGGATCAGCTTGCCGACGAATCCGACCGCCTGAATGGTCGTGACCGCGCCGGCATCTTCCTCCAGCTTCAGCTCCCGGTAGCGCTTGATGTAGACCGTGATGAGGTGGTTGCCCCAGATGGCCACCTGCAAGAGCAACAGGATGAACGCGATGCGGCCGATGGTCGTCTGGACGCCGTCCGACACCTCCGCAAACCGCAACGTCGCGTATAGTCCCACCGCCGCGAGGAAGAAAAGCTTGGTCTTCTTGAACAACTCGGCGACGTAATCATCAATGCGATTTCGCGTGCGCTTGGCAAACGAAGCGAATCTCCAGACAAGCAAGCGGTTGATTGCTGCAAGCGCGATCGTGACTCCGACGGAGATGCCGACGATGATCAGCCATTCGCGGTAGCTCGTATCGAATAGTGTCTTCTCCAGTAGTTCCTGCACTACACGTTTATCCTTTTCAGTTGTTGGGTGGAGCAAACAAAGAACCTGCGCGCCCAGAGGCAAGTATAGCCTTTTGAAGTCGCTGTCAACTATGATCCGACGCGAACAGCGTATGCATGGCTCGCTGGAGAATACCACCAGAATGAGACCGGGCAGGATGAGGGAGCGGACCCTGCGAAACCTGCTTCTCATCACGTGCCTTGCGACGACGGCTGCAGCCATGCCTGCTATTGTCAACTCCCAGATCGTTATAGGGAGTTCGGACCTTATCACGTTGGAGGCTGACGGCTACTCATCGACGGTCTGGGCCGTGGACACTCCGGGTTTCCCGTCTCTGCAAGCGATCTTCGATCAGGTCGGACCCAACCAGGTTTTCGATTTCAGCTCGGTTTCTGTACTGCCGCCTTCGACGTCGACAAGCACGGTCTTTCCATCCGCGGCCGGTACGCCCGGGCAGGACGAGCCCGCTTTGGGAGCCGCAAATCACGTCCTGTTTCGGGCGGATGCTGATGCGGAGTCCTGGAGCTATCGGACCCTGTCCGGGTCCGCATTGGTGGAGCACGGGACCATTGTGCTTCATGACCTGAACTCGGACGGGACGACGGATACGACTATCATCCGCAATCAACCTTCGGACACCAGTGCCGTGTTTCCGCTCGAATATGGAAGAACCTGGAACGAGACGTTTGTAAGGACATCATCAATCGGGGGCATGATGAACGAGTCGCTACAGGAACACGAAGCCGCCGCGGATGCATGGGGCCAGTTGGTGACGCCGGTAGGAACTGCGCCGGTGCTCCGGCTGCGGGAAACGAGAGTGACCACTGTCGACGTAGGCGGCACGAACGTTCAATCCATTATGACCCTCGTCGCATACTACTCGACTACCGGTTTATCAGCGACCATAATAGCGAACGAAGCCGGTGAGGTTGTCGCGGGAGCCTACGCGATCAATGCGAGCGGTGGTACGCTTCGAGAGACGGCGGCTGCTTCGAGCTTTCGGGTGGGAGCCGCATATCCAAACCCGTTTTCGGAGAGTGCGACCATCCCAATCGACATCGTACAACCCACGCTGGTAAGCGTCCGCATCTTCGACTTGCTGGGAAGACACGTCGAAACTCCTTTCGAAAGAGTGCTAACTGGTGGCAAGCATCACATCAGGTGGACTCCGACAGGCGCGGCCGGCGGTGTCTATGTCGTGCAGCTCCACATCGGAACTGGCCATTCCACTCAGTCCGTCGTTCATAGACCGCGCTGACGAGGCCGCACGGCGGGAGTTTGCTCGCATCTTGACGCTGGAGTGTTTCACTCGCCGCATCCACGATTTCGTCATCTCCAGCCCGTTTTCCTGGGCGCAATTGCAATAATGCTCTCGTACTGCGTTGTCGGGTTGGTCGCCGATTTCCTGCTATTGTACAGGTGCCGGCTTCACCTTTTCCATGACCTGACGGTAGTGCCGCCCGTCGGAGCGGGCTTGACCGTCGGAGGCAAGAGTGATGTTTTCCCCCAGGTTGGCGAAATCCGTCCTGATCTTGATAATTGAAGCGGTGGTAACAACGGCAGCGCTCAGAACCGCATATGCGCAAAACGGATTCATCGAGCAAGTGGTAGTCGATAGTACCGCCACAGCGGAAGTTGCGCAGTACGCAAAAAAGGTCCTCGTCGTCTTCGTCCGATTCAGGAACGATAGTCTCCGGCTCGACGGGTGCACGGAGGCGGCACAGGCGTGGCAAGAACCAGACAGCCTACCCCCATTTGCAAGCGTCATGTTTGCGGCCGACTCGATTGGCCCATTCGATCCCCGCTCCCTGACGGACTACTTCTACAAGCAGTCCCGTGGGCAGCTTCTTTTGTTTGGCGAGACGTATCCCGACGTTTTTGTCACCGCGTCTGACCACGAACGCTATGCAGGCTCGTCCGGAGAGATTCTGCTTGGCACCTTGGCGAAGGAAATGCTGATTCACGTGGACGAAGACCCGCGGACTGATCTCTCAGACTTTGACGTGAACGACGACGGCTACCTCGACTACGTCATTGCTGTGTTGCGCGGTCGTCGTGGATTGCGTCTCGCTTCATCAGGTGCATCGGGGATTGCGACGCTCGGATACCAGTCAGCGTCGCCTGAATTTGGCAGCGATCCAAACAACCTGAAGAAAGCCAGATTCTTCATGGGCGCTTGGGTCCTGTATGACAACGCGGGCAACATCTTCCCGGCCCTTGATCTCTATCGTCTGATCGCCCACGAGATGGGCCATCTCTTTGTCAGTGGCGTCCACCTTGCTCCGATTGCCCACCCGTTCGGAGCACCTGCAAACGATCCGAGCAGTGTCGCCTATTTCCTCATGTCAGGCAGAGGGGACTGTGCAGGGAGCCTGACCATGTCCGCCGTCGAGCGTGACCTCCGGCATCTCGGCTGGATTGCTTGCCAGGCGTTGATCGGCGACACCACTGTCGTCGTGAAGGACCTCTATTCAGCCAACTCGTCGAACTGCTTTCGAATCGAAGTGTCGGGTCCGGGCAGAGGGGGCGCGAGCCTCTACCTGTCGAACATGCAGCGAGTAGGAGACTTTGACCGTTTGCGAACGGAGTCCTGTTACGGCGTGAGGTCAGATCATGGGCTGATGACAACGGGACTTCTGGCAACGATGGTCGACAGGCAATATCACGTATCCGTACTAGCTGCAGACAATTCAATCGACCTCGGTCTACTGGCATCCGGATATGACGGCGATATGTTCGGGCCGCCGAATGCGTCACAACTGACACCTTGGACGACGCCGAACGTGCACGGACTTTCGAGATATCCACCGGGTTACGTCCTTGGTCCGGCTGATTTCGTTGCTGTTGACAGCATACGCTACGCCACGAATGAACCGCGCGTCATGGAATTTGACTATCGAGCTGACTTCCGTCAGTCGCCCACAATTAGAAGTGATTCCCGGATTGGCGTCGAAAGTGAAGGCGTCGTTCTGGCGGGGCCAGTTTGGGTGACAGATCGGTCTCGCCTGTCCTTCGAAGGCTCGGCGTCGATTCGCGGAGTTGTTACTATCGAAAGTGGAAGCGTCATGCGTGTCGCCCGTGGAACCGATGTCGTGACGGATACACTGTACCTGCGACCCGGTTCGGCGCTGCAAATCGATGGCGGCCTCACGGTTACGACGCTGCTGAAGAACGAGGGTGGAACCATAGACGTCGGGGAAGGCGGGCAACTCACCAACCTGGGTATTGAGACCGTACCTCATCCTGCGGCATGTAACTTGGAGGCGTGCGACTTCACGCTGGAAGCTTTCCCCAACCCGTTCAGTGGTGCAGTCAGTCTGGAGGTCACGATTCTCGTCACTTCTCAGCTTGACATAGAGGTGTTCGACGCCATCGGCCGCAGCGTGGCACGGCCCACTTCAGATCGGTTGTTCGGCTCAGGTCGGCACCTGCTGACGTGGCGACCCGATTCCGAACCCAGCGGAGTCTACTTTATTCGGGGTCGCTCGGAGTCGGTCATCCGAACGACGAGCGTGGTGTATGTTCGCTGAGGTCATTTGAAAGATTGTCGGAGGCCCGTTTCTGCGTGACCCGTCGCCTATCGCCCGGCGACGGCGAGGCGCAATTAAGATTTGCCTCCCCTGACTACCTCGGACGCCGGGTCGGCTCCACGCCGAAAGGGAAGCCAGAGCCCAACGAGAAGCACGACAGCAAGCCCCTCAAGGATCGGGATGTACCAGGGCCAGTCCGGCATGACGTCGAGAAGGCTGGCGGAGTCGGGTTTGCCGGACACGAACAGGTAGTTACTGCCCAGCTGCCAATTGATCAGTCCGACGACTGCGGCATACACGTTGAGTCCCGCCAGTACGTAGAGAGCGGTTCGGAGGGTGGGGCGATATCCTTCAACCGCGACGACGTAGACGCCGGCAAGGAACACACCAGCGTGCGAGATCATCGTCTGCAGAAATCGAAAATGGGGGAACCCGTAAAGTCCTGCATCCGGTGTAATGAGTGCCTGGGCCGCTCCAGCAATGCCGAGAAAGTATATGGCGCCAAACAAGCGACGGGCGTTCATGAAGAGCGCGGCTGCCGAAAACCAGACCATCACGCTGCAGAGATGAAGCGGCAGCATGCGCTGGATCGTATACTGGTCCGTCAGCAGAGCCCACTGGTGCCAGAGCGCCTCGTTTACAACCAGAACCATTGCAAATGCGTACCGCGCGCGCCGTCGCGACGCACCGTAGACGCGTCCGCCGTATGCAAACATGGCAATTGCGATAACAGCAACCACCGCGAGGGCCGTCAGATGGGCGCTCCCAAATAGCTGGAAGGGTCCGAGAGCGTGGTCGATGCCCCAGTATTCTTCGAATCCGCTGTCCATTCAACTATTGGATGTCTCAGCGCCCGTTAAAGACCGGTATGATTATTTTGCTTGCAGACAGAAGTCAATCCCTATTGAGATGGCAAGAATCGCAGCATGAAAACCCGATACGCAAATATACTTTTCGCGTGTTTGCTACCCACGTTCTTCGCATGGGTCAACCTGGCCCACGCACAGCGCGTACTCGGCGTGCGCGGTACCGATTCGGGAGGACCGCTGATGCCGGAGCAGGCTGCCTATGACGTCACTTACTATGATCTTGAACTGGATGTCGACCCCGAGTCAAAGACCATTGAGGGTGGTCTCATGGTTCACGCGAACGTCGTCCATCCGACTGAGGTATTGGTGCTGCACCTCGACTCACTTTTGGAAGTGCGGGCCGTTCATCTCGAAGGCGACGACGGTGGTTGGAGCGATGCGCGTTTTGTCCGTGCCGACGCGCTGCTCAGGATCGATCTCGTGATGACACGCCAGCCCGGCTCCAAGGTCAAGGCGAAGGTGCATTACGGTGGCGCCCCGCGCGTAGCTCCGCGGGCGCCGTGGGTCGGCGGGTTCGTCTGGGAGGAGACGGCAGACGGCAGTCCCTGGATTGCGACTGCCGTTCAGGGTGACGGCGCGGATGTCTGGTGGCCGTGCAAGGACCATCCTTCCGACGAACCGGACTCGATGGCAATCAGCATTACCGTCCCGCAGCCGCTCGTCGTCGCGTCGAACGGAAAGCTGCGTAACGTAGCAGAGCGCGAAGACGGCAAGCGCACTTTCAACTGGTTCGTGTCTACCCCGATCAACAACTACGGCGTCGCAATAAACATCGCGCCGTATCGGACGATCGAATCAACGTACACTAGCACAGCTGGTCAGACGGTGCCCGTCACTTTCTGGGTTACACCAGAGAACTACGAAAAAGGACAGGCTCTTTTTCCAGAGTTTCTGGAGCACCTCGCTTTCTATGAGCGGCTCC
The DNA here is from genome assembly GCA_041609895.1 of Rhodothermales bacterium. GTDB lineage: Bacteria > Bacteroidota > Rhodothermia > Rhodothermales > JABDKH01 > JAHHLP01. The sequence goes on from JBFIPX010000025.1 coordinate 25,173, forward strand.
TCGGGCCGTATCCGTTCCGAGCCGACAAGTACGGTGTGGCTGAGACGCCGCATCTCGGGATGGAGCACCAAACGATAATCGCGTACGGACACGACTATTCGAAGAACGACTGGGGTTTCGACTGGCTGCATCATCACGAACTAGGGCACGAATGGTGGGGCAATATGGTGACTGCGCTCGACTGGCGCGATTTCTGGATTCACGAAGGGTTTTGTTCGTACATGCAGGCGCTGTATGCGGAGGAGCTGCATGGTAGGGATGCATATCACGCATCCATGGATCGAGGCCGCGGAAACATCAGGAACCGCCAGCCGGTGGCGCCACGAGAGTCCCGTACGGAAGGCCAGATGTATCTGCTAGCGCCGGACTATTTGGAAAGTGACGGCGACATCTACAACAAGGGCCGCTGGGTGCTCCACACGATGCGATATCTGATAGGTGATGAAGCCTTCTTCAGATCGCTTCGGCGAATGGCCTATCCGACTCCCGAACTGGAACAGATTACGGACGGATCGCAGGCGCGGTTTGCCACGACCGACGACTTCAAACACATCGCCCAGCAGGAGTCCGGGATGGACCTCGACTGGTTCTTCGAGATGTATCTGAGGCAGCCACACCTCCCGCGTTTGATTTCGGAGCGAGGCGACGGCGTCATCCGGCTATGGTGGGAGACGCCAGGCGAGATGCCTTTTCCCATGCCCGTAGAGGTGAGCGGAAACGGAATGGTCCGTCGCATCAACGTGTCGCGCGAGCCCGTCGAGGTGTCGATCGCGGAGACAGATGGCGACCTAACTTTCGACCCCAAGAACTGGATACTGATGGAAGAGTAGTTGCCGTCTCGGTTGTCGCCGCGTTCGGTCTACAGGTTCCCAACGCGCGTAACCCCGAGGGTGATGCCCAGGTTAGAGCCGGGCAGCAAATCGCCCCAATCGTAGGCAAGTCTCGTGAAGACCGTGAGGGCGGTAGCTGGGTTATCATCGCGGGCTCGACCGACAACGTGCGATGCCTCCAACATCAGGGATCGTTGATGGACCGGGCCACCGAATCGCCCATCACGGATGCGCGGTTCCCCTGGAGCTTCGAGCAACGAATGCGCGCCGTAATTGCGGGAGTACGTTAACAGAAGGCGGTAGCCAATCGGTCCGGGGATCGTCCCCTCGACGCCGAGGTGATGCGCAAGCAGGATATTGTTGTAGACGCCAACGTACCTGTTGTTCGTCGATATCAACGGCAGGCTCAACGCGTGTCCTCGGTGAGTCCACCCGGTGGCGTACAGGAAGTGGTTGTAGTAATTGTCGGTGCCTCGCGGCTCGTCCGCTTTGGAGCTTTGCCTGATCGTGTTAACGTGTTCATAAAGCAACCCGGATACGATCCGTCGGTCGTCAAACGTGAGGCTCAGGCCCCACAGACCATCCAAAGCATTGCGGAATTCGAGAGAGACCGTGTCTTCCAGGTAGAATTGACGGTGGACGCGGACCATGACGCCTTTCAGCTGAACGTCCAGTCCGAAGTGGTAGGCACCCAGAGAGTTACCGAGTACGTTGGTGATTTCTGGATTCACGGCGCTGTCGTCACTTGCACCCTGCACGAAGAAGACGCGCAGATAGTCGTCGAAGCCAGAGGGCAGATCTCCGATTTCGGGATCTACGTGCGTACCGCCCCACGTTACGTAGTGCATTATTCCACCCCAGCCCTTGACCGGCCACTCGGGGAATCCCAGCCGCAAGTAGACATTCTTTTCATGGAGGAGCGTGCCGTCTACGACCCGATTGCCGCCCAGCCAGCCGTGCCCGAGGTAGCCCTTGATGCCAACGAACGCGCGCGTACCCGGTACGCTGACGTAATCGGGCCATGAGAGACTGACCTTCGTAATGGGTGCAGCGTTTGTACCGAGCGTCGTGGACCCG
>JBFIPX010000026.1:0-26720 GCA_041609895.1 Rhodothermales bacterium
CCGATTCTCAAAGACTGCATCGAGCACCTGTCCCTCGCAGAGTCTCGAAACCATTTCGTGATACATGGCGAGCAGACGCGGGAGAGCGTGCGCTGGGCATCGCGCTATCAGGGAGTATGACAACGACAGCAGGTAGTCGCCAGTTAGAATGGCGGTACCATCATCCCATTTGGTCTGCACCGTTGCGCGACCACGACGCTCCGGCGCGTTGTCCATTATGTCGTCGTGGACAAGGGTGAAGTTGTGAAAGACCTCAACGGCGAGAGCTGCCGGCATGGCAGTCGATCGGTTAGCACCAAACGCCTGAGCCGTCAACAAAACGAGTGCGGGCCGAAGGCGCTTGCCGCCGCTGGTGAGGACATAACGTACGGGATCGTACAACTCCGACGGGTCAGTCGAGGTAACGAGATTCGACAATGCCTCGTCGATCTCCGCCTTGATGTTAGCGATCGGAGATCCTGTCGCTGTTACATCCTGCCCCATATCCACGGACTAATCTTGCAACTGCCGGCTCTTACCGAACGACTTCACTTCGCTGACGATTACGGACATTAGCCTTCCATACACGACTTCGATGTCGCCTAACCCGTCAATGCGATGCAGTATTCCGTGCCGTTCGAAATAATCTTCCAATGGTAGCGTCTGATTGCGGTAGACCTGCAGACGCTGTCGAACAGCCTCGGGTCGATCGTCCTTGCGCTGGATCAGGTTGTCCTGTGGGACGGAGTCCGGTGGCGGGTTAAAATCCAGATGGTAAATCTCCCCGGTTTCCCGATTGATACGCCGTTTCGAAAGGCGTGACACGATCACTTCGTCGGAGACAGAAATACTGAGCACGGCTTCAAGTGAAGCATTGTGGCCATCGAGGAACTCCATCGTCCAATCCGCCTGCTCAATAGTTCGAGGGTATCCGTCGAGAATGAAGTAATCGATTCCACACTCGGCCATGGTGTCTTCCGCGAGCTTCCGGACAATGGGTCCGGGCACGAGTTCACCGGCCCGAACGTACGATCTTGCTTCCTTTCCAACCGATGTGTTGCGTTTGATGGCCGACCTTATCAGGTCACCCGTTGAGATGTGTTTGAGATTGAGGCGGTGGACAAGGAGCTTTGCCTGTGTGCCTTTGCCTACACCCGGCGGGCCAAAAAGTGCGAGTCGCATGCGCTTGGTCAGGTCTCAGCCACGTGGGCTCATTGCAGGGGCTGGTGGAACGCGATGATATCAGAGACTACGATCGGGGTGTTATAAATGCGCATTCAGCGCCGGTTTTAACGTCTAATTCCCATGCGGTCATAGGTCGGCTGCATCTGGGGCTGCCTCGCTCTCAACTCCACCGGCCGAGGAGTCGGCGGTGGGTCCGGAGACGGCCTTCAGGCCGTGGGCTAGAAGGGAGCGGGCGGCTATGCCGGCAATCCATTTCAGTGCAGAGCCCGAAGACTGTCCTCCGGAACCATCGATCACCACGCCGAGTGAATCGATGACCTTGCGAATGGCTTCCTCAGGAGGATCTCCATGATCAAGGGCGTCGTGAACCTCACGCGTCAACAGGTCAGCCAAGGCATCAGGAGTGTTGGAGCGAGATCGGGATTCGGATCCGGAGAAGATGCGCCCTACAACGAGTCCCGCGCCCAGCGCTGCCAGCACTCCGATCAGAGGACTTCCGAAGAAGCGCTGGAGTGTCTTTGTGGTTCCGCCCAGTTCATCCTGAATTGCCTGTAATCGGTCGGAAATTGCGCTACTAGCAAGTTCAAGTTTTGCCTGTATCTCTTCCTTCGACTGCGGTCCCGGAGCAGAAACTTGAGAGCTGTAAGAAGCCGCGTCGCGACCGTTCGCTCCTTGACTCACTTTTGATGCGAGCGATGTTGTGGCGGGATGGGTGGTATGCGAATCACTCATCGGACGACCCGCTGGATATCGGAAGTTGGGGCGTGTTTATCGCGACTATCTTTGGCTTGGCGGCCCGAAGGATGAGTGCTCCAATGAGCATCAGAGCCATGACGATCAGGAAACCCCAAGCCGGGTGCCCGAGCAAGTGCCCTAGTCCCAACGCCGCGGCAGTGAGTCCGAAAAAAGCTGCCATGAAAAACATGGCCGCAATGACAGCCCCATTAACTGCCTCATTGACCTTCTCGTCTACCTTCTCCTCTATCTCCATCTGGGTGAGCGTCATCTTGAGCTCAACCCACGATTTGACGTCGTCAACCAGACTACGGGTCTGCCGGGAAAGGCGTTGAATCTTGCCGGTCCCGGTGCCAGCGTCAACGTCGGGCGGCGCCGGTGTCCGCCGCGGTTCTTTTAGACCCATTGAACTCATTTCGTATCCAGTTCGCGCGTTAACTTCTTCCCTTAGACAGTCTACAACGGCTATTTTTACTGCCAAATACCTAGATCGTTGCTTGCAAGCCCATAATACCGAAAATCATGCCACCTTACGATATCCGATCAACGCCCAATCCGGACAGCCTCAAGTTTGAAGCACGTGATACTCATTTTGTCGAGTCGGGGATGGTTACGGCATCGTCGATCGAAGAAGCGGCGGACAACGAGCTGGCAAGTCGTCTATGCAGTATCGACGGAGTCTCGAACGTATTTATTCTGCCGCAATTCCTGACGGTCACCAAGAGGCCGGATGTGGAATGGGACGACCTCTTGCCCGCAATCGAGGGGCTGTTGTCAGCACAGATGATCTAGTACACGGTGTCAACGGAGTGATCGGAGGAATTTCACAACGTCTCTTCCATCCTGATGCCATCCCAGACCAGGTCGCTGAGCATGCCCAACGTCGGCGAGCGGGATCGGGGGATGCTTAAGACTGGCCCTCGCTCGGGTCGTGACGCATGCGAGTTGAAGGAGGTCTCGCCTGGAGTCCATCCATGATCGCACCTCCTCAAGGTCCGAATACTCGGCCCATCGGAGGTGTCCCGGCGTTTGAGGATCCGGATCGCCCCGGGTAAGGAGAAAGGAGTCGTCCTCCGCATAGGCCATGGGAGTCTCCAGTGCCTTGTGAAAGGCGATCTGCATCTTGAGTGCGCCGCGGGTATCGGGATGGGCCGGGAAGACGCCTCGGAAGCTCGCAAGCGCGTCTATGAAGTCATCCGGTGACGTGCCTGCCGGAGCCCAGATCACCGCAGGGCTACGACAGCCCGAACCCTCGTGAAGGAGCGCGTCCTCTGCAAGACGCTCGAGCGCCTCGTACGGCTCATCATGTCCAATCACGGCGCAGGAGTAACGATGTCCGCGCGACAAAATGTTATCTGGAGGCAGTCCATGTTCGCGACCGATTCGTCCGACCGCCTCTACCGTTTCATCTGTGCCCGTGACAATGAGTGCCTCAGAGCGGTCGACTACTTCTTTCTGTGCTGCAAACTCGACTGCCGCAGCCGTATGCTCCGATTGGACATCCTCTACAAAGGCAGGCAGCAAATACGGCGACCGGGACGAAACCTTGCCAAGATATTTGTGGCCCGTCAAGAGCACAGCCAATAGATCCTGAAATCCGGCAAACGGAATATTACCCGGATTGACTACACCGACGATACGAGGCTCGTCGACCGCGGCGGCACCTATCCAGCGCTCGAGGGACTGCGCGTCGACGGTAGAGACCTGTTGGTTCACCGCGAAAACGATTGCTTCCGCCGTGAAGCGGTTCTGACAGGAGAGCGACGCCTCCGTGGCCTCTTCCCTCGGAGGATACTCAGGATCTGACCAGCGCTTGCACGCTTCGAGGACAGCCTCGAGCAGTTTGGAAGACATGAAACGTCAGGACCTGGCAGGTCTAGGCCTGCAACGAATGGATGATCGAACGGGACGCAACGTAACCGATGAGGACGAGTAGAAGCGCACCAAGATTGCTACCGATCATGTAAGAAAAACCCAGCAACTGCTGTCCGCCACGAAGTAGCGTGAATCCCTCCAGCGCGTAGGTAGAAAAAGTCGTGAACGAGCCAAGGACCCCCACAAAAACAAAGGGTACAAAGTAGCGGTGCATCGAATACTCTTCAGCGAACGCCCACAATAGCCCGATCAACAGAGATCCGATAAGGTTTGCCGCCAGCGTCGCGCACGGGATGCCGGTTTCCGCATATTGACTTGAAGCGGCAGTCAGACCATACCGAAGCAGTGCGCCAAGAGCACCACCGCCGGCGACAAGGCCCAGCTTGATTGCGATTGCTGACATCTTTGAAAGTCCGGGGCCCGACAACATATGTTACCGGGCCCGGACGGATTCAGGGTGCTGGTGGATGCCGGACTAGTCGTCCTTGGAAGTCTTCGACGATTTCTTGGCTGACTTCTTCTTGGCAGTGGTGCCCTTCTCTTCCGCACCTTCCGCTTCCTCGGATGCTGCCGGCGTCTCTTCAGCCACTACGTCATCGTCCGACTCGACTTTTGTGTCGGTTGACTCGACACCTTTGGCCTGCGTCTCGTCAACCGCTGCATCGCTGGACTCAGCTTCGGATGCCTCTTGTGCTTTCACCTCTTCAGCGGTCTCTGCACTTGCCTCGGCGGTGGAAGCGTCCTCCGCCTTTTCCGCGTCTTCGAGCTTTGCCTTGAGCGATTCCAGTCCGCTCAGCTCGCCAAGCGTGGTCGGCCCGGACTTCGACGCCGTCTTCTTGTAGGAGCGAACTGTTTCTCGTTCTTGCTGGCGCTCTGAATGCTCCTTCTTCCTCTCTTCCTGCTGGGCCGCACGCTTCGCTTCTCGCTCAGTCGCAACCTCGCTGAGCAGGATCTCCTTTTGGCCCGGGTCGCAGCGTAGGACCGTGAGCTCACTGAGCTGGTCGCCTTCTGCGTAACTGCCGAGTGACTCGGCCCCCGCCTTTAACTCCGACGCCGGAAGAAATGCCTCAACATCCATCGGTAGATTAACAATGATGCCTTTGTCTTCTACCCGAACAACGGTACCCTCTGTGCCCGTTCCCTGCGCGTAGACTTCAGCGAACTGATTCCATGGGTTCGTTTCCACCTGCTTGTGACCGAGTGAGATTCGGCGCTCGTCGGAGTCGATGTTGAGAACCACGACGTCGAGCTCTTGTCCCTTCTTGACCAGTTCACTGGGGTGGCGAACTTTCTTCGTCCATGATAGATCGCTGATGTGAACCAGCCCGTCAATCCCTGGCTCGATCTCGACGAACACGCCAAAGGACGTGATATTCCGAACGCTGCCACGCAGGACGGTGCCCGGCGGGTATCGCTCGGCGATGTTCTCCCACGGATCGGGTTCCAGCTGCTTCATTCCGAGGGAGATCTTTTTGCCCTCGTTGTCAATGTTGAGAATCTTGACCGGAACCATCTGGCCGAGAGACACGGATTGACTGGGGTGTTTGATATGCTCCGTCCAACTCATCTCCGAGATGTGGACGAGACCTTCAATGCCCTTCTCCAGCTCGACGAAGGCACCGTAGTCAGTAATCGACACCACCTTGCCTTCAACGACGTCGCCCTCGTTGAACCGCTCCCCAATATTATCCCACGGGTGCGGCTGGAGCTGCTTCAGACCGAGCGAAATTCGCTGCCGCTCCTTGTCGTAATCCAGAACGACCACATTCATCTTCTCGTCGAGGCTGACAAGCTCTGACGGATGCGAAACCCTTCCCCACGAAAGATCGGTGATATGCAGAAGCCCATCGACACCTCCGAGATCAATGAAGACGCCGAAGTCCGTGATATTCTTTACGACACCCTCGAGTATCTGACCGGATTCCATCGTTGAGAGGATCTTGTTTCGCTGCGCCTCGAGATCCTTCTCGATGAGTGCCTTATGCGAGACAACAATGTTCTCGTTAGCCGGGTTGAGCTTGACGATCTTGAACTCCATCTTCTTCTCGAGATAGGCGTCAAAATCCCTGACCGGTCGTACGTCGATCTGAGATCCCGGAAGAAAGGCTTCGATACCGTCGAACAGTTCCACGATCATCCCCCCCTTGATGCGGCGCACGATAGTGCCCTCCAGCACCTCCTCATTCTCAAACGCGTCTTCGATACGCTGCCAGCGTTTGACTTTGTCGGCCTTCGTCTTCGAGAGTACCAGCTGGCCGTGATAGTCCTCGATTCTTTCCAGGTAGACCTCAACTTCGTCGCCGGGATTCAGCTCACGAGTCCATTCCGACTTCGGGATGATGCCGTCGCTTTTGAAGCCGATGTCGACGACCACATCTTTCTCGCCAATGCTCACAACCCGCCCCTTGACGATCTCGTGGGCGGATACGTTGGTCAAGGTCTTCTCCACCAACTCACGAAGCTCGTCGTAGTTGACGGCTTTCTCCGCCTCCATGTCCGGGGCGGCTTCGAGATCCTCGAGCTTGATGACGTCGCCGACGATCTCGCCGGTGTAGCCCACCGCAATGCCTGCTGTACCTTCGTCGGTTGTCCGATCGGCGTTGGGTTCCGGACTATCCTGCTTTGCGTCCTCCAGGATTTGCTCTACGGTTTGGGGGCTCTCTGCGCCGGAGCTTGGGGCGTCATGGGAATCATCGGCGCCAGAGGTTTTTGCCGTCTCTTCGGACGCTTCCGCTTTCTCAGATCCTGCGGACGATTCGTCAGCTGAGGATTTTGCTTCGGGATCCTCTGCCGCCTTGAGATCTTTCGTTACTGCTGGTACGTCTTCAACTTCAGTGAGTGTGTCGGTCGAGTCAGTCGTGTCTGCAGTGGAGTTTGGTTTTTGCTGGTCGTCGGCCATGTTTGTGTTTTGTGCTGGGCGCCGGCTCGGCGAGGCTTGCGCAGCTGCCCGATTCAGGTTTGGTTGTACATCCCCGGTCACGGCAGATCCTCACACTGCTGTCCCGGGACTCATTAAGGTTTCAGGTCAGTCATTCTCTGAACTCTGAATTGTCTTTGCGATTACGCCCACCATGATATCGACCTGTTCCTCCGGAGTCAGGCGTGTGGTATCGACGGTGATCGCGTCATCTGCTCTTCGCAGCGGCGAGTGTTCCCTTTCCCGGTCTTCCTTGTCGCGCGCCTCGATCTCTGACAGCACCTGTGCAAAATCGCTGTCCGCTCCGGCCTCTTCCATTTCCCTATGACGTCGTTGAGCCCGCACCCGCGGGTCCGCGTCCATGAAGAACTTCACTTCAGCATCGGGGAATACGACTGTCCCGATGTCTCTTCCCTCCACGATCACGAAACGGCCAGCTTCTGAAAGCTGGCGGCCGAGACGACGTTGTTCTGACACCAGCTTGCTGCGAACAGCCGGTAGTTTGCTGACGCTGCTGGCAAGTCTTGAGGCTTCAGGGCTCCGAATCGTCTCAGTGACGTCCAGCCCGTTGACCAGAATTCTCGTTCCGGCTGCATCCAGCTCTACGTCGAGACTCAGATCGTTGACTGTTTTCTCGACTCCGTCATGCCCGTGCTCGGAACCTTCGACGGCAACGCCAACTGCGCGATACATCGCGCCGGTATCGAGGTAAAAGCCATCAAGCCGCCTCGCAATCCTGCGGGCTGTGGAGCTCTTTCCGGACCCTGCGGGGCCGTCGATCGCAATTATCAATTCAGCTATCCAAAAAACGGCAGTTTGATAAACTACCGAAAATAAGGGCGTTAAGCAACGTAAACGAGGTCTCTCAGGATGTGAATTGAACGTGTAGCGCTATCCCCCGACGGTCGAAGTGATGATAGTTATCGGCTCGGGATATCGAATCTGTCCAACGGCCGTACTTATCGTCGGAGTTGCACGTAGTTTGACGTTTTTCGCCTCACCGTTTTCGCCTGCCAGGGACAGCGCCAATTCGACCAGATCGGGCGCGTTTCGATCGAAAAACTGGATCAGGTCCAGCCGGATCGCGATCGGAAAGCTGCGCGTATCGCCCGGAGGGATGACTACTTCGTCATCAAAAACACCGGAAACCGTCTCTACATCCTCCAAAAACAATGTCCAATCCATTCTGACCATCCGCGCCTGTACGCCGTTCTCCTCAGGGTTGGCTGCAAGGATGTCCAGCACGAACTTTACAGGCAACTCGTTCCGCGAAACGGCAGCACCTACCCGCACCACGTCCACGGCGCTGAGATCCTCATAGCTCTTCACTCGCATTACATCAATTCCAGCTACCTCAAGTCCGGAGAGCGCGTCGATATTAAATTGCACGTTGCGGAGATTCGCGATCTCTTGCAGCGTAGCGCAACCACCGGCCGAGAAGGCGAGCAGAATGCAAAGGAAAAGCGTTCGAAGGCCACCTATCATGTAGAGTGGATTGTTTGTTTCCTGTATACGTGGTTTAAACAAGTTATGAAGGGGCGTAAGTGCGAAAGCTAAGACAAGACGAAATCGAGGAGCGGTGGAGTCGTTATCGGGGCGAAACAAAGCATCCGATAGTGGTTGTCCTCGAGAACATAAGGTCGGCCTACAACGTGGGGTCCATCCTGCGGACCTCCGATGCGGCAGCTCTTGAAAAAGTAGTCGTCTGTGGAATAACGCCGACCCCGCATCACAGGAGCGTCAACAAGACGGCCCTTGGTTCTCAGGATTCGGTCACGTGGGAGCAGTCTCAGACTTCAACAAAAGCAATAAAGGACTTGAAACAATCGGGATATCACGTGGCGGCCTTAGAGATTACAGACGATCCAACACCCATCACTGCCCTGACGGAGTCGGACTTTCCCATGTGTCTCGTGGTTGGCAGTGAAGTTCGCGGGGTATCGGACGAAGCACTGGCAATCTGCGATATGGCAATTGAATTACCGCAGTTTGGAGACAAGCACAGCCTCAATGCGGCGGTAGCTTTCGGTGTAGCAGCGTATGCCATTGTAAGCAAGTACCATTCGCTTCACGACACAGGCGGCAATGACATTTCCACTCACCTCGGACCTTCAATGAATTACGACCTGCCGTAAAGACCGCCGATGAGTCTAATCGACGAAAGCCTCTTCCCCCCCACGTCCGAGGCGGACTGGAGGGCGAGAATAGCGAGTGAGCGTGATGGGCAAGACCTGCCTGCAGGCCTTTCCTGGATCGTTGAAAGGGGACTTGTACTCGATGCCGTAGCGACCGTGCTTTCGAAGGGCTCTAACCCGGAGGTCGCGGACCCCGGAATCACGGGCCCACTGCCGGGCGCCGGCGCCAATAAAGGAAAGAGGTGGAGAATACTTTCTCAAGGGGACGGTGTGGCTGATGAAGGAGTCGTTGTCGTAGACGTCAACAACAACTTGTCCCCTAACCATTCCGTTGTGCAACAATGCGCGATCGCTGTAGCCATGCTGCTGGATCAGGCTGACAGTCGAGAAGAGACGACACACGTGCGAGCGCTGGTGCCCGTATCACACTGCTTGGTTCTGGAGGTCGCGAAGCTGATGGCCATGCGCACCCTGCTCGTTAATTTCACCAGCGACCTTTGGCGCCGCCGAAAGAAGACCGGCGAAGGTAGTCAGACGACAACACCTGAAATTGAACTGTATGCGGTTGCCGCCTGCAACTGCGAATGTCCAGATCAAGAGACGCATCAGATAAGGCTGACCTTCGCGTGCCTCGCCTCGATTTTTGGTGGAGCGGATGCTGTTCGACCAGAGCCTTTCGAGGATTCAGATGAGTCGCGCAGGTTGTCACAGAACGTCCTGCTGCTGCTGCGCCACGAGGCGGGACTGGCAGCGGTGCAGACCATCGCGAATGGCTCCTACTACCTTGAATCGGCTGCGACCAAGATTCAAGAAAACGCAAGAGGCTTGCTCACGCGCGTCGCCGACGCAGGCGGGCTGGAGGCAGCATTAGGAGAAGGATTATTGACCCCCGCTGAACAGGCTGAAAGCCGCCGGTCAGAACCCGGTGCCTAGATATGGACTCTGTCCCGAATCGACATTCCGACAGTGACTCCGCTCGCGGACGTCTCCTCCGCAGATACCAGGCGGCGGGCATCCCGCCCTTTGTAAGGGGTCCCTACTCGACGATGTACAACGGCCGGCCGTGGACGATCAGACAGTATGCCGGCTTCTCTACGGCGGAGGAATCGAACGCCTTCTACCGCCGAAACCTTGCCGCAGGGCAACGCGGACTGTCCATTGCCTTCGACCTCGCAACGCACAGAGGCTACGACTCCGACCATGACCGGGTCGCCGGTGACGTCGGGATGTCCGGGGTTGCCATCGATTCAGTCGAGGACATGAAAATTCTCTTCGACGGCATTCCTCTGGACAAGATGTCCGTGTCGATGACGATGAATGGCGCGGTCATCCCCATCATGGCCTTCTATGTCGTGGCGGCCGAGGAGCAGGGAGTCTCTCGGGGCCAGCTGACGGGAACGATTCAGAACGACATCCTGAAGGAGTTCATGGTTCGCAACACGTTCATCTATCCGCCCGAACCATCGATGCGGATCGTGTCGGACGTGATCCGTTTTTCGAGCCGCGAGATGCCGCGATTCAATACGATTTCGGTCAGCGGCTATCACATGCAGGAGGCCGGCGCGCCCGCGGCGCTGGAGTTGGCGTATACGATCGCAGATGGAATCGAGTATTTGCGTGCCGGTATGGATGCCGGATTGGCGATCGATGACTTCGCACCGCGGCTTTCTTTTTTCTTCGGTGTTGGGATGGACATCAAGACGGAAATCGCCAAGCTGCGCGCTGCCAGGTATTTGTGGGCGTCGTCGGTAAAGCGGTTCGGTCCTTCACGAGAAAAATCGATGGCACTTCGGACCCATTGCCAGACGTCGGGTTGGAGTCTGGCGGCGCGGGACCCCATCAACAACATAGCAAGAACTGCGCTCGAGGCTTTTGCAGCCGTGGCAGGACATACCCAGTCACTTCACACAAATGCGCTCGACGAAGCAATCGCCCTTCCCACAGACTTCAGTGCACGAATTGCACGCGAGACACAGCTCATCCTTCAGTCCGAGACAGGGATGACGCACCCGATTGACCTGTTCGGTGGCTCGGACGAAATTGAGGAACTGTCTGACGAATTAGTACGCATCGCGTCGCGGTTTATCGAGGAGGTCGAGTCCGCCGGAGGCATGACCCGGGCCATCGAGCTCGGTATTCCGAAAGCTCGCATCGAGGAGGCTGCCGCACGAAGACAGGCGGCCATTGACTCCGGTGAAGAGGTGATCGTCGGTGTGAACCGGTTTCAGCCACCGGCGGATTATGATTTGGACATACTGCGAGTCGATAACAAGGAGGTTCGCCGGCAACAAATAGAGCGGCTAGATGCTGTACGATCCTCACGCGACTCTAGATTGGTGGAGAAGGCGCTATTGCATCTGGAAAGCACGGCCAGGCAAGAGTCGGGGGGCATTCTTGCAGCCGCGATTGAAGCGGCCCGAGCCCGCGCAACGGTCGGCGAGATATCATATTCTCTGGAACGGGTTTATGGCCGATACGAGGCAAAAGCATCATTGGTAAGTGGCGTCTATGCCAAGGGAGTAATGAATGATGAGCGGTTCACAAAAGCTCTTGGTTTGAGCAAACAGTTTGAGAAGCGGTACGGTCGGCGTCCGCGAATCCTTCTTGCAAAACTTGGCCAGGACGGACACGATCGTGGAGCGCGTGTCGTCGCATCATCGTTTGCCGACATGGGTTTTGACGTCGACATCGGACCACTTTTCCAAACACCGGAGGAAGCGGCACGGCAGGCGATTGAAAACGATGTGCACATTCTGGGTGTATCGACTCTGGCCGGCGCGCATCGCACGTTGCTGCCCGATGTGGTCCGCGTGTTGGCGAGCGAAGGCCGTGAGGACATCACAGTTATCGCGGGAGGCGTAATACCACCGCAGGATCGTGAAGAGCTTCGAAATCAAGGCATTAACATGATCTTCGGTCCGGGAACCATTCTTTCGGAGGCCGCCTCCGAGATACTGGAGTCACTTCTCAACAATGCCGCTACACAACAGAATGAGTGACGATGCCGTGGCGGATGCAGGACAGAGGGGTCGTGCCGAAGTCGGTGACGGCGATGTCGCCGGTCTATTCGGTCATGTTCGTTCGGGTGACCGCGCAGCGCTTGCCCGCGCAATCACATTGATTGAGAGCACCAACGCAGCCGATCGACCAGCGGCGATAGAGCTAGTCGAAAAAGGTTTGCCTTTGGTGGGCGACTCGATTCGTCTGGGTGTTTCCGGTCTGCCAGGGGCTGGCAAGAGCACCTTCATCGATCGACTGGGTTGCCTGATCGCAGATGAGGGCCACCGTGTGGCAGTTCTCACAATTGACCCGAGCAGCGAACGAAGCGGTGGCAGCATTCTCGGCGACAAGACGCGAATGCAAAACCTATCGCGTCGAGAAGATGCGTTCATTCGGCCGTCAGCCTCACGCGGCAGTTTAGGTGGCGTTGGTCTTCGAACCCGTGAGTCGATAGTGCTCTGCGAGGCCGCCGGCTACGACGTCGTGATTGTCGAGACGGTCGGTGTTGGTCAGTCCGAAGCGGAAGTCAGACGACTCGTGGACCTGGTCGTCCTCATGGTGACTACCGGAGGGGGCGACGAACTGCAGAGCATCAAGCGTGGAGTGATTGAGTTCGCTGACATCATTCTCGTCTCAAAGGCAGATGGAGACAATGTCGAATGCGCACGTGAGACCGCCGCCATGTATCGTAACGCGGTCGAACTATTTGGAGAACGCCCCGCCGGACCAGAAGCATCGGTCCGGGCGGTCTCTGCGTACAACAAGTCCGATGTTTCTGCGATTTGGGATACGGTTAAGGCATTCATCGAGATCGCGCGGGATTCCGGATACCTTGAGTCAAATCGTCGAACGCAGGCGTCAGATTGGCTGCGGTCTGCGATTCGCGAGGTACTCGAAGCGAGACTTCTTGACTCAGATAGCGCAAAACAAATAATCCGGGAGCACCAGGAGCGGGTTCGTCAAGGCAACGAAACGCCAGCATCGGCGGCGGCCCAGATCGTCGACCAGATTCTCTCCGCCAAGTCCGATCGGTAACAGCTCCGACAACAAGGCGCATACCAACGAACGATACGGCGACAGTGCTACATGAAAACACGTAACGAGATCGTCGAGTATCTAGCCTATTGCGGCCGCGGTGCTGGAATCGCTTCTACCGCCGCTTGAATTCGCCTCAGGCACGCTTCCTTCCCCAGCAACTGCATCAACTCGAATAAACCGGGGCCGAACGTGACGCCGCTGAGTGCCAGCCGAACAGGGTGAATGATCCGGCCCGCGCCCACCCCGTGCTCTTCGGCCACATCGCGCAAGGCGGTCTCAGCTGTTTCGGCATCGAACGGCAATTCCTGCAATGAGTTGGCATACTGACGAAGCAGTTGTGGCGAATCCTCTTTCCAGCGCTTCTTGAGACCCTTGGCATCAAAAGTCTGTGGATCCTCGAAAAAATAGCGGTTCGCAGCGATGTCGCTGGCAAACGTAATTCGATCCCTCATAAGTCCGATCACCCGCAACAGGTACTCGTCAGAAGCTTCGATCCCTGACTCGTTGAGATGAGGCTGTGCGCGGATCATGATCTGACGATCGTCGATAGACCGAAGATGCTGTTCATTGTACCACCGAAGCTTGTCAGGGTTGAACTGAACGCCACTCTGTCCGACTCGATCAAGAGAAAATGCCTTCTCCAACTCAGAAAGCTTGAACACTTCCTGTTCCGTTCCAGGATTCCAACCTAGGAAGGCCAGGTAGTTCACCAAGGCTTCTGGCTCGTAACCCGCATCGATGTAATCGCGAACCAGCACCATGATGCCTTGCTTATCGGCTTTCCTTTTGGACAGCTTGCCGCCGGTCGGGCTCAGGATGAGCGGAAGATGTGCCATCGCAGGCGTCTGCCAGCCAAGGAACCGATAGAGCAGCATGTGCTTCGGCGTTGAAGGAAGCCACTCCTCTCCCCTTATCACGTGCGTGATTTCCATCGCGTGATCGTCGACGACGTTCGCAAGATGATACGTTGGCATCCCGTCCGACTTGATTAGCACCTGGTCGTCGATCTCTGACGAATCGAAGGTGACTTCCCCACGGACGGCATCCGTGAATCTCACCGTCTCGGAGGGCGGGACCTTTAGTCGGACGACGCGCGGTGCGCCGGAGGACATCAGGTTCTGAACTTCCTCGGCCGACAGCGTCAAGGAATTACGCATTGTAGATCGCGTCGTCATATCGTAGCTGGGCGACGGATTTCCAGAACTTGACAGCCTGTTGCGCATTGCCTCCAGCTCTTCCGTTGTGTCGAACGCGTAGTACGCGTGTCCCGCTTCCAACAGGCGATCTGCAGCGTCCAGGTAGAGGTCGGTGCGGTCAGACTGGCGGTACGGTCCGAAGGCGCCCTCCTCGCCCGGCCCCTCGTCATAAGCCAAACCGGACCACTGCAGGGCGCTGACGATATCGTCTTCGGCATCTGCAACAAAGCGGGATCGGTCCGTATCCTCGATGCGGAGAACGAATGATCCTCCGTGTCGCTTGGCAAACAGGTAATTGTAGAGGGCCGTGCGGAGCCCGCCTATGTGTAGGTAGCCGGTGGGACTTGGAGCGAAACGGACTCTAACGCTCATAGGGTTCGTCTAAATGGAGCGGGGTTGGGACTAGCGTGTCTACGATGAGATGATACGAAGTAAGTTTACGCCCCCGTGCACGACACCGACCATGGAGGTGTTGAAACCGCATGAAAACCGAAGTCAGCAGCTATCGGCTCTCTTCGATCACTAGCCCCGGATAGAACACATAGACCGGCGCCGCGGAGATTGGAATTGTTTCAAACCTGACAATCTCCTGACTCGCGGTAACAGAGCCGACGAGAGTGTCTTTTTTCGGAAGCAGAGCGGCCACTACCAACAGCAGAGCCACGACGGCGGCCAACGACCCGGCCGTTGCCAGCGATCGCGTAGTGGCAAGCGGTCTGTTGGTGGACGCACGGCGCCGCGTCAAGTCTGGGCGCACGGACTGCCTATCAATTCGGCTAAACAGTTCTGAATCAGTCCAGAGAGGAATCTCGAAACGTTCCCCCTGCACCAGTCTTCTGAATTCAACCAATACGTTGAGTCGGCAGCGACAACTGGCACAACGCGCGAGGTGTGAGAACAGCTCTGCGTCATCATCGTCCCTCGTCACACCGTCGAGAAACAGATTCGTCAACGCTTCAAAGTGCTCGACTGCGGCGGGCGTTGTCGTGGCAATGCATCTCATGTTGCCTTCTCTCCGAACTTTACTCTGACCTTGTCTTCCTTGATAGCGTTCGACAATGAGGCTGCTAGTCTGCGACGCGCTTTGAAAAGACGCGACTTGACCGAACTGACCGTGGTTCGTGTCACGGCCGCGATCTCTTCATAGGACAGGTTGTGGTACTCCCGCAATATGACTACTTCACGATAGGCTGGTCTTAACATCTCCAGGTGTTTGTTGACCAGCGCGCGTCGCTCCGCCTTCTCAAGTCTAGACAACGGCGTACCGCCGGCTGCGACGAGACGGGTGTCTCGACCTTCGATCCGGACGTGCCTTCCAGAGTGCCTCAGCCGGTTGAGGCACTGGTTGCGAGCGATGGTGAATAGCCACGAACGAAACGCCGGCGTACTCAGCAGTCGCGATCGATTCTCGTAAACGCGAAGAAACGTGTCCTGTACGGCG
This sequence comes from Rhodothermales bacterium, assembly GCA_041609895.1. Taxonomy (GTDB): domain Bacteria; phylum Bacteroidota; class Rhodothermia; order Rhodothermales; family JABDKH01; genus JAHHLP01. Next base: position 15,502 of record JBFIPX010000026.1, read on the forward strand.
TCCAACGCTTCCTCCCGATCAAGCAGCATCTTCAGGCAGTAGGTGTAGATGCCCGTCTTGTATCTGCCATAAAGAAGGGCAAACGCAAGCTCGTCGCCGGATTTGAACGCGTCGATGATTTCTGTATCGGTCATCAATACCACTCCTGATCTAATTACGACACGCATGGGAGGTTGAAGTTGCCGTTTAATTCTCTCCGAATGCGGAACACCTCTACTGCGGAGGCGTGGACTTCGGCTGTCCTGCGCGGCCATGCTCGGCCGCATCACGCCAACTTAAATGAATCAGTCAGCTCGCATGACTTTCAGAACGTTCTTCGTGGCCACCACTATCGCCGCTGTCATCGCTCTTGCCGCAGGCTGTGCCAGTGGAAGTAAGTTGATGCAACGGTATGCCGAGGATCCTACGACCGTAGCCGTTATCAAAGGTGACCCGCTTTCGCTCCAGGAATTCGAAAAGCACTATGCCAAAACGGTGGGCGGCCGAGCCGAGGCCGAGCAAGACTCTGTGGGTGAGTATCGTGACTTCCTTGAGAGATGGGTCGATTTTCGGCTCAAAGTCATGGCCGCCCGGGAAGCCGGATTAGACCGTGACTCGGCTCTGGTGGCCGAACTCGACGGTTACCGAGACCAGTTCGCCCGGCCGTTCCTGATGGACCGGGAAGTGACGGACCCCCTTATCCGAGATCTCTACGACAAGAGACAGCAAATGGTCGACGCCAGTCACATCCTGTTGCGGGTTGACCGAGGAGCGCCCGCGAGTGACACCGCACGGATACACGCGGAATTATCTGCGATACGCGATTCGATTCTGGCTGGATCGGACTTTGGTGAAATGGCATTCCGCCACTCCGAGGATCCGTCTGCATCCTCGAATCCACAAGGACCGGGTTACAGAGGACGCCTCGGATTTGTGCGTGGAGGTAGGCTGGTACCTGAGTTTGAGGAGGTGGCTTTCTCAATACCATTGGAGTTCGTATCACACGTCTTCCGGACGCAATTCGGATACCATATTCTCAAGGTCCACGATCGTAAGCCGGCCATTCCGGATGTTCGCATCTCTCACATCATGGTCACGCCCCAGTCACCCGACGATTCCTTGGCAGCCTGGCAGGAAATCAGAGCGATCAAGGACAGCTTGGACGCGGGAGTCACATTCGCGGACCTCGCGAGACGAAACTCTGATGACGCGGGAAGTGCCCAAGCCGGCGGCGATATAGGATTCGTCGCAATTGACGGTCGCCTGGTGCCTGCCATCAAGACGGCCGCTTTTGATCTCGAGGAGATCGGCGATTACACGGATCCTATTGAGACGCAGTTTGGAATTCACATCGTACAGCTTACGGGACGCAAGCCCGTCCAATCGTTGGAAGACGCATACGAAGACCTTCGTCGCCAGGTCTCGCGATCGCCTCAAATGGAAGAGCGACAGCGCGAGTTTGCTCGTGACATAATGACGGAGTACGGCTTCACCATCGATTCGACGGCTGTTGCCGACATTTTCGAGGGGCTTGATGCCGATTCGGCGTCGAGCATGGTGGCTACTCGAAAGCTGGTGTCGCCTTCACCCGATGCGCCTATCGCCACCATCGGCACAAAGTCATATGCTCACTCAGACCTGATGGAGTGGCTCTATGCCAACCCCATTCGCACGTACAGCGACATTGATGACTACGTGGGTCAGGTTCTTGACGGATTTCTTCGAGCGAAAGCCATCGAGTACAAGCTGTCGCGCCTCGAGGATGAGAATGACGAGTTTCGTCAAACCATGAGTGACTTCGTTGACGGATTACTTCTTTTTCGCATAATGGATGACTCCGTCTGGACGCGGGCAGCCAGCGACTCAACGGAATTGCGACGCCGTTTCGATGTCGATCCGACGAGATTTGTCTACCCGGATCGGTATCGGATCGTGAGCATCTACACGCGCACGAAATCGATCGCCGATTCTGTCGCCGCACTTCTGGATGCGGACCGCACTGTCGCGCAGGTCGCGGCTGCTTTTCCTGACACTTCGAGTACCCGGGTCAGAGTCGACACAACATTTGTTGAGGGACCCACCAACTCCGTGTTTGACAAGGCGCTGGAACTTGAAGAGGGTGAGCACACGATTCCCCTGACTTATAATCGAGGTTTTACGGTCTTGATACATTCCGGAATTGAGCCCTCCCGAAACAAGACATATGAAGAAGCGAGAACGGAGATCGTAAGCGAGTACCAGGAGGACCTGGAGGACCAATTGGTCGTTAGACTTCGCGAGCGCTACAACGCCGTAACATATCCTCGGAAGGTTGCCAACGCGTTCAATAGTGGAGACCGTGCCTCGATCAGCCCAAACCAGGAAAGTAGCCCTGCTTCGGCGACGAACTAGCGATTACCCGTTCCTCCCTTCATGCGGCTGACGTCTGACCCAACATGCGCACATCGCTCAGAGCAAGGATCGTGATTTTCGTGTTCGCGGCGCTCGGCGTTGTACTGCTCGGCTGCGAGGAGCCGGTCGTCGATGAGGATTACGTGGCGCGCGTTGGCTCCAGCCTGCTTCTTCGTGCAGATCTCGAAGAAGCGCTGTCGTCACTGCCCCCGGGTCGCGATTCGACCGAAGCAGTCGAGCAAATCGTACAGCAATGGGTGGTGAACACTCTTCTCGAGCGCGAGGCGAGAGAATCGGGACTTCTCGGAGATCCGGACGTGCAGCGTCTCCTTCAAGAGAACGAGCGATCGGTTCTCGTGAGTGCATATATCGAGAAGGTTTACGATGAGAATCCCGTGGAGCCCACTCCGGAAGAGATCAACCGGTTCTTTGAACTCAACCGAGACCGGCTTCGTCTGAGAGAAGGGTATGTGCGAGTGAGATATCTCGCAAATGCCAGCCGGGATTCAGTGCGGACGGCGCGTCAGGAGTTGCAGCGCGCGATGCGCAGCGCGGCCAACGTGGACTCCGTGTGGCAAGGAATTGCAGAACGATATGCGGCGGATGCCGAGGCTTCAAAAGCGCTCGCCTCGAATTACTTCGCGGAGAGTCGACTGTTCGCCTCGGTTCCCGGGATCCGGGACGCCGTGACTTCGATGGCCGCTCGCCAGTTGTCGCAGGTTGTTAAGGCCAATGGAGACTATCACTTCGTGCAGGTTGTTGACCGTGTGCCTGCAGGAACGGTGCCTCGGATCGGATGGATAGAGGAGGAAATTTCGCGACAGCTGATTCTCGAGCAGAGGAAACAGACTGTGGCCCGCACTGTTCAGAATCTCAGGAACCTGGCAGTAGCAAGAAACCTGCTCGAAATTCGACTGCCGGAGGCCGAGGAGTCGGAGACAGCGCAATAATTGTTACTCTGGTGCCGTTCTCGCCACAACCCGTCTTTCCCATGCGCAAATCGCCTATCAGCTTGACCCACAACATTGCATTAATTGCGTGGGCCCTGGCAGCCGTCCATTTTCTTCTTCTCACGCAGACTGTTAGCGGGCAGGACCAGAAGATTATTGACGAGGTAGTGGCAATTGTAGACGGTCAAATACTACTTCGATCTGACGTCAACGGTCTGGTCTTCAACGCCGTCCAGCAGGGACGGATGGAATTAACCGACGAGTTGTGGCTGGACGCCTTGAATCAGCTGATAGACCAGAAGGTCATGGCTGCACACGCCAAGCGCGACACCAACCTCGTGGTCACTGATGACCAGTTGGATCAGGTTCTCGATCAGCGGATTGATGCCATGTCGGCGCAGGTTGGTGGACAATCGCGGCTCGAGGAGATCTATGGTAAGACAGTCACGCAGATCCGTGCTGAACTGAGAGACGAGTTTCGGGATCAGATGCTGGCTGAGCAATTTCAGGGTCAAAAGGTTCAGCAAATCCGCATCACCCCGACAGAGGTGCGACGATGGTTTGATCGGATACCCCAGGATTCTCTTCCTGTCTTGCCCGAGGCGGTGCGGATCTCACACATAGTGCGGTATCCAACAGTAACAGACGCCGCCCGTGAAGATGCTCGTGATATACTTCAGAATATTCGCGACTCGATTCTGGTCGGATCTTCCTCCTTCGAGGAAATGGCCCGGCTGTTTTCAGATGATCCGGGGTCAGCATCCCGAGGCGGTCGTTACCAGGGATCCCGGGTATCGGACTTCGTTCCCGAGTTTGCGGCTGTGGCTACCCGAATTCCGATCGGCGAGGTATCACAGATTTTTGAAACCGAGTTTGGGCTGCACATCGTTCGTGTCAACCAACGACGAGGTGACGTCGTTGACCTGAATCAGATTCTAATCCGGTTCGACCCGCGCAAGTTTGACCCGACTGACGCATTAAACCACCTGTCGAGTCTGCGTGATTCCATTCTTGCAAACGACCTCTCATTCGCCCGAATGGCGCGTCTGCATTCGGAGGACGAGAGTTCTGCACAGCGCGGGGGGCGCGTCCTTGATCCCAGGACTCTCGAAAAAAAGCTTTATCTCGAGTCACTGGGTCCTCGCTGGCGTCAGACCATCGCGCTACTCGACGAAGGAGAGGTCAGCGAGCCCGCCGAGGTCGATCTTCTCGATGGTCGTCGCGCGTATCATATTGTGCTGCTTCATGAACGTATTCCTTCCCATCGCGTCAATCTTGAGACCGACTACGAGATGATCAAGGAGCTCGCGTTGCGAGACAAACAATCCAAGGTGATGCGAGAGTGGCTAGACACCTTAAGAGAATCGGTGTACGTCAAGCTTCTCGTCGAGCACGGCGACAAGAGTCCTGTGGCCGCCCGATCGGAATCCTCCTAGTCATAACCAGGCCATCGCTGAAATGTCTGCTGGGCTGAACGCTCTCAACTCTGGCTTCCGGACGCTCCGGTCCGAGATCGGTAAGATTATCGTCGGTCAGGATGACATCGTCAGCCAGATCTTCATTAGTCTTCTTTGTCGGGGTCACGTTCTATTGATCGGCGTCCCGGGCTTGGCGAAAACACTTCTCATCAAGACGCTGTCCGAAGCTCTGGAGTTGAGCTTCAACCGAATACAGTTCACACCCGATCTCATGCCGAGCGACATTACGGGAACAGAGATCATCGAGGAAGACGTGCAGACTGGACGGCGTCAGTTCAAGTTCGTGCGAGGCCCCGTGTTCGCAAACGTCATCCTCGCAGACGAGATCAACCGTACTCCGCCGAAGACGCAGGCGGCGCTCCTCGAGGCAATGCAGGAACTACACGTGACCGCCTCAGGGCAGACTTTTACGCTCGCTGCACCATTCTTTGTGCTGGCCACTCAGAATCCGATTGAACAGGAAGGCACCTACCCTCTCCCGGAGGCACAGTTAGACCGGTTCATGTTCAATCTCTGGCTCGACTACCCGGAGTTTGATCAGGAGGTCGAAATCGTACGCAAGACGACGACGGCCGAAAGTGCCGTCGTGCAACCCGTTATGAGCGGTGAGGAACTGCTCGCTCACCAGACGTTCGTTCGCCAGATCCCGGTCGCTGACGACGTAATACAGTATGCCGTCACGCTGGTAAACCGGACCCGTCCCGGACGCGACGGCACCCCTGACTACGTCAGTAACTACCTAAGCTATGGAGCCGGTCCGAGAGCGTCTCAGTATTTGATTCTTGGAGCCAAGGCTCTTGCGGCACTCGATGGCCGCATGACACCACAGATTCCCGATGTCAACGCAGTGGCCGTGCCCGTTCTGCGCCACCGGATCGTACCTAATTTCAACGCAGATGCTGAGGGCGTCAGTGCCGTTGACATTATTGATCGTCTACTGTCCGATCAGGAGGGCACATGGCGTACCGCGTCGAAGGGCACAGGGTCGTAGAGGCACTTCTGATACTGTGGGTTTGAGTGTTTAACAGGGGTTGGGCCGGGCCTTGGCACCAAGGTTGCTCATTATGGCCGGCGGTACGACGCAAGATTCCCCAATCGCGAACAGTCGACAATCGAACAGTGGCCAGAAAGTACGCCCTCGCCCTCGGAATACTCTCTCTTGGACTCGCCGGGTCAGCCGGCGCGCAACGAATCGTAGAGATTCCAGCGACAGACGAACAGGCTGCCGTCACGTATCAGGAGATCCCCGCCTTCGACGTCAAGGTGATTCAGTCCCAGATACAAACGCTGGTAAATGACGAGCGCGTATCGGCTGGACTTCCCGTGGTTGAGGCAGACAGCGCTTTGCAAAAACTCGCCGTGTCCCATTCGGCGGACATGGCCGACTCCGGCTATTTTGGTCACAGAAATCTTCGAGGGGAAACCGCTACTCGGCGGGCTCACCGGAGTGGGTATGTGTGTGTTGGCAGTCTCTCGCACCCGGTCGCAAAGGGATTGGGAGAGAATCTCTTTACGGGGTTCCTATACGAATCCTATCGCCTGATATTGGGTGATGGAGAGATAATTGCGGAGTTCGAGTGGAGTACTGAATCCGAGATCGCGGGCCAAGTTGTGGACGGCTGGATGGGCAGTCCCGGGCACCGTAGTAATCTACTCGACCCGGAATATCGACTTCAGGGAATTGGTGTCGTGATCACCGATGCGTATGAGTTCTTTGTCACGCAAACGCTTTGCTGAGCGCGACAACGATGCACATCGTTATTTGCGGAAACTGAGCTCAAGACGCGATGCATTCCCCTTTCGATCCTCGACTTCGATTGCAAGGATATGCTCTCCAGACGCCAGTCGCGGATCGATTTCGTGGTAGATCCGCTTTCGCTTGGCATCGTATGCGAAAAGCACCCATTTGCCATTGAGGTACCCATTGTACTTCGAGATTCCCGACAAATCGTCGTCGATCACGAATCGGATCATGCCTCGTTTGCCGAGTCGGTCGCCCGACTGAAGATCAAGCGACCGGATGGTAGGTGCCAAAGAATCTACGGCAATTGCGTAAGACCCCAACGACCTCAATCTCGCTGTCACCTGACCAGCCTCAAAGGCTCCGCCGGCAGACGACAACTCGCCCTTGTCATTGATGGACACGATGACGGCCTTTTCAGCCAACGCAGGCGGTAGGCGATCTCCCGCTATCGAAAGGCTATATCTTCGATGCACCGGTACGGTAGTCTCATGCAGCACGTGAATTGGGGAGAAAAGTCCTTCCGGGCCCGGCTTTACCGTATATGCGAAGTCAACGTCCTCGTAGAAGGCTTTCGCCGGAAACGTTGCCTTAACTCCCGGCCGGCTCAGAACAAATGGCTCCGAGAATTTGACTAACGCGACATCCGATGCTTTCGGGTTTCCGTTTGTTGCCAGATTAGCCTCATTGGAATTGCCGTTCGTGCCGGCAATTTCAACGTCGTCGAAATAAGTGCCTTTGGATGCTCCGTGGTGGCCGAACTGCGGACGCGTCGTCCCGGCGACGTCAAAGCTCAGTTGCGCACGGTTTCCATGTGCATCCACAATGTCATACTGAAACGTGGACGACTTTCCCGGCTCGATCGAAACGATGCCACCCCTGCGAGCCCGGTATATCGGGAGTTCGTTGCCGGGCAGTACGAAGCTACGTTGAATCCACCGTCTGGTCGACTTCCGTTCGGCATAATCGACATGAGCATTTATGTAACGCGTGTTTCCAAACGAAACCTCGTCCATAGTCGACTCGAAGATAGTCTCACCATCTTGATGAAGTGAGATCGTGTAAACTCCCAATCGATTGCCGGACCCATCATGGTAGTCGTGCGTCTGTACTCCGAATCCGACATCGCCCCAAGCCTCGATCGAGAGAGCGTCCACCTGAAGCAAATCCCCAGAAGCCTTGACGTCGACGCTGACGGCCTCTAATCGGCCGGAAGCAATTTGCACACCACTCTTGGTCGTAACTCGTACGCCACTATTCTCGCTCCTTGGATAGAGCCGGATCTGGTAAATACTAGGCGCCCTGGAGTCCGGCACTTCGAGGCCGAACAGCAGAGGGTTTACTGGAATCTGCCCGGACGTCTTTCGAATTTCGAAATGCAAATGTGGTCCCGAAGAAGAGCCTGAGTTGCCGGACAAGGCGATCACGTCTCCTTCCTTGACGGGAAAGCGATCTTCTTCCAGATACTTGTCAATCGCGAATGTCTTGCGGCTATCCTGCAGTCGTCGGACGTAGCCCGCGATCCGGCCTTTGAAGCGACTTACGTGTGCATACACCGTCGTGTATCCGTTGGGATGAGCTACGTAGAGAGCGTTACCATAACCGTATGGCGACACCTTCACGCGTGAGATGTAGCCGTCCGCAGCAGCATAAATGCGATATCCTTCGGAGTCCCTGGTCTTCATATCCAGCCCACCGTGGAAATGGTTATCCCGCATCTCGGCAAAGTTGCCGGAAAGCAGGATTGGTATTCCCAGGGGCGACCGGAAGTAATCCTTCGGGGGCGAAAAACCAGGGCCCGGGACCGTCATAGCGACGGTCAACAATACAATGAGGCTAGAAAGTGTGGAGGTGGTTGCTCGCACGCGCGTAGTGGGAATGAGTGTACGGGTAACGACCACAGCTACTAACATGTAACCACGTAAGATGTTGCTTTGGGATTACCCGGCACCGCTCGCGAGTATGAATCGTCAAATTGATTTTCTACTCGGCTTGTGGCATCGCAATAGCAATTCTAGATTCATTCGCGCGAAGTCCTCTCATCGACCCCACAGCATCAATGAGCATTAGTGCATCCCTGGAAAGCCCCTTACGCGTGGCCATAGTCGGCGCCGGACCTGCGGGTTTCTACGCCGCAGAGCAGCTGTTCAAGAACCCTGACCGGTCTGTTCTCGTGGACATCTTTGACCGACTGCCGACTCCTTACGGACTCGTGAGGGCCGGCGTGGCCCCCGACCATGAGAAGATTCGCAACGTAACCCGGAAGTTTGACGCAACTGCACAAAATCCGGGATTTCGTTTTTTCGGTAACGTCGATATTGGAAGTCACGTCAGCGTTGAAGACCTCAGGGATCATTACCACATGGTCGTCTTCACAACGGGCGCGCAGGTAGACCGCCGGCTCGGTATTGAGGGTGAGGATCTTCCCAACTGTCACTCAGCCACCGAGTTTGTTGCATGGTACAATGGACATCCCGACTACGCGGACCTCCAGTTCGATCTTTCCCAGGAGTCAGTCGCTGTCATTGGCGTGGGAAATGTGGCGGTCGATGTCGCCCGTATTCTTTGTCGGACGCCGGAGGAATTGGCAACAACGGATATTGCAGACTACGCTCTGGACGCTCTACGGAAATCGAGCGTCAGGGAAGTATTCATGCTGGGTCGCCGTGGTCCGGCGCAAGCGGCGTTCACTAATCCGGAAATCAAGGAGTTAGGCGAGCTTGAGGCCGCGACCCCCGTCGTTCGCGCCGACGAGCTGGTTCTCGACCCCCTCACGCGGGCGACCCTGGAGGCCAATCCTGACCGTTTGACTACAAAGAAACTCGAGATTCTCCAAAGTCTTGCTACGGAGCAGGACGACCGGCCGAAGAAGCTCCACATCCGCTTCCTTGTGTCTCCGACGCGATTCACCGCTGGCGACGGCGGACGGCTAGCGGCCATTGAGTTGGTCCGAAACGTGCTGGTGGAAGGACGGGGAGGCCGCCTCAGCGCCTCCCCCACGGATGAGACGGAGCTGCTGCCCGCCGGCTTGGCCTTCAAGTCCGTCGGCTATCGGGGGGTACCTGTACCCGGAGTTCCCTTTAACGACAGCTGGGGCGTTATCTCAAACGAAAAGGGTCGGGTCGTTGATGCGGATGGAAATATCGTTCCGGGTGTCTATGCCGCCGGATGGATCAAGAGGGGAGCCACCGGTGTGATCGGTACGAACAAGGCTTGTGCCACGGAAACGGTAGTATCAATGCTTGAGGATCTGGATTCCGGCTCCGTAAGAGAGCCCGGTGCGGATGCAGATTCCATCGAGCAATTGGTGCGCAGCAATCAGCCGAACGTATTCACCTATGAGGATTGGAAGCGGCTCGACAAGCTGGAATCGGAGCGGGGGCAGGCGCAGGGAAGGCCAAGGGTAAAGTTCACCACGCGCGAAGAGATGGTTGAGCAGGTCTTGAAGTCGATGTCCTAGGACTCCTCAACGCGACGAATCAGATCCTCTCCCCGCCTTCGGGCCCATAGAAGAAGACCCACACGACTAGTTCGTCCGTGAAGTCCTCGAACCTGTGAACGACTCCGGCCGGGACAAAAATGACGTCGCCTGGTCTAAATGGGCTACGACTGGCACCATTAACGAACGTCCCTTCGCCCTGCATCACGACGTAGAGTTCATCCTTGGAGTGCGGCATCTGCTCGTCAGTACTACGAGGAGCATAGATCTCCACTTGAAGCGACCCGCGCTGAAAGACCGATGCAAAGCGCTTGCCACCGGGACCCGGAAGGAGCGCCAGTGCGTCTTGAAGACTGAATTTAGATCCATCCATTTGCTTGTAGTCGTCTAGCCCGTCATGCGGCGTTTTCAAGAGCTGGCGAGTTGCAGAGCCTGCTTGGAACCGGCTCGGCCAGTCAAGATGTACGGGTGTGTGGATGCGCGACGAATCCGAAGTTAGGTGTTCAACTTCAATATGTTCAGACTTGTAGTCCTTTTTCTTGTGATTCCATTGGTGGAGTTTACTCTGCTGATTCAGATCGGCGAAATCGTCGGCTTACTGCCGACAATCGTCTTGGTCGTCGTGACGGGATTGGTTGGCGGAATTCTGGCGCGCCAACAGGGACTGTCCACATGGAAGAGATTCAACAGTCGCCTCGCCGATGGAAAGCTACCTGGAAAAGAGTTGGCTGACGGCGTGATCATCCTCGTCGCTGGAGCGCTGCTAATTACCCCGGGTTTGTTGACCGACCTTCTCGGACTCTGCGGACTGATCCCGTTCACAAGAAGACCGCTTCAGCAAATCATGATGCGTCGACTGATGGCATCGGTCGGAGGGGTCGGCACCATGATTTTCGATCAGGAAACGCCGGCTGGGAGTCCGGACCGGAGAACTGACCAATCGCGGTGGGGAGGCACTCCGCGCTCCCGGCCTCAGCATGCGGATTCACACGACAAAAAATCACGCGATTAGTCGTACTGTCCTGCAAGCCGCACCTGAACGCCAAAGGCTTGTGAAAGTGACGACATAATTTCCTGTTCGGCGTCTGAAACGACACCGTCAGATTCAGCTATATAGACCATGTCATCCAGAACAGCTACACGCTGCAGATACGGAAGCGCCTGCTTCAGCGACGAGACCGACGTACCGATCTCGTCGACCCCCGGACTCTTCGAATAGAACTGTAATGACTCTCTAAGAA
>JBFIPX010000027.1:0-24705 GCA_041609895.1 Rhodothermales bacterium
AACGCGGCCGCCAAAAACACAAACTGACTGCAATACACGAGCAGGCGCAGGAAAGAGAGTGTGACCAAGTTGAGTACAATACTGCTGTCGACACGCTCCAGAAACTCTAGCCTTCTCGTAACGGACGGCTGCTTGATCAGGCGCCGGGCCAGCGCGGCAGCTTTCGATGGCTTTAGCATAGCGGCCCACACGATCGCTGTCGCAGCAGCCGTCATTGCGATAAAGAACGCCTGTCCTGTGGATGCGAGTTCACGCGAAGAGATTGACGCCAACAAGGCTGCAAGGCCAGCTGCCAGCAACACGCCGAGTTCCGGTAGCCGTGCCGCTGCCACGGAGATACCTATCTCTGTCCGATCGCCGTCGGTCATTGACCACGCGCGACCGGCGAATTCGCCTACCCGGCCGGGTGTAAAAAATCCCAAAGGGTAACCTCCAATCACCCCGCGGATCGCCGACAACAGCCGCGTCTCCGGAAGGAGAAGACGGAGCAAGGGAAGCCATATCGCGGCCTCGACAACAATATTGGCGGGAAGAAGGGCGACAGCGGCGGCGAGCCAAAAGACATTCGCGCGCTTCGCCGTCTGAAAGAGCACCTCGGGTCGAATCGTCGCCGCGACAACTGCTACCACGACAACGGCCAGGGCGATCTTGATGGCAAGAACGAATCCTGCCCTTGAATTAAGCGACTTGATGGCGTTGAGTTTTGATGGATTGGGTGGGAAACCGGCCGGCACTCAGCGCCAGCATTGCCGCTCAGCCGTTATCTTGGGATCTGAAATATACCTAAACACGCTAGAAAATGAGAATTCTGGTCGTCGGATCCGGTGGTCGTGAGCATGCCATTTGCCACGCACTCACATCAGTCGAAAACCCACCAGAGGTCTTCGTTGCTCCGGGAAACGCAGGAACCGCGAAGATAGCTCAAAATGTCGATGTTGAAGCCACAGACGTCGAAGGACTTCTGGCGTTCGCGAATGAGATGATTATGGACCTGACCGTCGTGGGTCCGGAACAACCCCTTGTACTGGGATTGGCGGATGCCTTTCGGTCCAGGGGATTTGCGGTCGTCGGACCATCCGCCGCCGCGGCACAACTGGAAGGCAGCAAGGTGTTCGCGAAAGACTTCATGAAGCGACACGCCATTCCCACAGCAAGCTATCGAACATTTACCTCGAGTGACTTGGATGACGCGATTTCGTTCATCCGTACTCTGGGATCTCCGTTGGTCGTCAAGGCCAGCGGACTCGCGGCCGGCAAGGGTGCGATTGTTTGTAACTCGACCCGGCAGGCGGAAGAGGCAGCCCGAACCATGCTCGTGGATGAGAGATTCGGCGAGGCCGGTCGCGAGATTGTCGTCGAGGAGTTCATGCGCGGCGAGGAGGCCAGCGTCTTCGCGATCTGTGATGGGCACTCCTATGCTCTCCTGTCGCCCGCCCAGGACCACAAGAGAGTTGGCGATAACGACACTGGCCCGAACACGGGAGGAATGGGCGCCTACGCTCCTGCACCCATTGTGGATGCTGCATTGCTCGCAAGGGTGGAGCAAGAGATCATCCGCCCGACCGTCGACGGTCTTGCAAGCGAAGGCATGCCCTACAATGGCTTTCTCTACGTCGGGTTGATGATCGAGGAGGGCGATCCGAAAGTCGTCGAGTATAACTGTCGCCTTGGAGATCCGGAGGCCCAGGTGCTGCTACCGCTTTTGGACGAGGACTTTCTGGGCCTCATGCACGCGACTGCCTCCGGCAATCTGAAAGACAAAGGCTCGATTCGCCTTCGAGCCGGTTCGGCCGCATGCGTAGTGTTGTGTTCAGGCGGCTACCCCGGGCCGTATCAGAAGGGATATCCCATCTCTGGACTCGAAGAGGCCGCCCAATTGGACGGCGTTCAGATTTACCACGCCGGTACGCGCCTCGATGACAACAACGTGGTGACTTCTGGCGGGCGTGTTCTTGGCGTAACTGCCACCGGAGAGTCGCTTGAACAGGCGTTGGCTCGAGCGTATTCGGCGGTCGGTAGCATATCATTTGAGGGTATGTTCTTCCGGCGCGATATCGGGCGAAAAGGCCTCGAACGGCTTCTGCCGGCATGACCATTCGACTAGCCGTACTCGTAGTCGCATTGTGCGCATCATCAGTGTTCGGGCAGGACACAACGCTGGTAATTTCGAGTCGTTTGGCAGTCTTCAATGAGGCCAGCTCGATTGGGGTCGATCCTGCGGGACGCATCTACGTGACGGATAGCGCTGAACACGTGCTTCGGGTCATGAACGGCGAAGGCAAGGACGTATTTGTACTCGGCGGACCGGGTACCGGTGAGGGCGAATTTGACGAGCCGATCGGCGTAGATCCTACCAACGGTCTGGTAATTGTCGTCGCGGACGCCGGCAATCATCGACTGCAGCGGTTCACGCGCACGTTTCAATTGATCGAATCGATTCCCCTTTATGGTCAGGGACCGGACCCGGTAGGAGCAGGTGTTCGTTCTCGAGCCGAACTGCCGGCGCATCGAGGGAGCGAACCCGGCCGTCCTGTTGCCGTCGTTGTGGGCGACGCGAACGAGTTATTCGTTGTGGACGAGAGTCGTTCGGCTGTTGCCCACTTCGATAGTAGTCGGCGCCTCAAAGGCTTCGTTGGCGCGGCGGGCGACTATGGGCGGCTTCTCGACCCGATCGACGCGGCACTATTCGGCGAGTCACTCGCAGTCGCTGATCGTGGACTCCGATCGATCGTAATCTTCGACCAGTTCGGAGGCTACGTCACGGAACTCGGTGGCGGCGTGCTCGAAGGCCTCAGTGGCCTGTACTCTACAGACGATATTCTCTTGGCTGCCTATGGCACCAGCGTCGCGATATTTGACGCCGCAGGAACCAGGTTGGCAGACATCGGCATACACTCCGAAAAGCCGATCCGAGACGTGGCCATAAACGGAAAAGACCTCTTGATACTGACCCGACGCGAGCTTTTGGCTTTTCGACTTCCAGATCTTCCCGCCGCGACCACGCAATCCTTTCCAGAGCGTGAGTGACCTTGCAGATACAGGCAGTCATAGTGAATTATGGCACTCCGGATCTGACACGCAGAGCCGTCTGGTCCCTGCTGAGCCTCTATCGCGACCTTGAGATACTTGTCGTTGACAATAGGTCACCGGACGACTCCGTGGCCCGACTCTCCGATGAATTTGAGAGGAGGACAACAGTCCGCATCTCAGCCAACGAATCGAATATTCACCACGGTCCGGCTATGGACGCGGCAGTGCGGCAGTCCGCGCACGAATGGGTGCTCCTGTTCGACTCCGACGCGATTGCGTATCGGGCCGGACTCGTTGAAGGTATGCTGGACACAGCACGAATCCATTCTGCCTACATGGTCGGGGAGCTATGCTTTGTCGATGAAGGCGGATTTAATGTTGGCTCGGGCCAGACAGGCTACCCGTACGTCCACCCAAAATGCGCGTTGGTGCGCCGTTCCGTGTACCTGGACTTACCATCCTTCGAGCGCCACGGTGCACCATGTCTTGCAAATCAGCAGGCTGCGAAGGCGCGCGGCCTCCAACTGGCCCATTTTCCGGTCGACGACTTCGTCTTCCACCAGGGACGCGGGACGGTTAGCGAATACGGCTATGGGTTGGGATGGCGGTCGCGTGCCGCCTCTGCCTGGAGACGACTCACGGGCGGACCATCTCGGAGCTAGCGGTACCTTTTCCCGTCGATCTCGATCCATCCTCCATCTCTTCGGTTCTCTGGATCGTGATGTGTCCAATGCACCACGCCGCCCTGGTCGTTCCATTCGTATTCACCGCGAAAGGCCACCCGTCTACCAGGCTCAACCGGTACCCTCGGGGCAAGGTCAATATTGTGGGCTACGAGAAGCGTATGATTCGGCGCGATGCGGAGGATGAACCGCTGGTGCCGTGGAAATTGAAGGTCGTCCGAAAGTACTCGCTCGACCGTTCCTGAAGCCTCGACGACGACGTCAGACTCCCTGTCCCGGAACGCCCGTGCGATTCGATCAATGCCCTCTGTCTCAACTCGGTAGTTGTCTGTCTCACTGGCACGGCAAGAGACTGAGAGCCCCGATATCACGACGGCGATCACAAAGCACGACACTTGCGAACGGCTGGCTGTCATCCTATGCATTCCCGTCCTGTTGACATCCCTTCGAACGAACGAATTGGACCATGCGCGGCAGGTAATCCGCCACGTCGGGCAGCGAAACACCCGTGCCCGCCAGGTCGCGAACGGTATTTGACGCGTCATACTCTGCAGGATGCGCCAGATAGCCAATGGCTTCGGGCGGAATGTCGAGCGTTGGATGTACGGTCGAGATCAGCCGAACGGCAGTACGCGCAACAGGGGTGGGGAGTGGCATCGGAAGGATGCGACTACCCGTCGCAGACCCCAACAGTTCGAGGATACGCGCGATGGTAGGAGGATTTGGATCACACACCTGATAGACGGACAATCCCGCCTTGCTTCGCGTGCTGAGTTCAGAAATTGTGTCGACGACGTAGTTGGACGGTACGACGTTGAGGGTGTGCCGTGAAGCATCAGCGATTCGGGGCCACAGCGTGGCCCATCGCGGCTGTGCAAGCACCCACTGAATGAAGAAATAGAGGCCATCACACTTCGGCGCGGCACCCGTCGCGCTGTTTCCGGCAACAATTGAGGGTCTGTAAATGGTTACCGCACAACCGGACAAAAGATTATCCTGAACAATCCTCTCAGATATAAATTTGGTTTCGTCATAGTAGTTGTTAAACCCTTGGCCCACATCCAGATCGGCTTCATGATACCGACCCACGTAGTTTCCACTCACGTAACAGGTGCTCACATGGTGGAAATGCTGCAGCCCGCGCGCTCCAGCCATAAACTCCAGCACATTTCGCGTGCCGTCGACGTTAACCGCGTAGGCTCGATTTCGCTTCACCCCAAGGTCGTAGACAGCAGCAAAATGATACGCCTCAGTACACTCGGCGCGGATCTCGTCGCTCGCGGAGCGGGTGAGTCCGACCCCGGGAAGAGTGATGTCGCCCGGCCGGATACGAACGCGTGAGCGGTGCGCTCCTGGCATGTAAGAGATTCGCTGCTCTGCGAGTGTCTGAAAGCGACGTTCGACGAGGCAATCGAACGCCGTTCCGCTGGGGGATCGCTCGATCAGTCGCGGCAGCAAAGCCGAGGCGAGGAAACCCGGAAATCCGGTGAGCAGCACGCTGGCCATCGTCGGGCGGTTGCCTTCTAGTCCTCCACGTTATCTATCTGGGCCTTCTGAAGCTTGCCCGAATAATCGACGTACACCGTCTTCGTTTCGGTGTAAAAGTCGAAAACCTCCCAGCCGCCCTCGCGGTGACCGTTGCCTGTAGCCTTGACTCCGCCGAAGGGCATGTGCGCCTCCGCGCCTATGGTCGGACCGTTGACGTATGTGATGCCTGCTTGTATGTCGTGCATGGCCTTGAACGCCAGAGCCACATCTCTTGTATAGATGGACGATGACAGGCCGTATTGAACGTCATTCGCCAGACTGACCGCCTCGCTGTAGGACCCGACCTTGAGTACGCTCAGAACGGGCCCAAAAATTTCCTCTCGGGCGATTCTCATGCGCCGCGTTACCTCGGTGAAGATGGTCGGCTGAAAAAAGTTGCCTTCGTCGAGCCCTTTACCGGTCGCTCTCTTGCCGCCGATCAATAGCTTCGCGCCTTCCTTGACGCCGATCTCAACGTAACCACTCACCTTCGTGAGCGCCTTCTTGTTAATCAGCGGCCCAACGTCTACGTCCTTGTCGTTTCCGTAGCCAAGGCGAAGCTTGCCGGCCGCTTCAGCAATCATGTCAACGAATTCATCGTGCACGTCTTCGTGAACGATCAAGCGGCTGGTTGCCGTGCACCGCTGGCCTGTTGTGCCGAACGCTCCCCAAAGTATTCCCTCAAGCGCTAATTCGAGGTCAGCGTCGGGCAGGACGATCATGGGATTCTTGCCTCCCATCTCGAGCGATACGCGCTTGTTCATGCGTCCGCATGTTTCGGCAATCCGGCTGCCCGTTTCAGTGGAACCTGTGAACGAAACCGCGTCGGTCCCAGGGTGGGACACGATCGCTTCCCCGACATTCCCTGCACCATGCACCAGGTTCACCACACCCTCGGGTATCCCCGCGTCCTCGAAGACCTTGACAAGCAGTGTACCACTGTGGGGAGCGTCCTCGCTTGGTTTGAAGACTACACTATTGCCGCACGCAAGCGCGGGGAACATCTTCCAGGTCGGAACGGCGACCGGGAAGTTCCACGCCGTAATTATCCCACAAACGCCCAGTGGACGCCGAATGCTCATATTGAACTTATCTGGAAGTTCAGACGGGACGGTGTGTCCGAACAACCGCCGTGTCTCTGAGCCCGCGTAATATGCGGTGTCGATTGCCTCCTGAACGTCTCCCTTCGTCTCGAAGAAAGGCTTTCCCATCTCTCGGGTCATCTCGAACGCGATGTCACTTTTTCGTTCAGTCAGCAGGTCACCGATGCGTCGCAGGATGTCGCCCCGCTGAGGCGCCGGCACGCGCGACCACTCACGCTGCGCTTCGCGCGCCGCGGTGACCGCATTATCAACGTCCTCGGGGGATGAGTCTGGAAACTCACCAATGACATCCGAGGACATGGCCGGGTTAGTGTCTGTAAAAGTCTGCCCGGAACTGGAGTCCTGCCACGTACCGGCTATGTAGTTTTGAAACTTTTTGGCCATCTTAGAAAGTCGCTAGGGATTCGATCGGGATCGTGAACGTCGATTGTCCAGGCTTGCAAGATACGAGGTGCCGCAGGTACGGGCGTGTGCGAAGTGCGGCCGAATCACATACTGGCTTCCGCGCACTTCGATTCAGCGAACCAAAACGGTGTGAGACTCGTCCAACAGCAACCATTTCCGACGCGTAATCGATTATTCAGGCATGTCCATGGACAATCTACAAAGCTACCTTTCCGAACGGGTACGGAGTGTTCCTCCGAGCGGAATCCGCCGCTTCTTCGAGATAGCGGCTACCATGGAAGATGTAATCACCCTGGGAATCGGCGAGCCGGACTTTGTGTCTCCCCAACCCATTCGTGACGCGGCGTGGAAATCGCTCGAAGACGGGAAAACGGGGTACACCTCGAATGCAGGCCTCGCCGAATTACGCGACGCCATTTCCGCCGAGCTCAATCGGCTCTACAACGTGCATTATGATCCGGCCCGCGAGATACTGGTGACCGTCGGTGTAAGTGAGGCGCTCCAGCTCGCGATGTTGGCGGTCCTCAACCCCGGCGACGAGATCCTCATTCCCGAGCCGTGCTTCGTGTCGTACGGTCCGGCCGCGATCTTCGCAGGCGGCAAGGTGGTCTACGTGCCGACGTCCGTCGAGAACGACTTTCAGGTGACCGCTGAGGAAATAGAGAAGCGAATCACTCCAAGAACGAAGGTTGTGTTTCTGGGATATCCCAATAATCCGACTGGAGCGGTCCTGCGTCGAGAGACGCTTGAGGAGATTGCCGAGGTCGTCGTTCGTCACGACCTGCTCGTGTTCTCAGACGAGATCTACGATCGGCTTGTTTACGGCGATGCATACAAGGACGGCCACACATGCCTTCCATCTATACCGGCTCTGCGGGAACGAACCGTACTCCTCGGCGGATTCTCCAAGAACTACGCGATGACGGGGTGGCGAGTCGGGTATGCGTGCGCACCGCATGCCATCTACTCGGCAATGTACAAGCTGCACCAGTACATCATCATGAGTGCTCCCACGCCTAGTCAATACGGAGCGATTGCGGCAATTCAGGATTGTCAGGATGACGTCGAGCGCATGCGCCAGGCATATGACAGTCGTCGAAGGGTTCTTGTCGATGGACTTCGTGAGGCCGGGCTGCCGACTTTCGAACCAGAGGGAGCCTTCTACGCGTTCCCCGACATAACCTCAACGGGCCTGTCCTCAGAGGACTTCGCGCAGCATCTCCTCGAGGAGGAACACGTAGCAGTTGTACCCGGAGACGCATTCGGTCCAAGCGGCAGCGGCTTTGTTCGTTGCGCGTATGCCAATTCCCTTGAGAACATCGAACAGGCGGTACTGAAGATTCAACGCTTCGCGCGGCGCCATCAGGAACGACTGCAACATGCGTGAGACTGACAGCCGCCGATTGGTGGCGCTGGTGTTGTTTTGCAGTGTCTTGTTGGCCGGCTGTTCTGCGGGCCGCGTTACGGAATCGTCAGATGCAATTGGCTCTGCCGACATCCCAACACGGTCCGATTTCGAGTCAAATGTTGCTGGAAGCAATCTGACGCGGGTCAGCAGTGCTTTCCCGAAGTCCTATCGTGTCTATCCGAGAAGTGTGGAGCCGGAGGCAGTTCCCGTATCCGGATATGACATCCTCCACACGGAACTGGACCTGACACCCGACTTTGAAACGCGAACCGTCGATGGAAACGTCGTCCACGAGTTGGTGATAACCGCCGAGTCGCTTTCTGTGATCAAACTTCATGGAGAGGAACTGTCCATTCATGAGGCTCTTGTGTTCGCTCGCGACAGCGTGATTGAGGCCACGTGGAATAGCCTCGCGAAAGATCTCATCGGGATTCAGGCGGGTGTCACGTTGCGGGCCATGGATACTGCGTTCGTGCAATTGACATACACTGCGCGCCCGCATCGTACCGGGGTCCGGAGAGGTCTTCATTTTGTGGATCCTGACGGCGTCGATCCTGCACGCCCCACGCAAATCTGGACGCTTGGACAGCCGGGAGATAATCGAACGTGGTTCCCGACGTGGGACTATCCGAATGACAGGATGACGTTTGACATCACCGTAACCGTTCCCGATTCGCTGCAGACCTTTGCAACCGGAACCCTTGCCGATCAGGAACTCGATTCCGACAACAACCGGTCGGACCGAAGTGTTCTCGACGTTCCCCAGCCCGCATACCTTACCGGCTTCGCCGCCGGAAGCTTCGCGACCATGGAAGACGAGTACGTCAGTCAGGTCGGCAAACGAACCATGCTCCTGTACAACGTCGAGCCGCGTTTCGCGGACCACCTCGATCTCATCTTTGGCATGACGCCAGATGTCATGAGGGTGGTGGAGCAAAAGACCGCCGTCTCTTATCCCTTCGAGGACCTCAAGCAGACGGCCGTCAGAGATTACACGGCGGGCGGCATGGAGAATACAACAGCCGTTCTGTACGACGATCGCATTCAACACGACGAACGAGCTCACCTCTATTACACTAGTCGGGATCTCGTCGTCCACGAGGTCGCACACCAATGGTTTGGAAACTACGTGACCTGCCGAAGCTGGTCGCATCTAGCACTGAACGAGGGATTCGCGAACTTCTTCGAACAAGTTTTTCTGGAGGAGGCGGTGGGGACGGCTGAGGCGCAGGAACACAGAATCCTCGACCGGAACGAATACCTCGAAGAGGCCTCTATCTTCCGACGACCCATCATCTGGACAGACTATCCCGACCCCAATCTCCTATTCGATTCTCACTCCTACGAAAAGGCAGAGCTCGTCCTCCACACGCTTCGATTTGAAATTGGCGACGAAGCTTTTTGGAGCGGCGTCAGGAGGTACCTTTCATCCAATGTCGGATTTGTCGAGATCGCAGACCTCAAGGACGCGATGGAGCGGTCGACGCGGCGACCGCAGACGCGCTTCTTCGAGCAGTGGTTCATGGAGCCCGGTCACCCGGAGTTGCTAGTGGATCACGGATATGACGACAAGTTCGGTCTCTATGAGGTTCGGGTGCGGCAGGTCCAGGACACGTCGGTATTTCCTGTCTACGCACTTGAGGCAATCGTAGAACTCAATTACGAAAGCGGTGCCGCCTACAAGGAGAGGATTCGACTCTCAACCGCGGATACCACGTATCGCTTTGGGGTCGCAGGCAGGATTTCATTCGTACGATTCGATGAGGGCGACCACCTGCTAGCCGACATCAAAGAGACGAAGCCGCTGGAGCAATGGGTGGCACAGGCTATCTCGGATGACGAGATGGCCGCCAGACACGACGCAGTTCGTGCCCTGGCTGCAAGCGAGCCATCACAGCAAATCGGCCTAACTCTGATTGATGTCGCGAGCGCTGACGACTATGACTTGGTGCGCATGACGGCGTTGCAAGCGCTTGAGCCCTATAGACTGCTTCCGGAGGTTGTTGTACTCGCCCGAGCCCTGGCGCTTGAGGACCCTTCCGCCCGAACGCGCCGGGCCGCCGTACGCCTGCTGGGCGAGACGCGCGATCCGTCGGCGGTGGCCATTCTTCGCGACGCACTGAACGACGCTTCTTACCACGTGATAGCGGAAGCGGTATCTTCGCTTGCCGAATTGAGGCCGGCGGAATTCGTCGAGAACATCGCACCCGTTCTGGACCTGCAGTCGTGGGAAAACGTCGTTGAACTGACCATATTGGATGTGCTGGCAAATTCTCCCTCGCCCAAGGGGCTGCCATACATTGAGAGACAACTTGCGCCATACAAACCTGAGCGCGTTCGGCTTGCTGCCATCACGGCGCTTTCGTTTCTGGCGCAGAGTGGTGATCAATGGAAAGAACGAGCGGAAGTCATCTTGGCCGGGCTGTCAGATGACGTCCACGAGTCGGTTCGGAACGAAGCAGCCCGAATCTTGAAAGTGCTCTAGTGCTCGTTCTTCTTTTTATCTCCTGCATCACCGCTTTCGCGCTGCACGCTGTTCTCGGCTGGCCTTGGAGTATTCTTGGAGGAGTTGTGGCGGGATGGCTGGAGCCCCGCGGTGGCTGGTGGCGCGGTGCGCTGGCCGTGGGAACCGCTTGGCTCATCCTGATCGGGTATAACCTCATCGTCGCTCCTGGGCCCGTCCGCGAGATGCATCGGGTAGTTGCCGCCGTGGCTGGCAATCTTCCAGGCTGGACCATTCCGGTACTTTCGGTGTTCGTTGGACTCCTGGTTGGCGTTGCCGGTGGCCTGGTTGGCACGAGCCTTCGAAGAGTGGCGGCGTACGGTCGCAAAAAGACCAATCGTTAGTAAACATATACGATTCTAATGACAGAAGACATCACGAAACTGTTAGAGCGCGTGGACGCGCTCGGGAGGTATCTTTGACGTCGATGGACGTCAAAGCCGAATCGATGAGCTAAACCAGAAGAGACTCGACCCCAACTTCTGGAATAACCCTCAGGAAGCGAAGCTGGTTGAACAGGAGATAGCCGGCGAAAAGCAGTGGGTTGATGACTGGGAACAGCTCAGTCGCGCCGCTGAAGATCTCAGGACCTACGCCGAGTGGCAAGATGAGTCGGACGACGATCTCGCCTCCGAGATTGAGTCCGAGGCGGGCAAGGTCACAAAGCTGCTGGACGCCCTGGAACTCCGCAGCATGCTCAGCGAACCCGATGATGTCAGGAACGCGATCCTGACGATACACCCGGGGGCAGGAGGAACTGAAAGCCAGGACTGGGCCGAGATGCTTCTGCGCATGTATACGCGATGGGGTGAACAGCGCGGCTACAAAGTTGAGATGCTGGAGTACCAGGAGGGAGACGTCGCCGGCATCAAGAGCGCCTCGATTCGAATCGCAGGCTCAATGGCGTACGGCTACATCAAATCCGAGTCGGGTGTGCACCGCCTCGTGCGAATATCACCATTCGATTCCAGTGGTCGTCGTCATACGTCGTTCGCTAGCGTGTTCGTATATCCGGAGATCGACGACTCTATCGAGATAGAAATAAAGTCGGATCAAGTCGAAATGCAGACCTTCCGATCCGGTGGGAAGGGAGGACAGAACGTGAACAAGGTCGAAACGGGCGTACGCCTGATCTGGACCGGCACACTGTCCGACGGCACGGACGAAAGAGTGGTGGCCGAGTGCACCGAGGAACGCAGCCAACTGCAGAATCGAGAGAGGGCCATGACGATGCTGAAGAGCCGGATCTATCGGCTTGAGCTGGCTATCCAGGAAGCGGCGAAGTCGGAGATGGAGGGCAAGAAGAAAAAGATCGAATGGGGCAGTCAGATCCGTTCTTATGTCTTCCAACCGTACACGATGGTGAACGATCACCGAACCGAGACTAAATCGTCCGACATCCAGTCCGTGATGGACGGAGACCTCGATGAGTTCATCAAGGCCTATCTTTTGCAAAATACGACGGCGTAGACGGGGGCATTTGATCATTCATCATGGCACTGAAGTACGACTTTCTGATCTTAGGCAGCGGGATCGCCGGTCTGTCGTTCGCACTTCGGGTGGCCGAGTACGGAAGTGTTGCAATTGTCACCAAGAAGCAGTCGGCCGAGTCGAACACGAACTACGCACAGGGTGGAATCGCGGCCGTCCTCGGTGAAAACGATTCGTTCGAAAGCCACATTGAGGATACACTCGTTGCGGGGGCTGGCCTCTGCGACCCTCAAACCGTTGAAGTGGTAGTTCGAGAGGGTCCGGAACGGATTCGCGAACTGATGGCTCTCGGCGCTGAGTTCTCCCATCAGAACGGCCGTCTGCATTTCGGTCGGGAGGGAGGGCATTCCGCGAACCGTATCGTACATGCCGCGGATGCAACGGGCCGGGAGATTGAGAAGACGTTGCTCGAACGTGTCGCCGAGAACCCAAATATCGACCTGTTCGAGTACCACTTCGCAGTCGAGCTGATAACCGAGCATCATCTCGGCCAACACGTCACCCGATTGCGCCCTGACATTCATTGTTACGGCGCATACGTGCTCGACGAGAACGAGGACGTCGTACTTACGGTGCTAGCGAAATCCACGTTGCTGGCAACCGGTGGTTCGGGAAGGGTGTATCTCCATTCGACAAATCCGGCCATCGCCACAGGAGATGGTGTGGCCATGGCCTATCGAGCGAAGGCACGGGTCGAAAACATGGAGTTTGTACAGTTTCACCCTACTAGTCTTTTCCATCCGGATGCAGATTCGTTTCTGATTTCAGAGGCGGTCCGGGGTGAGGGTGGCGTATTGCTGAACAAGGATGGTCACCGCTTCATGCCGGAGTATGACGAGCGTGCGGAGCTGGCACCTCGCGACATCGTGGCCCGGGCGATCGACGATCAGCTCAAGCAGCGTGGCGAAGAGCACGTGTGGCTCGACATCTCGCATAAACCGGCGGATGTCATCAGGTCTCATTTTCCAAATATCTACGAACGGTGCGCCTCTCACGGGATAGACATTACGGTTGATCCTATTCCAGTCGTCCCGGCAGCTCACTATCAATGCGGTGGCGTAAAGACGGACCTCTCGGCCCAGACTTCGATAGCCGGTCTGTTTGCGTGCGGTGAGGTCTCCTGCACGGGACTGCACGGGGCCAACCGGCTGGCGTCTAACTCGTTGATCGAGGCACTCGTGTTCAGTCATCGGGCCGTGAGCTCTGCCGTGGACTATGCCCGGCGGGTAGACTGGAGAAAAGACATTCCTGATTGGGATGTTTCGGGGACCGCGTGGCCCCAGGAGTGGGTGCTGATCTCTCACAACCGTGACGAGCTTCGCAGGGTCATGTGGGATTACGTCGGTATAGTCCGGTCCATGCTTCGTCTGGAGCGGGCGCAGCGCCGAACGCGATTACTGTTCGAGGAGACGGAGGACTTCTATCGACGGTCCCGGGTGTCGGCCGGTCTGTGCGAACTGCGAAACATGATTGCCGTCGCGTTCCTGATCATTCGAAGCGCGCAGATGCGGCGGGAAAGCAGGGGTCTCCACTACATGATTGACTTCCCGGAGAAGAATCCGTCAGAGAAGCGCCCCACGCTTGTCTGAAACATCCCGTTTCGTCCCGTTTTTTGGTGCGATCGAGGCTGAAACCTGCCGGCAGCTTCGACGTTACCTAGCGGGCATCGCTTGTTTGCGCTGCAGGCTGTTTACAGCGTATATTTGTACGCTTGATGGAAGGGAGGCGATTGTAGAGCAGCCGCCCTTTTTTGTTGGTGTTTTCGTGAGAGAGGCGCCCGTCCCTTCATGGATCGGGCGTTTTTTGCACTTGATAGATTTGCTTGAAAGACAATTGGGAGCTACTTCCGTAGATACGGATACGGTCGAGAGCATGGTCAGGTCAATCGCCGAAGAGGTGGTGGCCGAACCGCTTTATTTGGTCGATGTAGTCGTTCGCGGTCAGAAGGGGTCGCGGGTAGTAGAGATCTACGTCGATTCCGATGAAGTTCTCTCCGTAGAACAGCTGGCTGAAGTGAGCCGCGAAATCGGCTTCCTGCTTGAAAGCGAGGATGTTGTCCCTGGCCGGTACAATTTGAACGTATCGTCGCCCGGAGTCGACCGCCCGCTCAAGTCGCCGCGTCAGTTGCGCAAGAACGTCGGACGAGACGTGGCGGTTAGCTTCAGGGATGATCGAAAGCAGGTTCGAGGGACACTGGCAGACGTCGACGAAGACAGCTTCACAATCCGGGCACAAAACAAAGAAGACAACCGACTGTCCTTTGGAGAAGTGAAGGAGGTGCGCGTCCTCCTTCCGTGGTAACTTCTACCTCCACCGGACACGCGAACACGAGAAGGTTATTACATGCAGAGTAGCGACCTTGTATCCTCATTCGCTGAGATCGCAAGAGAGAAAGGCATCGATCGGGACATGCTCCAGCTGATCGTGGAGGATGTCTTTAGAGCGATGATCCGAAAGCGGTACGGTGCTGATGACTCGTTTGAGGTCATCATCAATCCGGACAACGGAGACATACAGATTATCCACATCCGCGAGGTGATTCCAGACATGGATCTGGAAGACCCTGTGACACAGATAGAGGCAACTTCGGCTACCCAGATCGACGACGATTTTGAAATCGGTGACGAGGTCGCAACCGAGGTTAGCATAACCGACTTTGGACGGCGCGCGGTCATGACCGCGCGGCAAACGTTCAGTCAGAGAATCCGCGATATAGAGAAAGAGAATATTTATTACCGGTACTCCGAACTCGTCGGCGAGATCGTAGTCGGCGAAGTTTATCAGACGCGGCGCCGCGAGGTACTGGTAATACACGACAAGGTTGAGCTCGTTCTGCCGCGCGAGGAACAGATTTATAAGGATCGCTATCGCAAGGGCGACATGCTTCGAGCCGTCATCAAAGAGGTGCGGCGCGATGCCGGAAACAACCCGCAGGTCATCATTAGCCGAGCGGACCCTCTATTCATGGAGCGGCTCTTCGAGCTCGAGGTACCGGAGATCGACGAGGGCATCGTCGAGATCAAGAAGATCGTCCGGGAGCCTGGTGACCGCGCCAAGGTAGCTGTGGTCAGTCATGACGAGCGAATCGATCCGGTTGGAGCCTGCGTCGGCATGAAGGGCTCGCGGATTCACGCAGTCGTGCGCGAACTCGCGAACGAGAATATCGATGTCCTCGAGTTCTCTGAGGACCCGCACAGGCTTATATCAAGCGCGCTTTCTCCGGCCAATCCGATCTCGGTTACGATTAACGATGAACTCAACCCGCCGCGTGCCAAGGTGGTCGTAAACGCCGATGAGGTGAGCAAGGCGATTGGTCGTGGGGGAATAAACATCCGCCTGGCCTCTCAGCTCGTTGGATACGAGATCGACGTGTATCGTGAGATCTCTGAGGATGAGGAGGACATCGATATGGTCGAATTCGCAGATGAAATAGATGCCGAGACATTGCAGCGGCTTCGGGACATCGGATGCGACTCGGCAAAAGCCGTTCTCGAACTTTCTCCGGAAGAACTGATGCGCAGAGCGGGCCTCGAGCCTGAGCTGGCTAAACACGTACTCGCCGTAATCAAGGCGGAGTTTGCCACCGGCGAGGAAGAAGAGGAGGAGTTCGAGGCGTAAGCGGTTGGCGAAACTGGCCGCACACGACATTACAAGAGTCGAAAGCAGAGTAGATGGCGACTGAGTCGAAATTTAAGAAGAAGCGATTGTTCAGGGTCTCACGTGAATTGAACGTGTCGGTGGACACGCTCGTCGATGACCTGAAGGCAGCCGGTTTCAAGAATGCCCTTACCGGGAAGGGGCTCAATGCCGCGATCGTTGACCCGGATGCGTACGAACATCTACTCGACACCTACGCAGAGGACAAGGCAGCCGCCGACCGCGTCAAGTCGAAGCGCCTGGCGCGGCTTGAGGAATCTGGCGAAGATCATACGGACGAAGTCGTCTCCATCGAAGACCCCGTACCGATTGAGCCCGCCGAAGAGGCGCCCGCGCCCGCGCCCGCTGAAGAACCTGTTATAGAGGTATCGGAAACCGTCGAGGAATCTATCGCCGAGACAGCCGAAGTCGATGAAACGCCGGCTAAGGTAATTGAGGAGGTGGTTGAGCCGGTCGCCGCTGAGGTCGCGGAGGAATCCGTCGAGACGCCGCCGGAGGTGGCAGAACCTGACGTAGTGGAGGCAAAATCGCCACCAAAGACCAAGGCGCCGGCTAGAAAGACGGCAGCCAAGCCATCGGCCGACCTCGAGCCCGTTGACGACGAAGTGGCGGACGAGGAGGTGGAGGACGAGGATACGCTTTCGGCTGGTCGATATCGACTGCAGGGTACGACCGTTCTCGGTAAGATCGAGCTGCCTGCGGAGGAACTAGAACGTGAGGGTGGGCGAAGACGCAGAAAACGAAAGCGAAAGAAGACGGCCTCAACCGACGGCTCAAAAGTCAGCGTCAAAGATGACGGCGTCGAAAAGCCGAGAGGGAAGAAGAAGAAAGGTCGCAAGAAAGGGTCCGCTGTCGATGAGGCCGAGGTCGAGCAGACGCTTCAGGAGACATTGCGCGAGCTCGAGCAGGGAGCATCAAGGGTTCGGCAACGGCGTCGCCGACAGCGCCGCGAGCAGCACGCCGCAGATCGTGAGCGTGAACTCGCAGAGATGGAAGAGCAGTCCGGAAAGCTGCGTGTGACAGAGTACCTGTCGACCGGCGAACTCGCCAACCTCATGGATGTGTCGGTCACGGAGGTTATCAACACGCTCCTGGAAGCGGGAATGATGGTTTCCATCAACCAGCGTCTCGATGCGGATACCATCACCTTCGTGGCGGACGAGTTCGGCTACGAGCTGGAGTTCATTACCGAGTTTGGGACTGACGACATTCATGTGGAAGAGGACGCGCCCGAAGACCTACAGGGCAGGGCGCCCGTGGTCACCGTGATGGGCCACGTCGATCACGGTAAGACGTCGTTACTCGATTACGTGCGAAGCGCCAACGTAGTGGCTGGTGAGGCCGGCGGAATTACACAGCACATCGGTGCTTACCACGTCGAGCTATCAAACGGGAAAGCATTGACCTTTTTGGATACTCCCGGGCACGAAGCGTTTACCGCTATGCGTGCTCGTGGAGCCAAAGTCACCGACCTCGTTATTCTCGTCGTGGCGGCAGATGATTCTGTCAAGCCGCAGACGGTCGAGGCAATCAACCACGCCCGGGCAGCCGAAGTGCCGATGGTCGTGGCTGTCAACAAGATTGACAAGCCGGACTCGAATACGCAGAAGGTCATGCAGGAGTTGGCGGACCAGAACGTGTTGGTTGAACCGTACGGCGGAAAAGTGCAATGCTCTTTCGTCTCGGCCAAGACCGGTGAAGGAATTGAGGACCTGATGGACAAGGTCATTCTCGAGGCTGAGCTGCTCGAGCTGCAGGCCAATCCCGACCGAAATGCGGTGGGTACCGTAATTGAGGCTCGCAAGGACAAGGGTCGCGGTGTCGTCGCTACCATTCTCGTGCAGACAGGGACGCTTAAGGTCGGCGATACCTTCGTTGCCGGCGTCCACAGCGGTAAAGTGAGAGCGATGTTCGACGAGCGGGAGAACCGCATCGACGACGTGGGCCCATCAAAACCGGCACTCGTCCTTGGTTTCGACGGGTCTCCGGAAGTTGGAGACCAGTTCATCGTACTCGATGATGAACGGGAGACTAGAGACATAGCGCAGCGTCGTCAGCAGATTTACAGGGAACAGTCCTTGCGTCAGCGGAAGCACATCACGCTGGACGAAATCGGAAGGCGACTGGCATTAGGTGATTTCCAGGAACTCAACCTGATCGTGAAGGCCGACGTAGGTGGCTCCGTTGAGGCGCTATCAGACTCACTTCTGAAGCTCTCTACCGAAGAGGTCGCTGTCAACATCATCCACACCGGAGTAGGTGCAATCACGGAGAGCGACGTCATGCTGGCATCGGCGTCAGACGCAGTTATCATCGGCTTCCAGGTCCGGCCCATGGCGACCGCCAGAATCCTCGCCGAACGAGAAGAGATTGACATTCGTACGTATTCGATCATTTATGATGCGATTCAGGACGTGCGCGATGCTCTTGAAGGGTTGCTATCGCCCGAGAAGAGCGAGAAGACACTCGGATTGGCAGAGGTGCGGGAGATCTTCAAGGTGCCGAAGGTCGGCACAGTGGGCGGTTGCTACGTTGTAGACGGCAAGATTCGCCGGAGCGACCGAGTCCGGCTTATCCGGGACGGTGTCGTGATCTACGAGGGTAATCTGGCGTCCTTGAAAAGGTTCAAGGACGATGTGCGCGAGGTGCAGAGCGGCTATGAGTGCGGCATGAGCATGGAGAACTACGACGACATTAAGGTCGGTGATCAGTTCGAGGCCTTTGAGATCGTCGAGACCAAGCGCACGCTCGAGGTCTGATCAGTCCACACCTGTTCCCATAGTTGGCAACGTCTGCCATGAGCGTTAGATCGGAGCGAGTTGCCCGGCTTATCCAGAAGGAAGTGGCTGAATTGCTCAATTCGTCCTTCTCGGAGCATTTTGGGCCCATGCTGACCATTACCGGTGCTCGCGTCTCTCGCGATTTGTCGATCGCGTACCTCTACGTCAGCGTGTACGGCGCGAAGCCGGAGGAACGCAAGGCGACCTTTCGGCACCTGGAGGAACTCAACTCGCAGATTCGAAATGCGCTCGCCGGTCGCATTCGGCATCAGGTTCGCAAGATTCCCGAACTACGTTTCTTTCTCGATGAAACGCTCGAAGAGGCGGAACGAATTGAGGGTCTATTCGAGAAGATTCGTGCGGAGCGCGGCGAGCGTGGGGACGGTCCGGCAGAGGGATCATGACGAGAGAAGCGGAAGCCACACCTCGGGATCCGCGCCTGCGCCCTCGGGTCGTTAGCAAAACTTCAATCGGAGGGTCCCTATACGACTCGCTTATCTTGATCGACAAGCCCGGCGGCTGTTCATCATTTGACGTACTCAGACGACTGCGGCGAATCTCGGGAATTCGAAAGATGGGTCATGCTGGCACCCTCGATCCGATGGCAACGGGACTACTGATCTGCATGACTGGTGGGGCTACCAAGCAAATGTCCAACCTGGTAGATCTCGATAAGACGTATCACGGCACGTTGCGACTGGGCGAATCGACGCCCTCATATGACGCCGACACCGAAGTCGTACGTCGGGAAGATGCATCCCATCTAACCCTGGACGACCTGAAGAAAAAGTCGAAAGACTTCACTGGTACTATCATCCAAAAAAGCCCGCCGTACTCCGCCGTGAAGTACCAGGGTGAGCGCCTTTATCGAAAAGCGCGTCGTGGAGAGCAGGGGTTCCGACCGCCCCGAGTGGTCACGGTCGCGAGTTTTCACTTTCAGCATCTCGATGGGCGCGATGCTTCCTTCGTGGTCAAGTGTTCGAAAGGGACTTACGTACGGGCACTGGCCCACGATCTTGGGGAGGCGCTTGGTGTGGGCGCTCATCTTATCTCACTCAGGCGAACGTCCATTGGGCCGTATGACGTAGCCGATGCCATGACGCTGGACGAACTGCTGAAGACTTACGGGGGAAAAGCGCCAGAGCCACCAACGGCAGCTGATGGTTGAGTATTTCGGTAAAGACGTGCGGCGCCGGCCGGAATCGATAGTCACTGTCGGCACCTTTGACGGGGTTCATCGAGGGCACCTGTCCGTGCTGTCGACAGTCGTCGAGCGTGCTGCTTCGAACTCCGGTGTCGCCACGGTCGTAACATTCGACCCGCATCCTCGCGAAATCACGTCGGGTGATATAGTACCACTCATTACGACGATACCAGAGCGGATCGCTTTGCTGAAGTCGCTCGGAATCGACCGCGTTGTCGTGGTGCCGTTTGACGATGATTTCGCATCTCTGGCGCCCGAAGACTACGTGCGTACCGTACTCGTCGAAACGATCGGTTTGAAAGAGATTGTTATAGGGTACGATCACACGTTCGGTCGTAGCCGGAGCGGCGATAGTGGGCTGCTCGAATCGCTTGGCGTAGAACTGGGGTTCAAGGTTAGCAAGCTCCCTCCGCAGCGCAACGCCGAGACCGTGATCTCGTCGTCGATGATCCGCAATCTCCTGTTGCGGGAAGGGGACGTTACGCGGGTCGCCCAACGATGGGGTCGCCGATATTCGATTAGAGGAAAGGTCGTTCCCGGTGACGGACGCGGAAAAGAAATCGGTTTTCCGACTGCCAACGTTTCCATCGGACATCCGCGTAAGATTGTACCGCTTCGAGGCGTGTACGCAGTGACGTCGAGAATCCGAGATCGCAAAGACATCTTGTCGGGCATGATGAACGTCGGGTTCCGTCCAACATTTGAGGGCGTGGGGCTGCGGGCCGAGGTTCACCTGTTCGACTTCGACGAGGATTTGTACGGCAAGAGCCTTCAAATAGAATTCGTCAAAAGAATACGCAATGAGCGCAAATTCGACGGGATCGAGAGCCTTAGAGAGCAACTTAGCGACGATCAAGAGCGTTGTAGGGCCGTGATTGCAGCAGTATCTTAGTAAACTGTATCGTCACATCAGGATGCGCTCCGGTAATTGTCCGGGGCGCCTTCTTCTTTAGCATGGTATCAATCTAAAGAGGATTATGATCGCGAAAGAAAAGAAGCGAGAGCTGATCGAATCTTATGGCAAGAGTGGCGCCGACACTGGGTCGGCGGAAGTCCAAATTGCCATTTTCACTGAGCGGATCAACGCACTCACCGAGCACCTCAAGCGTCACGAAAAGGATCACTCCACGCGACGGGGATTGCTGAAGTTGGTCGGCAAGCGGCGCCGGCTGCTCAACTATTTGATGGACAGGGACATCTCCCGTTACCGGACCGTCATTGAACAGCTTGGCATCCGCAAGTAACGAATCTGAGTTTGGGGCGGCACTTCCTCGGGAGTGCCGTCGCGTTTATGGCGGCAGCGCTTTCCCAACCGCAAACCATGTAGCCGCCGGACAGGTCGCGGCCCGTGCCGGGTCAACCGGACCTGCATAACAGAACTGACTGGAAGAGGAGCAGAAATGTCAAAAGCAGTTACTCAAGAAATCGAATTTGCGAGCGGTAAGACCCTTACGCTGGAGACCGGTCGACTCGCCAAACAGGCAGGCGGCTCAGCAGTGGCACGTCTTGGCGATACGATGGTCCTTGCGGCGGCAACACTAACGGATTCAGCCAAGGAAGGGCAAAGTTTTTTTCCGCTCACCGTCGATTATCGAGAGAAGTTTTCGTCCGCAGGCAAGATACCGGGTGGTTTCATTAAGAGAGAGGGTCGGCCCACCGACAAGGAGGTGCTCACGTCACGTCTCATTGACCGCGCCATACGACCGCTCTTTCCCGATGGATTCTTTAATGAAGTGCAGATCATCTGCTACGTGCTGTCGGCCGACGGTGAGAACGACGCGGACGTGGTCGCAGCCGTCGCCGCCTCAGCAGCGCTGAGTTTGACGGGGGCCCCGTTTCAGGGACCGATTGCGGAGGTTCGCGTCGGCCGGGTCGATGGCCGATTCATAGTTAATCCGACCATCCAGGAGCTCGAAGAGAGTGACTTCAACGTCATTGTTGCGGGCCGCAAGGATGCCATCGTCATGGTAGAAGGCGAGATGGACGAGGTGGGTGAAGATGACGTCCTCGAAGCTCTGGAAATAGCGCACGATGCAATCCGCGAGCTCTGCAAGGGACAGGATGAGCTCGTGGCACACTCGGGCGGCGTCGAGCCCATGGAGTATACGGTGGTGTCGACTCCCGAAGCACTCGTCAACAGGGTTCGGGACATGATTTCCGACCGCGTAAATGAGCACATCCGCAAACCTTACGCCAAGGAGACATTCTACGGCGGCATTCGCGAGATCAAGCAGGACGTTCTTGACGCCCTTCTCGGTCCGGACGATCCAGACGCTGGGCTTGAGCGCGCCTCGGCAACCGAGGAAGGCTACACGCCCGGCGACATTAAGGGAGCCGTTGCATCCGTGGAGAAGGAGTTGATGAGAGAGATGATTCTCGCGGACGAGCGGCGCATTGACGGGCGCTCGTTGTCCGAGGTCCGCAATATCTGGTGCGAAGTCGGATACCTTCCTCGAGTGCACGGGTCCGCGATATTCACCCGGGGCGAAACCCAGGTGTTGGCTTCGGTAACCCTCGGCACGAAGAAGGACGTGCAGGCTGTTGACCAGATCTTCGACACAACGGACCGACGCTTCTATCTGCATTACAACTTCCCGCCGTTCTGTACCGGCGAGGTTAAGTTCTTGCGTGGTGCAAGTCGGCGTGAAATTGGCCATGGTGTCCTCGCGGAGCGCGCTCTATTGGGCGTCCTCCCATCCGAGGACGAGTTTCCCTACACAGTTCGCATCAATGCGGACGTGCTGGAGTCAAACGGATCCTCATCGATGGCCTCCGTTTGTTCCGGCACCCTCGCGATGATGGATGCAGGCATTCCCATCAGAAAACCTGTTGCCGGTATCGCGATGGGCCTGATCTCCGACGGTCAGCGCACCGCAATCCTGTCAGACATTCTTGGCACCGAGGATCATCTCGGCGACATGGACTTCAAGCTGACGGGAACGCGCGACGGCATCACAGCCTGCCAGATGGACATCAAGATTGAAGGTTTGTCGCGCGACGTGCTTCGTCGCGCGCTAATGCAGGCGCGCGAGGGTCGCGAGCACATCCTTGATAAGATGCTCGAGACGCTACCGGAAGTACGTGAGGATCTCTCGCCATTCGCCCCGAGATTGACGCAGTTCACCATAGAGACTGACTACATCGGTGCGGTGATCGGCCCCGGCGGAAAGATCATTCAGGGACTTCAGCGCGACACCAACACGATCATCGAGATCGAGGAGCGCGACGGCCTGGGTTACGTCACCGTGGCGGCAACCAACGGCGAAGATGCTGAAGCCGCAATCAACATTATCAAGAGCATCGCTTCCACGCCTGAGGCGGGGCAGGACTACGAGGGAACGGTTCGCAACATCCAAAGCTTCGGGGCCATCGTAGAGATCGCTCCGGGTAAGGAAGGCCTGCTTCACATATCCGAACTCGATTATGGCTACGTCGACAACGTGGAGGACTACCTCGCCGTGGGCGACAAGGTCAAAGTCAAACTGGTAGAGGTCCGGGACGACGGCAAGCTCCGGCTGAGTCGGAAGCCTTTCCTCGAGAAACCGGAAGGTTATGAGGAGCGAGAGCGTCCTCGTGGACGAGGCCAGAACGGCGAACGCCGCGGAGGAGGCGGTCGGCACGGACGCGGAGGCGGTGGCCGGCACGGCCGCGGTGGTGGTGGTAACCGACGCGGAGGCGACCGACGCGGCGGGGACGACCGAGACTGACACCTTTAAGGCCGGGCGCGCTGACTCATGCACGCCCGGCCGTTTGCCATCTGGTCGGACCCACCGAATGATGCGGCGACAAGTCGACAAACGACAAATCATCACGGGCGCTCCACCGGAGTTCGCAAGAAGCGTTCTCGACAACGGTGTTCGAGTCGTGACCGAGACAATCTCCTCGGTTCGGTCGGTATCGGTGGGGGTCTGGGTGTTCGCTGGAAGCAGGGATGAGCCGAAGTCCTTGAATGGCATCAGCCACCTGATCGAACACATGGTGTTCAAGGGCACGCGACGACGGCGGACGCACCACATTGCGCATCGGATGGAGTCCGTCGGGGGCTACCTGAATGCTTTCACGGGAAAGGAATACACGTGTTTCTATGCCCGTTCGCTCGACGAGCACCTCAACAGAGCCATCGATACGGTTTGCGACCTGGTCCTATTTCCGAGCTTCCCCGGCCGGGAACTGGACAAAGAAAAGGAGGTCGTCCTTGAGGAGATGAAGATGTACGAGGATGCGCCTGAGGACTTGGTTTTTGACCACTTCGAGAGTGCAGCCTATCGCGGCCATTCACTTGCGCGGCCAGTAATTGGGACCCCACGGACCCTACGCTCTGTCGATAGGGAGGATCTGCTACGCTTTGTGGATCGACATTACACGCCGAACCGTATCGTGATCTCTGTGGCTGGCAACGCTCGCCACGGGGATGTCCTGAAGTTCGTGCAGCGATCTTTCGAAGGCGCGTCCCGACAACGCCGGTCCGTTCGTCGTAGGAAGGTACCGCACTACACGGTATCCGAGGTCGTTGTGGACCGGCCCATTTCGCAGGCGCATGTCGTGTTAGGCCTTCGTGCGCTGGGCGCGTCAGACGTCGGTCGCGTTGCTCTCGCGGTACTAAACACAATTCTCGGTGGAGGAATGTCCAGCCGGCTGAACCAGAACATCCGAGAGAAATATGGCTATTGCTATCAGATATATTCCTTCCTGAATATGCACTCAGACGCCGGAGACTTCGGTGTCTACATGGGGACCGATCCGGACCGCGTGGAACGCTCCAAGAAACTCATCTTGCGCGAATTGGACCGGTTGCGTCAAAATCCGGTCAGTTCTCGAGCGCTTTCGAGTGCCAAGAGCCAGGTAAAGGGCTCGATAATGCTCGGCCTCGAAGGAATGAGCAATCGCATGATGCGCTTGGGCAGGCAGGAGTTG
>JBFIPX010000028.1:0-24693 GCA_041609895.1 Rhodothermales bacterium
ACTCCGTCCGCATTCGCCGGCAAATCAGTCGCCTGCGCCGGCTGCACTTCTGCCTCCGGCAGACTCCGAAAATACATGACGTCAGCACCGGCGAGAACGATTGTCGCAACGGTAAGCGCTGAGAACCTGCCAAGAGGACGCGGCTTCGGACCCGATTTGACCTTCAGAGACGATTTCCAATCGTACACGGTCAGCAAGAACAGGATCGCTACGATCGAAGCCGAAATCAGACAAAGTCGGCAGAATTGGCCGAGCTGGAAGTACTGGATGTACACGAGATAAAGGGAATAGACAAAACCGATTCCGATAGCCGCTGCCCGAACCTTTTTCCACGTTCCTACCCCTCCGGCCTTTGTGGCTGCTACGAGAAAGCCGAGCCCGGTCAGGCCCAGGTAGAAAACCAGCCCCCAGATGATATTCGAAACGCCAAACATGGTACCGGCGTCACTCCCGGTGACTGCCTCGCAGTCGACAGCGGTCGTGACCTCAGCGGGATCGGTAAACCCGAAGCACCCGCGGTCGAAGCCGCGACCGCTCTGGATCCACAAGTGAACCACGACCAGTATCCCGAGTAAGCCGAGCACGAAAATCGCTCCGTCGAGCAAAGGTCGGTAGGTTGACAGTCGTTTGACGGATGCCGCCGCATCCTGGGGTTTGGGAGTTTTCGCCATTCCGATACTGCAGTTTGGGACGGAGGTGGGCCTGAACGCGGGAACATCTGGAAAGTTTGCGGTGGATGTTCCATCTCAAGTTCGTATCTAAATCTAGAAAAGAACGCAATCAGTTGCGGAGAAGCGACTACTCGAAACGCCCGATCCAGCCGGCTCATCTGGAGCGTGCAGACGTTGCGAGGTCCTACGACCGGATCGCTCCAGTACACGACGTCCTTGCCAAGGTCGTCGAACACAAGGCGAGGCAAGCGGCGTTCGAAATGTCTGGGCTGTCGAATGGTGAATCTGTCCTCGAGGTCGCAGTTGGGACGGGGCTGAACATACCTTTTGTTGCCCAACGGAATCCTGAGGGGCGCTATGTAGGCGTGGACGTAACGCCGAGGATGCTTCGCCGCGCGAAACGCCGGCTTGCCCGAACAGGAGCAGACCCCCAGCGGTACACTCTAGGCCACGGCGACGCTTACGATCTGCCCTTTAGTGAAGCGTCTTTTGACGTGGCAGTAAATTCGTATATGTTCGACATGCTGCCGGAAGAGGACTTTCCGATCGTCCTCGGCGAGTTGAAGAGGGTCCTCAAGCCAGGTGGTAGACTGCTTCTGATCAACATGACGCCCGGACCCCGTCTTTACCATCAGATATGGGAACAGATCTATCGTCTTCACCCGCCGCTAATGGGTGGTTGCCGCGGGGTTCGGCTGGGACACGCTGTTCGCCATTCCGGACTCGAGCCGCTGCAAGAAGCCTTCGTGAGTCAATGGACGTTTCCGTCAGAAATCCTACTTTGCAGAAAGCCCGATAGAGATACGTCAGTCCCTCATGCCCTTCGAGATTGACTTCCAGAGCGAGTTTATCCAGCGCCTTCTTCTCGCCGTTGGCGCCTCTATCGTCATTCTGATCATCGTCAAACTTGGTCAGCGCATTGCCAAGCGGTACGCGACAGATCCGAGCCGCGTCTACTACAGCTCTCGGCTGATCGGAAGAGTCGGCGGCATTGCCATCATTTTGATTTTGGTCACGGTTCTCTCGCCGCGACTCGGAGATCTGGTCACGGTTCTGACCGTGATCGGTGCGGGTCTTGCCATCGCGATGAGGGAGCTTCTGCTGAATCTGGCCGGGTGGTTCTACGTCAGCCTGGGCAGCCCATATCGACAAGGCGACCGGATCGAGATCAACGGAATCCAAGGCGACGTCATAGACATCCGCGTGATGCGTACCACGGTGATGGAAATCCGTGGTTGGGTGGATGCCGACCAGAGCACAGGTCGGATAGCCCATATCCCGAACGGTTGGACGCTGAGCTTCACCACATACAACTTCACGCGGGGCTTCAACTTCATCTGGAACGAGTTGCCCATCACGATTTCTTTTCGTTCGGACTGGGAGGCGGCCAGAGAGATCATGCAGTCTTTCGCCGAAGAGTCCACGAAGCTGGTCGAGCATCAAGCGGCTGACGAGATTCGGCAGATGTCTCGCGAGTTCCTGATCCACTACAGCATCCTGACACCCTTCGTCTACGCGAGGATCGTCGATAACGGGGTCCAGCTCACGCTTCGTTACCTGTGTGACGTCCGAAAGAGAAGGGGAACAGAGCACGCGTTAACGGTCAGTATCCTCGACGCATTCCGGAACAAGGGAGGGATCGAGCTAGCGTATCCGATGGTCGGGGTTTCCCAGATGCAAGGTCCCCAGTATGGGCCCATGACTGAGCCCACATTCCGTGGGGTCGGACAGAATCCCGGTTCAGATACTCCAACCCCTTGACCCCGGATGCCTTGATCGGTTTCTGAGAACAGCCGTATCTTGGACGCATGATGAACCCGACGTCAAACTGCAATATGCATTCAACCGCTTGGTGGTGGCACTTCGCCAGCACACGGGCAGGTTAGAATTGACGTCTGACGATAGTCGGCTATTACCAGCCCGTTGCTACTATAGGCATCGGGCTTTTTTGTATCCCAGCCAAATACCAAGATCAGCGAATGACCGAGTTCGGCGTCCAGCAAAGCAAGGAGGACTTGAATGCGGCAATCATGCGTCATGCTGCCGATCCGAAACGACCGCTCGTGGCCGCCTTGACGCGCACTCTGAGTGCCGACCTGCTCACGCCGGTGGCAGCTTTTCTCGCCCTGCGGGACAATGGCTCCCACTGCTTCCTCTATGAGAGCGTCGAAGGTGGTGAAAAGCTGGCGCGCTACTCATTCATTGGCCGCAACCCATATTTGATCGTGCGCGGTGCCGGACGGTCAGTCGTTGTCGAGGAGAACGGCAGGCAGTCACACTTCAGAGATGGCGACATTTTTGACGCGCTGAAATACTACTGTTCGCGATACGACGAGATACGATTTCCAGGCCTCCCACGCCTGACTGGCGGCGCCGTCGGCTTCTTCTCGTACGACACAGTCAGACTGATAGAGAATATTCCAGATTCCAATCCGGACGTTCTGGGGCTCCCCGATGCGCTATGGTGCTTCTACGACACGGTCATCGCATTCGACCACGTAAAGCACCAGATTATCATCATGTCGAATCTATTCATCGATGATGATTCTGACTTCGACGCGGAGTACGATCGGGCTGCCACACGGATCGACGATGTTGTGCGCGATCTGGCCCACCACCCGAACCTCCCGGAACCAGTGCGGATGTCCGACGCACCGATGGAGTCGAACTTCGAGAAGAGGGAGTTCTGCGACGCCGTTACCCGCGCAAAGGAATTGATTCGGGAGGGCGATATCTTTCAAGTGGTCCTCTCGCAGCGATTCTCGAAGCCATACGAGGGAGACGACTTCAACCTGTACCGCGCCTTGCGGCAGGTGAACCCATCGCCCTATCTGTTCTATCTTGACCAACCTGGCTTTTCGATTATCGGTTCGTCTCCGGAGCTTTTGGTCAGAGTGGAGAATGGAAGAGCGGAGACGCTTCCCATCGCCGGCACTCGACCACGGGGCGCGACGACAGAGGAGGATGTCCGCTTGGCAGACGAATTGCTATCTGATCCGAAGGAATTGGCGGAACACGTAATGCTGGTCGACCTTGGCCGAAACGACCTGAGCCGCGTGTGCAACGACTCAAGCGTGACTGTAGACGACTTTGCCTATGTGGAGCGATTCTCTCACGTGATGCACATTGTCTCGTCGGTCTCGGGCACGCTGCGACCCGATCAGGACTCGATGGATGCGTTGAAAGCATGTTTTCCGGCCGGTACGGTGTCGGGAGCGCCCAAAGTTCGAGCGATGGAGATCATTGACTCGATGGAACCGACGCGTCGCGGCGTGTATGCCGGTGCCGTCGGCTACCTGGACTACTCCGGCAACCTCGATACCTGCATCGCAATCCGAACCATGGTGGCCAAGGACGGCGTCGTTTACGTTCAGGCGGGCGCCGGAATCGTCGCCGACAGTAACCCGGAGGCCGAGTTCGAAGAAACGAGGAACAAGGCGCGCGCGCTCGATCACGCCATGCAGATCGCGGCGCGGAACCTCATATAGAACCTTTCGACAACCTCCTGTAGA
The DNA here is from genome assembly GCA_041609895.1 of Rhodothermales bacterium. Taxonomy (GTDB): domain Bacteria; phylum Bacteroidota; class Rhodothermia; order Rhodothermales; family JABDKH01; genus JAHHLP01. The sequence continues at coordinate 4,184 of JBFIPX010000028.1, forward strand.
ACCTTTCGACAACCTCCTGTAGAACCTTTCGACAACCTCTTGAAATTTGACGAAGAAGAGGACACCAAGGGAATAAAACTGCCAGTGCTTTTGTAGCATGGGATCTCGCGGGCAAAACAATCGGGTAGCGTAAATGCTGAAGGAACTGTTTCTACAGAAAGGGTGGGCCGGCAAAACGATATCACGGGCCGAGACGATCGATCGACTGAATCCGATCGTAGAGCGCTTCATTCGTTTGAACTACGCGTATGATGCGGCGGAGCGTGACTGTTCCGATACAGATCTTGCGGCGGGCGTCAAGTCCCTGCAGAAAACCGCGCGAGCCGATGTAGGGAAGCTGGCTGAGACGATCTTCAGTTGTGGCGGTGTCGCGTACAGCGGCACGAACCTCGAACCTGGCGACTTCTCTGCCGGTCATTCCGACGTCGAAATCGTCGACCGTCTGATTGGCGACGAACAGGACTTTCAGCATGCGATTGCCGGCGAGGACGAGATAGAACACCAGATGCGTACAAGGGCCATCCTGTCGGTAGTCAAATCCAACAGCGATAAGAGGCTGGACTTCCTCCGTGAGATCAACAAGAAAGTCCGGAATCCTCGTGATTGAACAGAAGAAGACGCCGGTCCCGTCGACCGGGGCAACTACCTCGTCGACCGAGATCACGACGGTCGTGTCCGGCATTCAGCCTTCGGGAACGCTGCACCTTGGCAACTACTTTGGCGCCATCCGGCAGCACATCGACCTTCATACGCGTCACGAGGCGTTCTACTTTATTGTCAATTACCACGCGCTCACGACCATAACAGACGCGGAGGCGCTGCGTCGATACACGCTGGATGCCGCGCTCGATTACCTCGCCCTGGGGTTTGATCCTGACAAGGCTGCACTCTTTCTCCAGAGCGACGTGCCCGAAGTCACGGAACTCGCATGGGTTTTCAACAATCTGACGCCCGTATCACTCCTTGAGAAAGGAGTGGCATACAAGGACAAGATCGCGCAGGGCCTGCCGGCTAACGCCGGTCTTTTCAGCTATCCGGTTCTGCAGGCAGCAGATATCCTCATATATGGTGGTACGCATGTCCCTGTTGGTGCAGATCAAAAGCAGAACATCGAGATCTCTCGTGACCTCGCGCAGAAGTTCAACAGTACCTTTTGTCCGGAGGATGATCCTCTGTTTCCGGTACCCGAGCCGCTAATCCTGGACGAGGTCGCGGTAGTGCCCGGGACCGACGGCCGAAAAATGTCAAAGAGCTACGAAAACACCATCGGTATCTTTGACGAGGGCAAAGTCCTGAAGTCGAGAGTGATGAGCATTGTGACGGACTCGACTCCTCTCGAGAAGCCCAAAGACCCCGACACATGCAACGTCTTTGCCCTCATTAAGCTTTTCGCGAAGCCCGACGATCGGATCAGGATTCGAGACGCCTACCTGCAGGGAGGGTACGGATACGGCCACGCGAAGAAAGAACTGCTGGGCATGATCGACTCGTACTTCGAGTCCGCCCGCAATCGACGGAGAGAACTGGCGGACCGCCCGGCCTACGTTCTTGACGTACTTAGCGACGGCGCCCGAAAGGCGAGAAAGGCGGCCGCACCATTCATGGAAAGAGTGCGCGATCTGACCGGGATTCTTCGAACCCTCGAATAGTGTCTTCCACCTCAACGACTACTTTCTGCACTTCGTGATTCTCGTCATCGACAATTACGACTCTTTCACCTATAACCTGGTGCATATCGTTGCGCAGTGGGTGGACGAGGTTCCGGTATTTCGAAACGATGCGATTACGCTGGCAGAGATCAGCGACCTCAATCCGACCGGGATACTCATATCCCCCGGTCCAGGAAGGCCGGCTGACGCCGGTATCAGCATGGAGGTGATCGACCGCCTTGGAGGTTCCGTACCCATTCTTGGCGTCTGCCTTGGGCACCAGGCGATCGGCGAGGTCTTCGGTGGTCGGATCGTTCATGCTCCGACTTTGATGCATGGCAAGACCAGTCTGATTCAACACGATGGTCGCGACATCTTTTCCGGCATTGCACAGGGGTTCACGGCGACCCGGTATCACTCGCTCGTAATTGAACGGAATTCGCTGCCGCAGGTACTCCGCGTCACGGCTGAGACCGAGGACGGCGTAATAATGGCTGTGCAGCATGAGCAACACGCCATTCATGGCATCCAATTTCATCCGGAGAGCATCCTAACCACCGAAGGACCTGCGATCGTCCGAAACTGGCTTTCCCGGATCGGAGTCGATACGACCGCAGTGGCTCGCGCGCAGCCTCATTGAAGGAGGCCTTGTCCATAGTAGCATCGGGCGCGCCTTTGAGCAGGAGTCAGGCCGCCGACGCGATGGGTCTGATCATGCGCGGCGAGGCCGGCCCCGAGGAGGTCGGCGGCTTCCTGGTGGGCGTCACCGCACGAGGACCAACCATCGACGAATTGACAGGGTTTACAGAGGTGCTGCGCGAGTTCGCCGTTCCTGTCGTTGTTGATGATGAGAACGCGATTGATTTGTGTGGCACGGGTGGCGATGGAGCCGGTCTGTTCAACGTCTCGACGGCGGCCGCCTTTGTGTGCGCCGGCGCCGGCTGCGTCGTAGCCAAGCATGGTAACCGCTCGATCTCATCGAAGTCCGGCTCTGCTGATGTACTGGAGGCACTGGGCGTTGAAGCAGCCTTGCCTGCGGGTGGCGTTGAACACTGCGTTCGCAAAACCGGTATCGGGTTCATGTTTGCCCCGCTTTTCCATCCCGCGATGAAGAACGTGATGCCGATCCGACGCGCTTTGGGTGTCAGAACCTTCTTCAATATGCTCGGACCGCTCTGCAATCCGGCGGGCGTTCGTCGCCAGCTGGTTGGCGCGTTCAGCGTGGTCGCCGCCGAAAAGATCGCGGGTGTTCTCGTGAAACTCGGGGCGGAACATGCGATCGTCGTCCACTCCGAAGATGGACTCGACGAGGTGTCGGTGTCGGCAGCCACAACGAAGTTTGACTATCGCCGACAAACCGCGGGGGAAGCGGTGCGTAGTACATTCGATCCGTCGAGTCTCGGTGTACGGCGTTTCGCAGTCGAAGAACTGCAGGGTTCGGGGGCAGAACACAACGCCAGGATGACCCTCGAAGTCTTTTCGGGATCTCCGGGAGGGCCGCGCGAGATCGTAGCGATTAATGCGGCTCATGGTATTGTCGCAGCGGGTAAGGCAGAATCGCTTGGCGAGGCTCTTGCGTTGGCCTACGAGAGTATTGACTCAGGAGCAGCCGCAGCGAAACTGAGTGCTCTTAGGGATGCTTCTGCGGAGGCAAAGCAGTCCGCATGACCATTCTGGACGAAATCGTCGACCGAACAAGACACGACCTCCAGGACCGGCGGCGAAGAGTAGCTGAAAGTGAGCTTCGAGAGCAGTTGCATTTCAGTGAGGCACGCCGGCCCTTCGAGCCCGCCATCGCGCAGGAGGGACTCGGTGTAATCGCAGAGATCAAGCGAGCGTCGCCCAGCAGGGGTCTGATTCGCGAGAAGTTCAGCGTCGCCGAGATAGCGAGCCAGTACGAAGATGCCGGCGCAGCAGCTATTTCGGTTCTTACCGAACCACACTACTTCCAGGGGTCACTGGAAAACTTGAAGGCCGCGCGCGGAGCATCGTCGCTGCCGCTTCTGCGAAAAGACTTTATCGTCGATCCGTATCAGGTGGTCGAGGCCCGGGCGTTTGGCGCCGACGCCGTTCTGTTAATTGCCACCTGCCTCGAAGCCTCTCAGCTTCATGAGTTACTTCACGCATGCCGCGAGTTATCCGTGGCGCATCTGGTTGAAGTCTACTCCCCTCACGACTTGGACAAACTGGACTTTGACGAGGTACGGGTCCTCGGAGTGAACAGCCGCGACCTGAAGACGTTCGACGTAGACCTTCAAGCGGCAATGGACGTTTTTCGGATTGTGCCCGATTCGATGATCCGGGTCGCAGAAAGCGGAATAAGCGACGAGGAAGATATCCGCACCGTCTTGCACGCAGGGGTAGATGCAATCCTTGTCGGGGAAGCGTTGATGCGTGCGTCACAACCCGGGGACGCCCTCCGCTCACTGCTGGAAGGGGCACGCGATCTCGCGACACAGGAAGGAATGGACGGGATGACATGAATCCGCGATTGAAGATTTGCGGTATAACCAACCTCGAAGACGCGCGATTCTGCGCGGCTGCGGGCGTGGATTACCTCGGCTTCGTCTTTCACAGGCAGAGTCTGCGCTATATCCCGCCGGAACATGCAAAGGACATCAACGAGTGGATCATCGGCCCTCAGTCTGTTGGCGTGTTTGTCGACGAGGATGTCGACGTCGTTAATCAAATCGCCGAGAGCGTCGGACTCGACCTGGTTCAGCTGCACGGAGAAGAATCAGTACACTTCTGTGAGCTGGTAGAACCTCCGGTGATCAAGGCGCTCGGCATCGCGCCCGACACGAGCGAGGACGATATATTTCGGGCCGCAAATAGATATCGTGGTGCGGCGCACTACCTGCTGCTGGATTCTCGCGTCGACGGAAGATCCGGTGGGACGGGCGTCTCGTTCGACTGGCGCCTTGCCCGTACCGTTTGCCGGAGTCAGTCGGTATTCCTTGCGGGCGGCCTTCACGCGGGTAATGTATCGGAGGCGATTGAAACCGCCGGTCCATTCGGCATAGACGTGTCAAGCGGCGTCGAGTCGGAGCCGGGAAGAAAGGATTTTGATCGGGTGACCGCGCTCGTGGACGCAATAACTCGGACACAAGCTGCCCCGTAGTGCCGCATGAAGACGCAGTCGCACAGCACCGCTTTGCCAGACGCGAAAGGCCGGTTCGGCCGCTTTGGGGGTCGATTCGTCCCCGAGATTCTCATTCCTGCACTTGACGAGGTCAATACGGCTTTCCGAAATGCGGTTGCGGATGAATCTTTTTCGGCCGAGTACCACGGTCTGTTGAGCGAGTATGTAGGACGCCCGACGCCGCTCACCTTTGCGCCACGATTGTCAGCCAAACTGGGCGGCGGGCGCATCTACCTGAAGCGTGAAGATCTGTGTCATACCGGGGCGCATAAGATCAACAATACCGTAGGTCAGATTCTGCTAGCTCGGCAGATGGGGAAATCGCGCATTATTGCTGAAACGGGAGCAGGGCAGCACGGCGTAGCGACTGCCACGGTCTGCGCGCGCTTCGGAATGAAGTGCATCGTCTATATGGGCGAGGAAGACGTTGAGAGGCAGCGACTAAACGTGCTTCGGATGAAGTTGCTGGGCGCGGAGGTGCGTCCGGTATCGAGCGGAAGCAAGACGCTGAAGGATGCCACAAACGAAGCCATCCGAGACTGGGTCACTAACGTTCATGATACGTTCTACATCATTGGGTCGGCCGTCGGGCCTCATCCGTATCCGGCGATGGTCCGGGAATTTCAACGAGTGATCGGAGATGAGACACGGACGCAAATAGCTGAAGTTGAGAACAAGTTGCCAGACGCTGTCGTCGCGTGTGTGGGCGGTGGCTCAAATGCCATCGGCATCTTCGCCGCGTTCATACAGGACGAAGTTTCGTTGTACGGCGTGGAGGCTTCAGGTGAAGGACTAGACGGCCGGCACGCGGCCACGCTGACTGCCGGCCAACCGGGCGTCCTGCACGGCGCACTCTCGTATTTGCTGCAGGACGAGGAGGGACAGGTATCGCTTGCCCATTCCATCTCTGCCGGACTCGACTACCCGGGAGTCGGTCCCGAACACGCATACCTAAAGGAGTCAGGGAGAGTCACATACGTCTCTGCCACGGATACTGAAGCCATAGTCGGCGTCCGGCTTCTTTCAGAGACGGAGGGCATCATTCCCGCTCTCGAAACCGCTCACGCGGTTGCCTTCCTTCAGGATCTCGCTCCGAAGCTCGACCGTGAGCAAGTCGTCGTTGTCAACTGCAGCGGTCGAGGGGATAAGGACATGGAAACTATCTCAGCAAATCTGTAGCGGTTGGATGAATCGCCTTACCAACCGCCTAACACAACTACAGTCCGAAGAAAGGAAGGCCATGGGCATCTTTGTGACCTGCGGCTTTCCTACGATCGCCGATACCGTTCCGCTGATGCACGCAATAGACCGCGGCGGCGCTGACTTCATCGAGCTGGGAATGCCGTTCAGCGATCCCCTCGCTGAAGGAAAACCGATACAGCACGCAAGCGAAGTAGCGCTGGCCAACGGCGTCAACCTGTCGACTGCTTTGGCTGCGGTCCGGTTGTTTCGCGAGACGTCGGATACGCCCGTTCTCCTGATGGGATACGTCAATCCGATTCTTCGGTACGGTGAAGCGCAGTTCTGTGAGGAGGCATCGGCGGCGGGAGTCGATGGCTTGATTCTACCGGACCTGCCACCCGATGAATCCGCCATCGTCGCAGGGTCAGCAGCAAAGCACGGGCTGGCAATGGTGTATCTCGTAGCACCCAACACGCCTCCAGAACGAATCAGACGCATCGGCGACCTTGCGACCGGCTTTGTTTACGCCGTGTCATTTACCGGCCTTACCGGCGCCCCGCTCGACACATCAGGTTCGGTCCAGAAGTACCTCAACGAGACGCGCGCGTTGATCCGCCAGCCGCTGCTCGTAGGGTTCGGGATCGCCAACGCGGAAGACGCTCGAAAGATGACGAGGCATACCGATGGCTTCATTGTAGGCTCGGCCCTGGTCAGAAGGATCGACGCGCTCTGGTCCAACGACTCAGTTGAAAGCAAGGCACGAACCGAGCAGGTTGAATCGTTTATACGCAGTCTTAGACCCGAAAGCGGCTAGAACACCAGCATCCGGGTCGCGTTAATGGAAACGCGACGATCTTTGTAATCGGAACGAAATATGGACACAATGGCAAGACCGAACTCCTGGAGGACGAGTGTGAGTTCGGCGATCGGACTGATGATCGCGACAACCCTCGCGCTGGTCGGGTGCAGTGAGATCAGCTATCGCCCGTCCGCCATCGGCCAGACAGGTGAGGTGGTGGTTGTGATGGACTCGGCGCTCTGGAATGGACAACCCGGGGACGTCCTGCGTGAGGAGCTTGGGAGGTACATCATGACGCTTCCCAACCCCGAGCCTATGTTTTCCATAACACACGAGCCTCTGGAGTCCCAGGCTGTCGTCGACCGCGTCACCGCACGCAAGAACGTCGTCTTTGCAGCAGCGTTGTCCGACACGTCGACGGAATCACGGTTCGTTCGCGCTGCATTTTCTCCTGATGCACAGGCAACGATTGAAGACGGTCAGAGCGCATTCGTAGAGCGGCAAGATGTATGGAGGCGCAATCAGCAGGTAGTGTACCTCGCCGCCCCGGACAAAGGTGATTTAACAGAACTGATCCGTGACTCGGGGTCGGAGATGCGATCCTCCTTCAATCTTGCTGAGCGGCAACGACTTCAACGGGACATGTTCGACAAGGGGCGGCAGTTTGATCTCGAGGATTCTCTTCTGGCGGGTCATGATTTCGCAATTCAAGTGCAGCACGATTATTTGATCGCGATCGACACGACCAACTTCGTCTACCTGCGTCGCATCCTGTCTGATACCTGGCGAAGCATCTTCGTCTACTATGAGGATTATGCTGATCCCATGGCGCTGACGCCCGAGTGGATCTATCAGAAGCGCGATTCGCTCGGCCAGCTCTACCTTCTGGGCAACGCTGGTGGCTTCGTTCAGATTGACCGACGCCGACCGCTAGAGGCCGAGAATGTTGACTTCCTGGATCGGTATGGGTTCGAGGTCCGAGGGCTGTGGCACCTCGTTGGCCCGGATAGCGAGGGAGAGATCGTGTCGTACGGCGCCGGCGGTCCATTCCTCACGTACGCATTCTATGATGAGGAGACTGGGCGCAACTACCTAATAGATGGGATGGTTTTTGCTCCCGGATTCGACAAACGCGAGTTTCTCCGACAGCTGGAGGTGATCGCGCACACATTCAAGTCCCGAACCGAGCTTGAGCCGCCCCAGATTGCGGCCGCGGAGTGATGGCACGCAGACGAATCGTCTTGCCCCTTCTCTCGATGATGGCCGGCACCACCATTGCCTGCCTCGCGACAGCATGCAGCGGGGTTGGTTCGCCCATGGAGCCTGAACGTTTTGTGGCCGTCCTCGTCGATCTACACCTCACGGAGTCGCGGCGTGAGATCGTTGGTGACATGCCGCCAGCTACGCGCGACTCCATATTAGAATCTCACGACGTGTCCGAAGCGCAGTATGAACGTTCGGTCAGATACTACACCGAGCGCCCTGAGGAATATCTGCAACTGTACAATGCCGTGATCGACAGCCTGTCGGCCGAACTGGGCGAGTTGGAAGAATCGGGGGACGTCGAGTTGATTGACCGTTAGTCAGTCGAGCGTCGTTGCGAGTTCTGTCAACTCGAAAGAGCCGTCGAGATCAGGCGAGGTTCGCACATAGCCTTCTCGAATAAGCCAGTCGAGACATTGGGCAATTGCCGCCTCTTCCGCGCCGGCAGACGACAACCATTCTTTGCGCGGTTTCCCGGCCTTTATGAGCGAGAGGACCTCGCGCGCGAGACCTTCTCGTTCCGCCGCGGACGGTTCGTCGGCATTGCGATCAATGCATACATCACACCGTCCACATTGCGGTACCGGTGTTTCTCCAAAGAATGCCAGCAGGTATTCGCGTCGGCAGGAGCGCGCGTTCGCGTAAGAGATTATCTCGCGCAACCGCTTCACTCCGGCGCGGCGGGCCTGTCGCAGCTTCCGCTTATCCAGTGCGAGACGCTGATGCCTCACCTCACTCAATACGAAGATCGTGCCTTCGGTCGCCGGTCGCCAGTCGATCGATCCTGTTTCGGACAGGTAATCGAAAGCAGTCGTGACGTCCGATGCTGCCAAGCCGGTTTGTTCGGCGACCGTGTCAATGCTAACGCGAGCCCACGAGCGCCCGGAATCCATTAGCCGCTCGTTTCGCAGCACCCATGTGGCAACCTGGGCAACGGACTGATCCGAATCCACAACGGCCAAGTCGCGGATGGCCAACAGGTTGCGGATCAGCAGGAAGCCGCTGACATCACGATCATCTACCAACGAAATGACCCCCTGTCGATCGAGGTATGCGAGAGCACCCCGAACATCCGCGGCGTCGCACGAGGCTGCATGCGATGTCGCGTCCTCCATTACGATGGACGGACCGTCCCCCAGCGCACCCACTGGTATTTTCGCGATGCTGCAGACAGCGTTGTAGACGGCGCGGATGGTGGCAACTTCCGGGTAAGACCTTCGGATAAGGGCCCGCTGAACAGCGTCGTCACCATCGTTGTAGAGCAGCACGGCGTAAGATTTTCGGCCGTCGCGACCGGCCCGGCCCGCCTCCTGGTAGTAAGCCTCGAGACTACTCGGAATGCCCACATGAAGGACAAATCGAACGTCAGGCTTGTCGATGCCCATCCCGAAAGCACTCGTCGCCGTTATTACACGAATCTCTCCACTCATCCACCTGTTTTGGCGGTCATCCCGCACGTGTCGAGGAATGCCGGCATGGTATGCTTCGGTGGGCACGCCCTGATGGCCCAGCCAGTCCGCCCACTGCTCCGCGTCGCGCCGTGTGGCCGCATACAAGATTCCCGAACCGGAGACGCCCCGTACCACCGATTCCACACGCTGCCGCTTGTTCTGATTTCGAAAGACGGACCAGACAATGTTGGGTCGGTCGAAGCCGCCCGCCACTTGAATCGGACGATTCAGGCGCAGAGCAGTGATGATATCGCGACGCACTGCCGGAGTCGCGGTCGCGGTAAGGGCAACCACGGGCGGGCGACCCAACGCCTCCAAAGCATCGGCGATCTCGAGATAGGCAGGCCGGAAGCTGTGACCCCACTCGCTGATGCAGTGGGCTTCGTCAACCGCTACGGTTTGGATCGCCAGTGCCCGACAGCGCTCAAGAAACACTTCGCTGCGCAATCGCTCGGGCGAGACATACAGGAGTCGGTACTTTCCAAAGCGTGCGTCGGTAAGCCGCTGATCGGACTCGCGAAAACCCGTTGCGCTGTCGATTGCCGTCGCCGCCACCCCTTTCCGGGCAAGCGACTCAACCTGATCTCGCATCAACGCGATAATCGGGGAGATCACGAGCGTGAGGCCGGACGCCATCACTGCCGGCAGTTGATAACAAATCGACTTGCCCGTCCCGGTAGGCAGTACGCCAACCACGTCGACGCCCCTGCAGACAGCCTCAATGATCGGCCACTGACCCTCACGAAACGACCCGTGCCCCCAGTGATCACTCAGCACAGCCTCGGCTTTCCGGCGCGACGGATTCGATTCGTATTTTACCGATGTAGGCGCTGCCACGGACACTACCATTCTTCGTGGCGAGGGACTACTACCCTTGCCTCGCCACGCAACCACACGGCCCACATGCCCCCTTCCGATTCCTCAGTACATCCGCGGGTATCAATCATCGTGGTGTCATGGAATGCAGTGGACTTGCTTCGGGAATTCATGCCAACGCTCGCCGCAACCGAATATCCGAACTTCGAGATCATACTTGCCGATAATGCATCGGAGGATGAGTCGGCCCAGTGGGTGCAAAATAACCTGCCCGAGGTTCGAATAGTTCGACACGATGGCAACTATGCGTTCTGTGGAGGCAACAACAGGGCGTACCCTTATGCGACTGGCGAATACGTGGTGTTCCTGAACAACGACGTCAAAGTTACCCCCGGTTGGCTTGGGCCGTTGGTGAAACGGATGGAGTCGGAAAAATCAATTGCGGCGATCCAGCCCAAGGTTCTGAGTTACCGACAGAAAGATCGGTTTGAATATGCCGGAGCGGCCGGCGGATTCCTGGATCGGTTTGGCTACCCGTTTGCTCGCGGGCGCATCTTCTTTGAGACAGAAGTCGATCGCGGGCAATACGATGATTCCAGGGATGTCTTCTGGGCCACCGGTGCGGCCATGATGACGCGTCGGTCGGCGGTGGACAAGGTGGGGCTGTTTGACGAGGCATTTGTGATGCATATGGAGGAGATCGACCTGTGTTGGCGCCTGCACCGCGCCGGTTTCCGCGTTGTCGTCGAACCCCAAAGCGTAGTCTATCACCTTGGAGCCGCGTCATTGGCAGAGACGAGCCCCCACAAGGCCTACCTGAATTTTCGCAACAACCTGTTGACCCTGTACAAGAACCTTCCACGGGCCGCATGGAGGAGGGTCGCGGCGGCTCGAGCAATCCTCGATTCGATCGCGACACTGAGGGCACTGCTCCTGGGTCGACCGTCGGAGGCGGCCGCCATCGCGCGCGCCTACCGGGACGCGATGAAGATGCGTCGGCAGTACGCGAACTCGAGACCAGAGAAAGAAACGCCCGGCCTACTCTATCGACGATCGATCGTCTTCGACTATTTCGTGCGAAGGCGCCGGCATTTCACGCAGCTTCCCGAACAGCACCTGCCTCTACTCCGCAATCTCGGCTGAGACACGCTTGGGCCTGCGGAGTGCGGACGCCACGGACGCGAGAACGACGACCATTCCCACGACCCCCATCAAGCCTGGTATCTCATCGAAAAGCAGATAGGCAATCAGAGAGCCACCGATAGGCTCAGTCAGCGACAGAAGTCCCAAGATGGCCGCCGGAATGTATTTGACAGCGTAGTTGAACGAGCCGTGCCCGATGATCTGCGGGCCCAAGGCCATGAGTGTACACATGAGATATACCTTGGGATCGAGGCCGAACAAGGGTACTCCCCGAATCAGAGCGAGAGCGAGTACGATCACGGCGACGACGGAGTAGATGCAGAATACGTATGCCAGCCAGGACGTCTTGCGACGCACGACGCGGCCGATCAATAGGTATCCGCTGACCATCAGCGAGGCGGTAGCGGCCAACATGTTACCGTAAAGGCTATTCCCCTGAAATGGCGCCGCCGAACCCATATCACCGGCCCCTATCAGTACGCTGCCGCATACCGCAAGAATGATCGCCACAACCGCCCGCGTGGACAAACGCTCGCCTAGCAGAAAGAAACCCAGGACGGCGAGGAAAATGGGGCTTGTCGCGACGAGTACCGAAGCTGCAGCGACTGACGTGTGATAGAGCGATTCAATCCAAAGGACGAAATGGGCCGCAAGCAAGACCCCTGAGGCGATAATGAGTCGAACGTCGCGTGCATCGAACTGCCGAACCTCTGCCCCGATGCGCCCCATAGCGAAAGGAGCCAGCATCGCCACCGCGAACAGGGTTCTCCAGACTGCAAGACTCAGCGCGGGAGCATCTGTCGCGAGGCGGATAAGAATCGGACTCAGCGCGAAGCTGACCAGTCCAGCAACGACAAGCGGGTAGACGGCAAACGGACGTCCTTCCGTCTCGGACGTTTCAAGGCGCTGCGGCATTGGTGTCCTGATTTCCTGCGCGCGAACCTAGCGCAGGCGATCCATGGATCGAACGAGTTCGATGTCCTTGATGATTGCGCGACGTGCCAGGTACAGAAGAATGTATGCCACCACTGGCAGGCCAAGAGGAAGAACAGTCTGGACGTCCGAAACTCCGGCGTAGTACGCGCCAATAAACAGCAATGCAATCAGGGGCAACAGCAGCAACTGATCGGCCAGCACCAATGTCTTCTGCCGAGGTCGCTGCTTGTACAGGAAAATGGCACCGAACGACACGGCGCCGATGAGGATTATCAGCGCCGCTGCGACCGGGGTGTACCACGCCCAGGAGTCTGGTGCCACGACTCCGTCGACCACAGGAGTCGCGAGGATAGCTAGCGTCGCGAGGCCAAGGTACACCGACTGTATTCGTTGAATCATTGGGTCGAAATTTGTGACAGGAGATCGTCAAACGAGACTACTGACACGATCCGCCAGCTTCTCTGCGAATTCCGTCGTCGAACACTTACCGCCGACGTCGGCTGTCAAGTGCTCGCCATCGGCATATGTCGCATGCAGCGCGTCGTGAACAGCATCCGCTGCTTTCATTTCGCGGAGGTGCCGTAACATCATCTCCCCAGAGCGAATGAGGGCGGTCGGGTTGGCTTTGTTTTCTCCGGCGATGTCCGGCGCGCTCCCGTGCACCGCTTCGAACACGGCGCAGTCATCCCCGATATTGGCGCCCGCGACAACACCGAGACCTCCGACCAGGCCGGCGCAAAGGTCGCTGAGGATGTCTCCAAACAAGTTGGTCGTGACTATGCAGTCATATCTCTCGGGAAACATGACGAGTTGCATCGCCATGTTGTCGATAATTCTATCATTCATCTCCACGGACGCGTGCTGGCGCGATTCTTCTTCCGCCAAGTCAAGAAACAGCCTTCCTGCTGCCTTCAGGATGTTCGCCTTGTGCACAATCGTGATGAGGCGGCGTCCGTGTGTCTCGGCATAGTCAAAAGAGAAACGGATGATCCGCTCGGACCCCGCCCGCGTAATCCGCGCTATGGAGTCAACAATCTCCAGCCGCTCGTCGAGGTTCTCTATTCCGGAGTAGAGACCCTCGGTGTTCTCCCTGAAGATGATCAAGTCGACATTTTCAAAAGGCGTCTTGAGACCAGGAAGCGATTTGCACGGACGGACGTTCGCGTAAAGTTCCAGCTTCTGTCGAAGGCCTACGTTTACGCTCTTGAACCCCCGGCCGACCGGTGTGGTCACAGGGCCTTTCAGGGCGATGCCGTTGCTGCTGATCGAGTCGAGGATGTGTTTTGGCAGCGGATCACCGTACTTCTCCAGGGCGGACTCGCCGATTTCCTCAAAGCGTTCCCACTCGAACTTGACCCCCGTTGCCTCGAGGACCTTCGTAGTGGCATCAACCACTTCTGGACCGATGCCATCGCCTACGAGGAGTGTAACTTTGTGGGCCATCGGGAATTCGACTTGGTGGTGCGGTTAGACGAATTTCGATGATAAAAAAAAAGCCCTACCTCAGGCAGGGCTTTGACCATCCGAAAACGGAATACTAGATAAATTTACACCTCTCTCTTCGTGGAGTAGTTGATGCGCAGCGTCCCCGCTTCTCGCAGTTCCTGCTGCACATCAAGCACGATCCCCATCTCCGAGGTTTCGTCCACGCGGAGCGAAACGATCAACTTAGGCTGCTCCAACAACTTGCGATACATGACCGTTCGAATCGCGTTTACGTCGTCGATCAGAGCATCATCGATCTGAACCGCCGTATCACCGAGCTTGTTGCCCGGTAGTTTCTTTGGCCCCACATAGACGTAGCTGACAAGCCGTTTCTGGTCAATCTTCGTCAGAGCTTCGGCCCTCGGAAGCAGCGTCCTAACCTGCACCGTCGTTTCGCGAAGCACCGTGGTGACCATGAAGAAGATCAGCAACATGAAGATGATGTCTGGCAGTGACGCCAGAGGTATCTCCTGCTTGGTTGATGTCTTCTTTTTAAAGTGAGTCGACATATCGATTACTCAGGATTCGTGATCACGACGGATCGGGCTCTGCGATCGAAATTGCCGCAGGGATCTTCTCTCGTACCTCGTTGTCCTTGGAGTCTCCCAGTTCGGCCACATAATCCTTGTAGTTCGGAAAGCCGAGCTTGCGCGCCTCACCATCCCAGACCTCGAAGTAACCCATCCACACCTCGTCCAGGACACCCACGTAGCTTTCGTAAGGTGTCTGCCGGGCTGTTTTGATGGAGACGACGGCTTTCCTGGCGGACTCGGCGTAGTTAGGATCGGCTCCGTCGTTGGTGATGTGCTTTATCACCTCTCCGCGCACGAGACTGATCGCAGACGGCTTGTCTTCCAGGAGGACCGCCCCCTGATCGCTGACCAGGATCTTCAGCATGTTGCGTTCCTTAACGGGCGGGGGATCCTGCTCCTGGTCGAGTGGCGGCGGCAGTACCATACCGATGCCCGTGTCGACGTCGATCGTAGTTGTCACCAGGAAGAAGATCAAGAGGAGGAACGCGATGTCCGCCATCGACGCCATCGGTATCTCGGCTTCCCGACTCTTCTTCTTCTTAAGCAGAGCTGCCATAGGGCTGTAGTGGTTGGTTGATTCCTGCTAGCGGAGGCCTACCAGTCCCCGAACACTCGAGTAGAGCATCGCCAGTATTGCGATACCCAGCATGATCAGGATCGAATAGATCGCCGCACTCGCCCAGTCGCCCATGGCGAATCCGAGCACCACGAGTAGCACGACAGGCAAGAGAACTGCGACCGTCGTCATCGGGCTCACCTTGCCGTGAGCAAAGCTGCGGATTCCGAACAATAGCATCGAGAGCAGCGCGAGACCTGTCACCGCAAGAACAACTGTGATTCCAATAAAAGGGACACCCATCGGTATACCTGCCTTTTTACAGTTGGAAAGACGTTATGAGGTTCCGGGGCTTTCAGCTACCGGCCGACCCGCCTGCAGCAGCACGAGCGAGTCAATGAGCTCGAGCGCCGACTCTTCCATATCTACGACGATACGATCCACCTTCGAGGTGGCGTAGTTGTAGAAGAACTGCAGGATGATCGCGGTGATAAGACCGAACACGGTCGTGAGCAGAGCGACCTTGATACCACCGGCGACGAGGCTCGGCGAGATGTCACCGGCGACCTCAATTGCGTCGAAGGCCTCGACCATTCCCCAAACGGTCCCGAGGAACCCGAACATCGGCGCCAGCGAGATGAAGAGGGAAAGCCAGACGAGGCCTCGCTCGAGGAAGCTCATCTCGATCGATCCGTAGGAGATGACGGCCTTTTCAACGGCCTCGATACCCTCATCGTGTCGCAGCAGTCCGGCCTGAAATACGGATGCGACCGGACCGCGGGTGTTGGCGCAAACCTCTTCTGCTGCGGGGATACCGCCGCCTTGAAGAGCGTCCTTCACGTTCACGATAAACTGGCGGGTGTTGATGTCCGCGCGGTTTAGGGTGATGATCCGCTCGAAGGCAATGGCAAGACCGAGTATCAGGGTGACAAGGATCGGCCACATGAATCCGCCGTCATTCCCTTCATTAAACTTCTCAACGAGTACGTTGATCAGGCCAGGGTCTGCGGCCTCCTGCGGCAGCAACATGAACACACTATACAGCCCCATGGATGATTTCCTCCGCTAGTATCCGATACATTGTGTTGAGTCCAACCGCCTGTCCGAATCGTTCAAGAGTGTCCCACGAGAGAGGCGAAGCGATGCGAATGGTCAGATCCCAAATGAGAAAGCGTAAATACGATAATATCCATTACGGCGCGTATTGTCAACGCGAAAGGGGTACCGCACAGGCGTCCGCGGCACCTTACAGAAGGCGTTGAACAGAGGATTGAGCGGGCCCGAAATCGAGGCACCGTGAGATGAAGCCAGGCGGTCGCTTATCGGGAGATAGTGGCTCTAGAAACGTCCGCAAATGCCAGAGACTCCGCCCGCTCCCAAAGCGAGCCGGTCTCCGACAAAATCTTGTCAAAAGAGCGCGAAACCGGATACCACGCCGATCGATCGTACAATCGCCACGCAATTCGCCCCTTCAATCGCGACTTCAGCAGTTCTTTGTCCGCCTCCAGATCCGCCGCCGTGAACTCATAGGACTCTCCTTCCTGGATGGACTCCGTTCTTTGCTCGCCGGCAACAATGGAGAGGCCTTTCTCTTCCGCATAAGCAAGAAATTCCTCCAAATCCTTGTCACTCAACTCAAACTGGTCTACGAATTCGGTGAGGTCCTTCGCCCACATTTCACGGAAATCGGCACCCTGGCGGTCTATCCAGCCACGAACGAACGGCGATTCGAGGTTCTTACCGAGAACGACCCGCATAAGCGGCGACAAAGAGTCGGCCTGGACAATGACGTCCGGCAGAATACCGCCACCTCCTATGACGACCCGGCCTCCATCCGTCTGATACTTCAGGGAGTCCGGAATGCTGGACAGGATTTCCTGAAGGTCGAGCGTTCTGTCCTCCTGGCGCTGCTCGATCTTGCTCATGTAGTACCCCTCGCGATCACCCTCCTCGTACGGAGTCTGAATGAGCCTGCCCGAAGGAGTATAATATCTCGAGATCGTGACCCTCAGGGCACTGCCGTCATTGAGGACATACTGTTTCTGAACGGTCCCCTTGCCAAACGTACGACGTCCCAGGATGAGCGCCCGATCGTGGTCCTGTAAGGCACCGGCCACGATCTCGCTCGCTGACGCCGAGTTCTCGTCGACCAGAACGATGACCGGCTTGTCTTCGAAAAGCCCGCCCGGCTTCGAGGTGTACTCTTCGTTCGTATCCGGGAACCGACCGCGTGCCGTCACTATGGTCTTTCCCGCGTCGAGGATTTCATCCGTTACCCGAACAGCCCTGTGCATAAAGCCGCCGGCGTTACCGCGCAGGTCGAGGATCATCCTCTGCATGCCCTGGGACGTGAGAGCGGTGACGGCATCGCGAAACTCCGAATGCGTTGTGCGCGCGAATCGATTCAGCTTGATGAATCCTGTCTGGCCGTCAAGCATGTAGGCGGCCTCCAGCGTGTTGATCGGGATCTTGTCTCTCGTGATGTTGAACTTCAGTTCTCGCCCATATCCAGGGCGCTTGACGGTCACGCCTACTTCGGTACCACGAGGTCCTTTCAGATTTTGCTGTACATCCTCATGCGTGTAGCCGATGGCTGAGTTGCCGTCAACCGCGATGATACGATCGCCCGAGAGGAGTCCGACCTCTTCACTCGGCCCACCCGGAAGAGGGTTGAGAACGGCCAATGTATCCTTGCTGTTCGGACCCGGAATGAGCTCATACGAGATACCGATCCCCTCGAAAGATGCGTCGAAGTCCTCATTCACTTTTGCCATGCGCTCCGCATCGATGTAGATGGAGTGTGGATCGAGTCGCTCCAGCATCCCTTCAATGGCGCGCTCCGCCAGCTCCGACGAATCAACATCCTCAACATATCGCTGCGTGATGACCAGAAAGGCATCCTCCAGCTTCTTCAAGGACTTGTAGGCGCTATCGTCAGACAGATAGGTGCCGAGACTCAATCCGAGCAGCAACCCTGACGACAGAAGGATGGCACCGACCCAGACAAACGTGAAGCGCTTCATAATTGGAGGGGATGTATTCCTCAAAAGACTCATACCGATCAACGTAGTATATCGGGCAATTGTTGCGCAGACACAAACCGGTCATCGTGAATGGCCCGTACACCTCAGGAGGCCGCCAGTGAGGCGCGTAGCGGTAGACGGCAGACTTATATTGACGCACCAACAAAAGTAATAGATTACTGCCGCTATCTGACGGCGTCTGCGTTTGAATCGCATTCTTCTCATCACAGCAATCTTCGTGCTCGGCCTGCTAATCGGATTGCTGGTACTGGCCTACTTCGCCTACGTGATCGAGACGGGTCCTCCCGAATCGTCGACGCTCAATGAACTCGGGGCGGACGTAACGGTCAGCTGGTCCCCCGCAGGTGTCGCCGCAGTCGAGGCCGAGACGACGATGGACGCAATGATTGGTCTTGGATATGCACAGGCTTCGAGAAGGACCTGGCCTCTCCTTCTCTATCGGGCCACCGCCTTGGGGCGACTGTCCGAAGTCTCAGGTCTCGCCGGACTTGACTCGGACCGTGCAGTTATAAGACTCGGTATTGGCGACGGAGCCAGGGACGCATTTGCCTCGCTAAGTAATGATCATCAGGCTGCGTTGTCGGCATTCGCGGCCGGCGTTAATGCGGCACTTCAGGACCGCAGGATACTCCGTGACCCTGCTTTGATTTTGTCGGGGGTTGTCCCACGACCGTGGGAGCCGTGGCATTCGATCGCGATTGAACGGCTATTCTCTTGGCTAGGAACGGAGGCGAACATTGATACGGTTGCTGTTCGGACCCGTCCCGTTCGTGAGGCGCTGCTTCTCCACGACTTCAGCCGCAGTGCCATCGTTACATCAGGAGCAGCTGTTGAGCCAGGTATTTACGCGCGGTTCGTGTTCGGTTCGTCCGCTCTGCCGGTCCTTTTCGAGGCGCGTGTCATGTCCGTCTACGGAGAAGAGGTGCAAGGCGCGTCCCTGCTCGGTACACCGTTTTTTCTGGCGGGCAGGACGGACGAGCGTGCCTGGGCGATTCGGCCAACAGGAAGGTATAGCGCCCGTCCGATCGGCCCCGGATTCAAGCCGACAATTTCGCACCGCCGGATTCGATTACCGGGAGAAGCGGAACAAATCATTTCCATCCTGTCCGATTCGGCCGGTGTTGTGCTGGAATGGGACGAGCAGTCATCTTCGGAACCGGACTCAACGGAATTGCTGGTGTCTTGGGACGGGCTCGGCGCTTTAACCGACACCCAAAACTGGCTTAATCTTGTCACGCGCGATCCCGTTCCTTTCGTTCTGTACAATGGTGGCAGCGTCGTCGTATCAGAGGGAGTTGCATCGTTTCCGGGCAGCGACTCGTACGTGGCGCGGTCGAACTTTTTTGTGACTATCGCCGAGTCTCCCTGGAACTCACATCTTACGAGACGGCTGGATTCACTGGCAGCCAAGAGCTCGGGGTTTCTTCCGCGCGAGTGGTTCAATGACACCTATAGTGTCTGGGCAGCGGAAACAACGCCCGCGCTACTGTCGATGACCGACTCGCTGAAGGGTCCACTGCTGGTCGACGCCGTTGCCTATCTGCGCAACTGGGACTACTCGTACGACCGGGCCAGCATTGCGGCCTCGATCTTCAACGTGTGGGCCGAGGTGTTCTACGAGATTGAGGGTCGATGGCCTGGATTGGCGACGGCGAACAGGGCAGATGCAAAGACTGCCGAACCGGCGATCCTGAATCGTGGAACCGAATGGGCCGACTATCTCGAGTTTGCCGTAGCCCGACTTGCGACCGACTTCGGAAGCGACATGAGCACCTGGCGCTGGGAGCGGGTTCATGCGGGTCGCCTGCGCTTTCCGGTGCTGGGTGACAGGGAGCCGAGTAGCTCTCGCTTTGTGCCGACCGTCGTTAGCGGAACCGGGCATCCCTCTACGCCGGCGTGGGGTCCACCGGCAGTGTATGCCCGGCTGAGGCCCCATGGGTTCTGGGAAGGATGGACGGTGACCGACACTGCCGCCGATTGGATCGCCCGCCGCATCGTACCCGACACGGACGCGACCTTCAGAGGCTCGTCTGCATCGGTCCACGTGCGTCGCCCGGTCGCCATTGGCGACGCACGCCCGGCCGCCGGCCAAACCACAAGACTGCGGGCGCCGAAATGAACGAACGCGCGTTTATCGGCATTGATGCAGGGGGTTCGACGCTTCGCCTGGTTGGAACCGACGGGTCGACCAATGTCGACTTCGAGAACGGCGGAGTCAACCTGTGGCGCGACGGAGTCAAGACCACCAGTCAGCGTATCGAGAGTGCGGTCAACCGGGCACTGTCGGAATTGGGGTCGTCCCGACACGCCAGCGTGGTAGCAGGTGTGGCTGGCGCCATGGAACACGCGCGTGCCCGGCATCTGGAGAAAGAGATCCTCGACGGTTGTCACGGAAAAGTCCGACGCGCCCGGGTGATCAGCGACGTGCAACTCGCTCACTACGCTGCTCACGACCACGCTGCGGGGCTGACCGTAGTCATCGGAACGGGTTCGGTAATATTTGCACGCGCC
>JBFIPX010000029.1:0-24570 GCA_041609895.1 Rhodothermales bacterium
AGCAGCGAGAGGCCGCGAAGGAAACCGTCAAGGCCGAACAGGAAGAAAAGAACGTGGCGCAGGCCGAAGTCGACGCCGCACTCAAGTCGGGTGGAGAGACTGAGGTGGCCGAGAGTACGGCCGAGGCGCAGCCGACCGATGTCGCCGTCGAGGCTGAAGCGACGACGGAAGCAAAGGCTGGGGCCGAGCCGGAAGCAGAAGCCAGTTCGGCCGACATCGTCGAGGATTCGACCGCTGCCGAGAAGGCCGCCGCGGAAGGCGAGACCGAGCCGGTCGAGGCTGAGAAGCCGGAGGCCAAGAAGGCAGCGGCCAAGAAGCCGGAGGCCAAGAAGGCAGCGGCCAAGAAGCCGGCAGCCAAGAAGGCTTCGGCAAAGGGTGCCAAGAAGGCAGAGGTCCAAGCCGAAGCGGAAGTTGCAGACGCCGACGCTGCCACAGCAGAAGAAGGGGCCGAAGGAGAATCGCAGGAAGATGCCCCGAAGGTCGAGAGCGAGAAGAAAGCATCAAAGAAGGGCAAGAAGGCGGAGAAAGCCGAATAGTCCAGGGGTGTTACCGCGTTCCTCGCGGCTGATTTACGGCAACGAAATGGGTCTTTGCCCTTGTCCCTAACGAAAGCCGCACGTATCGAACGGCCGCACGGGGTCGATGGTGAAGTAACGGTTGTCGGAGACGGCTCGGCGCTCGACCATCTACTCCAGAGACGCTACTGGTTTATCGGTTTTGATCCCGAGTCGGTTCTGCACGTCCGCGTCGAAACAGCCAGATTTGCGACGTCCGGGAAAGGAAAAGCTTTAATAGCGCGACTCTGGTGCGC
This sequence comes from Rhodothermales bacterium, assembly GCA_041609895.1. GTDB lineage: Bacteria > Bacteroidota > Rhodothermia > Rhodothermales > JABDKH01 > JAHHLP01. The sequence goes on from JBFIPX010000029.1 coordinate 812, forward strand.
CGAGTCCCGAACGGAAGCCGCCCGACTGCGGGGGGCGACCGTCTACGTCCCTGCTTCCGATTTGCCGGAGATCGATATGGATGACAACCCGGTGGCCGGCTTCGTTGTCATTGACGACGGAGGTCAGGAAATCGGTACCGTGATCGGCTACAGAAGGATGCCTGGGCAAAATCTTATCGTGGCTCGCCTGCATGAGGGTAAGGAGGTTTTGATTCCGGATGCTCCGGCAATCGTCACCGATGTAGACCGAACGGATGGTATCATCACAGTCCAGGTAGTCGAAGGACTTTTTGAGATCTAGATCTTCGCGTGACGACGCCCATGCGCATCGACATCATAACAGCCTTGCCGGAAATTGTACGCGGCCCGCTACAGCAAAGCATCATAAGTAGGGCGGTGGCTGGCGGTCTTGTCGAGATTCATGTACACGATCTTCGGGACTATGCTACGGGAAAGCATAGGCAAATAGACGACTATCCCTACGGCGGTGGGGCTGGCATGGTGCTGAAGCCGGAGCCACTGTTTGCCTGTCTTCGAGCAGTCGAGGTGGGAGCGCGTGCGACCGAAGCGCAGAAGGGAGAACCCGAGCCCGACGTTGATGGGCAGCAGAGTGGAGACTCCGGGACCGAAGAGGTGATCTTCCTCTCACCGGACGGCGAGAAACTAACCCAGTCCTTGGCAAACACCTTGTCACTGGCGGATCGTCTGATCTTGATCGCGGGGCACTACAAGGGCATTGACCAGCGCGTCCGCGATCGTTTTGTAACACGTGAGGTATCTATCGGTGATTACGTTCTTTCGGGAGGCGAACTTCCGGCACTCGTGTTAGCAGACGCCGTCATCAGGTTGGTGCCGGGGGTTCTTGGCGACGCCAGCTCCGCCCTCACGGACTCGTTCCAGGATGGGCTCCTCGACGCCCCCGTGTACACGCGGCCGGCAGTCTTCGAGGGTATGGCGGTGCCAGAGGTCCTTCTATCCGGAAACCACGAAGAGATAGAGAGTTGGCGCGATAAACAACGAATCGAAAAAACAAAGAAACGACGCCCGGACCTGTACGATGCAGCCAAATAGTGCGTATCTTGACTTGTCTATGCGGTTTTCAATGGTGCGTCTTGAGTTAGGCATCGCGATCGCACCCGAGCCACTCTTCCCTTAAAAGTGAACTGATTACCTGGCGCGGAGGTTTGCCATGGCTACCGACCTTACCAAGCTTGTCGAGGCGACCCAGCTACGTGACGACATCCCGGAATTCGTACCCGGTGACACGGTCAACGTGCATGTGCGCGTCGTCGAGGGTGAGAAAGAGCGAATCCAGCAATTCCAGGGTACCGTGATCGCTCGTAAGGGAGCCGGTTCGCGCGAGACCTTCACCGTACGGAAGATCTCCAACGGTGTTGGGGTGGAAAGGGTGTTCCCGGTCTACTCTCCGAAGCTGGCAAAGATCGACGTCGTGCGTCGCGGCGATGTTCGGCGGGCGAAGCTGTACTACTTGCGGGATCTTCGCGGTAAGGCGGCCCGCATCCGCGAGAAACGACAGGACAACCGCTAGGACGGATCGCGTTCAGCACCATTTTCAAGCCGTCGGCGTAGCAAGGTCGACGGCTTTTTTAATCTGCCCACTTCTGTTATGACTACGATGCGTATCGGGATCGAACAGAACCTCCCAGCAGAGTTCTTCGTGTCGGGCGCCGCCGGTGCCGTGTCAGATTTCGATGTAGTGACGCTCGAGGGCCGGACGGGTATCGACATGGTTCGGGCCGGTGACATCGAGATCGCGCTCGTCCCGGCACTGTCGGTCGTGGCGGATCCCGGCGAAATTGAAGTCGTCCCGGCAGTCGCCATGTCGTCCTGGAGATATCCTTTCGCGCAGCTCTATCTGCCGGGTGGTCTCGAATCCAGTCCTGACAAGATTTGCTTCGAGCGTCGATACAGCGAAGAGGCCCAATTGGCGCGTATCATTCTTAAGGAGCACTATGGCCTTACGCCGTCCTTCGAGGCCATCGATTCACTGGAAGACGATCGGGACTCCGGGCTGGCTTGCATCCAGGTCGGCAACGAGGTGCCTGTTGACAGGCGACGCGGACTCTATCTGGATATTGGACAGGAATGGTACGAGCTGGCTAACTATCCGATGGTCTGGGGTCTGTTTGTCATGACCAAAGGATCTGTGACGGCAGAAGTCGTTGGGAACCTCCGCGAGGTGGCGGCGCGAACGGAGAAGCTTCGGGCGCGGTGGGCAGATGCCGCGGACCGTGGCGGTGCGATTCGGCGCTTCTTTCTTGAGGATGTTCGTGTTCGTTTCGATGACTTGGTGACGGCGAGCCTGACACAGCTTCTAGACTATGCGTTCTATTACGATTTGACCGACGAGATTCGTGCCTTCCCGGTCGCGTCGATCGAGATCTCGGAATCAGACGACGACCTCAAGCCTCTACTTTGAGGACGGATACCGACTTGAGTGGCCCAACGAGATGTCCGAAGGAATAAAACTCGTTACCTCGAATAGAAAAGCGTTTCACGATTACCGCATCGAAGACAAGTACGAGGCGGGAATTGAGTTGCGAGGTACGGAGGTCAAATCGCTTAGGATGGGCCGGGCCAATCTGCAAGACTCCTTCTGCGTTGTCGAAAAAGGAGAGGTGATGATGATGAATTGTCACATATCTCCTTATTCCCAAGCGGCGCACTTCAACCACGACCCCTTGCGGCCGAGGAAGCTGCTTTTGCACCGGCGCCAGATCGCGCAGCTCGACAAAGCTGTTCGCCGGAAGGGGTATACGATCGTACCGCTCCGTATCTACTTCAAGGGCGGTTACGCGAAGGTCGAGATCGGGCTCGCACGCGGCAAGCGCCAGTACGACAAAAGAGCGGACATCGCCGAAAGGGAGACCAAGAGACGCCTCGAACGCGTTAATCGCCGTAGTGGCGGCACGTGACGCGTTCCGTGCGCAAGCGGTTTAGGCCTCGGTTTGAGCCGTTCGACGACAATACTCAACGGAACGAGGTCAGCTATCCCCCAAGGTTCCTTTCGCGCGATACCTTTCTCTCGGTGAAAGGTGGCCGATTCACTCGTCGACGCCGTCCGGCTATCTTTCTGATGTCAATTATTCGAACATCCGATCGCACCCGCATTTTGGCGCAACGACTGATACGGGGACTTGTGTTGGTGGCGCTGGCGGCCTCAACGGCGACCACAGCTCCGGCGCAGCAAGTAGATGCTCTGCTCGAGGACGGCAAGGCTGCGTTAGCCGCTGGAGATGCGGTGGAGGCGGCACGATTATTTGAGGCGGCCGTCCAAATCGATCGTGACCTCGCGGAAGCGCACCATCTACTGGCACGCGCCTACCTCGATGAAGCGTTACTGGACGTTGGCAAGGCAAAAGCATCGAACGGGCGGGCCCTGAGGCTTGACCCCGATAACGTCGACTATCTCACGCTGCGCCTCCATCGCCTTCATTATTTTCAGTCACGTTTTCTGCCGGGGCTTCGAACTGCCCAGCGTGAGGATCTGGCAGAACGCATTCTCAAACTTGACTCGGCGAACGCGCTTGCGCATAGAGTTCTAGGAGAGATCGCTCTTTCGGACTATCGAAGGGCACGAAAGTCCGTCAGCTTTCCGAATCTTGAAAATCTGGACGTTCCTGCCACCTCGGAAGCTCTCTTCAACGCTGCCTATCTGCTGGACCCGGCATTGGGTGAGGACGATGAGTCAAAGCGGCTCGCGTTTCACATGCCTCGAAGGTGGACGTCCGGCACGCTGGAGTACGTCGTCAAGCAGTCGGAGGCGGACAAGCGTCGGCGGCGGGCTCGCGAACATCTGGAAAAGGCAGTAGCTGCAAGGCCGGAAGACCATGCCTCCTATCGCGCTTTGATGTCGCTTACGATGCTGGAGTGGCACCAGGAAGAAGCTTCGGCTCTCGCACGGGAGATGATCGACCGTGTCCCTGGAGAATCCGATGCGTGGCTTTTCAAGGGCGTCGTGGATTATCGGACAGGCCAGTTAGATGAAGCGGAAAGCGCTTTTGACCGCGCCGTTTCACTGATGAGCCCGGCCGACGCCGGGGTCTTCGAGGACGCCTCTCTCATCATCGGCGAACTGCGCCTGAACTCTGCTGACAGCGACCGGTGGAAGGGGAAGGACCCTTTCCTCCTGACATTTTCGAATGAAAGGCGCCTCGAGCATTTCGCCCGACTTGCCTATGCGGATCTGCGATTTGGTAGAAAGGGCGACGGCGTTCGCGGTTGGGACACGGAGCCTGGAGGCGTCGTGGTGCGATACGGGCTGCCGGTCTCGGAAGCTCAGAACGCCACACGCTTTGACCGGTATTTGATGCTGCACTATGGTTCGTTCTACTTCAAATTCATGGAGCTTGCCAAGAACGGCGAACTGACTTTCTACTCTCCGGGGGCGGGCAGCGCGGCACCGAACTTCAATGAGATCGAGCGGTCGATCGAAAACGACTTCACCCTGGTTTCAAAGCGTCTGTTTCGGGAAGTGCCGGAGCGTTTCGTTTATGACGCGAACGGCAGAAGAGTCGCGTTCCCTTATCTGGCCAGCACGTTTATTGGGACGGAAGGCCCCGAAGTTGTTGTTGCCTATGGAATCCCGCGTTCGGATTCGAAGGGATTAGATCCGGAGACTCATCAGCCGCTCACCTCCGGGTTATTCGTTTTGGACGAACGAGGGACCATCCTGACCCAGAGTACAGGGAGGCTGCAAGGCACATCTCATACAATTGTCTCGAATGAGGACGAGTACGACGTGTGGCACCGCACGGCGCCTCTACCGCCGGTACGACCCTCCACGGTCGCCATCGAATTTGCGGGCGGCGGCGCCAGCCGCGTCGGTTTCCAACGAACGGTGGTCCGCCCGCCGATCGCGCCCCAAAAACGACCCGCACTGAGTGACGTACTTCTGGCTTACCTGGTAGAGGAAGAACCCTTCGAGACCGACGATTCGTGGTTGGTTCGTGCTGGTCACGCGATGTTGCCGGCTCCATGGGGCGTGTTCGGGCTGGGTCAACCCATCTATCTGTATTTCGAAACCTATGGCATTCGAGATCAAGGTGCCGGGTCCGGCGAGATCGAGGTCGAGGCCCGACTCCGCCGCTTCGACAGGGGGGAGGACGTACAAGAAAGTATCGATGGATTATTTACTGACTCGAATCAAGACGCGGTATCCGTGAGATACACCGGGATGGCATCGGCCGGACGAGACTCGCGGTACCTGATCCTCGACACGAAGGGTCTGGACGAGGGGACCTACGTCGTTGGTCTGCGTTTAACGGAAACAGGAACTGGATATACGGCGACAGCCGGTCGTGCTGTGGTACTGGACTGACGCTCGTCGACTTACCGAAAGAATGAAAGCAGACTCGAAAAGCAGCGTGATAAGGCGCGCCACGATCTATTTGCTCGCAGCATTTGCGTTCACGCCGGCCGTGCCGATGTTCGGTCAGGATACCGACCTGATGACGGAAGGTATCATGGCCTTTCGCGAGGAACGCTTTCAGGACGCTGCAAATACCTTTGAGCGGGTTCTCGATCAGGATCCGCAAAATGCCGAAGCCCATTTTCTACTCGCGCGGATTTACTTTGAAACTCCGTTGCGCGATGTAAAGCGGGCCGGTAAGGAAATCGACAAAGCCCTTGAGCTCGAGCCCAACAACATACAGTATCTGGTAGCTCGTCTGGAGCAGCTGAGAACCGAGGCAAGCAACTTCATCGTGGAGAAGATCCGGGAATCGAAGCGGGTCCGGCTCGCGCGGCAGATTCTTGATCTCGATTCCACAAATGCTTTTGCACACGAAGAGCTGGGCATTCTTCATATTCGGGACTTCTGGCGCTACAGGAACGCGATCTCCATCCCATACCTGCGATTCGTAAATCCGGACTACGAGAAGGCTGAACCCGAAGCCCCAGAGTTCGACCCCTCCATCCTGGAGAGCGATGCTCCCACCCTGGGTGGCCCGCCCCTGCAGATCGACCCGACGACCCCTGTCCGTCTCTTCCCGGATTTCGACAATCAGGAGTTCAACTTCGACGACCAGTTCGATCTGGAGACTTTCCAAAGTCAGGGGTATGCGATTCAAGACCTTAAGGTTCGTGCCGAAACGGCGTACGCTCGCGCCGTGCATCACCTGGAGAAGTCTCTTGAGACGGACCCGAGACGGCGCAGCGTGTACGAGAACCTGCTCCGCATTCACGTGCTGCGAAACGACATGCAGCGATCGCTCGCCCTGCTCGGCCGGATGCTGCGATATTTTCCGGAAGACTCGTTCATCTTCTCAAATCTGGGTTACTCGCTGTACAAGGCTGGCGATGCATCCGGTGCATCAGTAAGCTTCAACAAGGCACTGGACCTGATGGATTCGCAGGAACGTGGCGTATACGAATCCATTGACCTGATTCTTCCGGACGATGAGCGTTCCGACTACCGTACGGACCCCACCGCCTATGCCGCTCGATTCTGGACGAGTAAGGACCCACGCTACCTGACGCCCTACAACGAGCGCAAGCTGGAGCATTACTCGCGGATCGTGTACGCCGACTTGCTGTACTCCGCCCCCGACGTTGACAAACGCGGCTGGGAGACTGACCGCGGCAAGATCTTGATTCGGTACGGGCTTCCGAAGGCGGACGTAACATGGGTTGCGACAGGATCGGTCAACGATCGGCGTGTGATTTCGACGGCTCTGTTTGGAAGCGTCGAGGTTGTAGAGTTCTCGGCAGATCTCGTCGAGGAATCCAATCGCTACAACATCTGGGAGTACGGCGATTTTCGTTTCGTATTCGAGGATCCGTTCAACAATGGAAGATTCCGGTTCTACAGCCCGCCGGCGGACGCGATCTCAAACGGACGCGCCGGTGCGGCGTGGCTGAACGACTACGAGATAAGATCGAAGGAGATCTTCCGGCAGCGGCCCGACCTCTATCAGTACGAGGCTCCGGGTCGCAAGATCGACCTGCCATTCCTTGTGACGTCGTTCAAGAGCGATGACGAAACGGATGTCTATGTCCACTACGGTGTACCGGTTAACGAATACGATTCCGGGTCGGACGTTATCGAACTGACGGCGAACGTTGGGACGTTTCTGATCAACGACAAGAGAGACATAGTCGTAGAGCGCAGAAAGACGCTCTACGGGTTGCGTACCGCGCAGATAATCGACTTTGATGAGACGCATCTGTGGGTCTCGACGGAGAAGCTCACCTCCGGCAGCGGTGCGCATGACGTGTCCGTTGAATTCGAGACGGCCTCCGGAGGAACGGTGGCCGTTCAGCGTCGGGCCGTGGAGATTCCGGAGTTTCCCGCGGACCGGTTGGCTCTCAGCGACGTCTTGCTGGCCTATCGCGTAGAGGAGACGCCGACAGGCGAGCCGTTGGGTGGCGCCGACCTGGTGCGGAGCGGTCTTTCCATCATGCCGGCACCGTGGAGTGTGTTCAACCACGAACAGCCAATCTATCTCTACTTCGAGGTGTACGGCCTCGAGCAGAAGCCGGATGCCGGAACGGATTTCGAGGTCGAGGCTGTGCTCGCGCCGAAGGATGACAGGAAAGGGATCGCCGGTGTTTTCCGGGGGATCTTCGGCGGAGGAGAGAAAGGCGTGTCCGTGTCTCTTCCTGTCGCCGGCTCGACGCCGGACGACCATCAGTACCTGATACTGGATGCGTCAAACCAGGAGCCGGGTGTCTACACCCTGCGCGTAAAGGTTCGTGACAAGGTGTCGGGACAATCAGCCGAGAAGGAGAAGGATCTCTTTCTCGAGTAGTGACGTCGGGCGTCAGCTGGTGGACTGACCGGTGCGTCGTCTTCGCGGACGCCCGTGGTCATACCCTCGGACGCGGATACCCTCTCGACCGAGAAGTCTTTAACGCGGGACTCTGGATGTCTGGTGCGTCAGGTCTTCTGGACGGCCTTATTCACCCGCGCGTCCATGGCTTCGACCTTGGCTACCATGTCCTTCTTGTAGTTCGCCATCCGGTCGAGAAGCTGGGGGTTGCCTGTGCCGATGATCTGGATCGCAAGCAGTGCCGCGTTCTTGGACCCACCAATCGCCACTGAGGCGACCGGTACGCCACTCGGCATCTGAACAATCGACAGGAGGGAGTCGATGCCGTTGAGGTTCTTGCTCGGGACCGGCACCCCAATCACAGGAAGCGGTGTGTAGGCGGCTATGACACCACCAAGATGGGCAGCACCGCCGGCGCCTGCTATGAACACACGTACGCCGCGTTCACGTGCGTCGGCAGCATACTGGATTGTGGCATCAGGGGTGCGGTGAGCTGACATTACCCGGATTTCGAACGGAATCTCGAACTCATTCAGGATATCCGCTGCTCCTTGCATCACGGGAAGATCGGATTCGCTACCCATGACGATGGCGACGAGGGGACTGCTCTGGGACATACTTCCAGGAATTATTCTTCTTTTCTAGTGACGAACGACCGCAATTTAAACATGACGGAGGGTCGTTCATCTGAAGAAAAGCCGAACTTAGCCGGCCGATCCGGCCTCTTTCCCTGCAGTCATCATTTCTTCCAGCTCAAACTCATCGCCGACAAGTACCTGACGAGCCTTTGAGCCTTCGAATGGCCCAACGATGCCCGCGTCCTCCAGTTGGTCCACAATTCGGGCGGCCCGAGAGTATCCGACCGACAGCTTGCGTTGCAGTAGCGAGACCGATCCCTGCTGGCTCCGTACTATGACGCGCGCCGCATCCATGAATAGTTCGTCACGCTCGGTGGCGCCGAACCCACCGATCGACGACGAATCCAATTCCTGCTCGATGGAGGGGAGGATGTACGGACCATCTCCCTTTTGGTCCTCGATGTATTCGGTGAGGCGATCGACCTCTTCAACCGACACAAAGGGTCCCTGCAGCCGGACGATGTTGCTTCCGAGCATATAGAGCAAGTCGCCGTTTCCGACCAAGCCTTGCGCGCCGTTCTGATCGAGTATCGTGCGTGAATCGATCTTTGACGCCACCTGGTATGCAATGCGCGCAGGGAAGTTGGCTTTTATTAGGCCCGTGATCACGTCGACGGATGGGCGCTGTGTGGCGAGGATTAGATGGATTCCAACCGCGCGCGCCATTTGCGCCAGCCTCGCGATCGGCCCCTCGATGTCCTTGCCTGCGGTCATCATAAGGTCGGCGAGTTCATCTACGACGACCACGATATATGGCAGGTGTCGATGGTCCCCTGTCAGCTTGCCCGTAGCGAATCGCTTGTTGTACTCCTTAACGCTTCGCACCTGCGCATCGGAAAGAAGGTCGTATCGCTCCTCCATCTCCTTCTCGCAGCTCCTCAGCGTGCCAAGGGCCTGGTCGATGTCCGTGATGATCGGGTCCATTGCCTCCTCGGGCATGGCTATGTAGTGCTCCACGATCCGAGCGTATTGCTGCAGCTCGATCTTCTTCGGATCGATCATCACGAACTTGAGATTCGCCGGGTGGCACGCGTAGAGGAGGCCGCTGATACATGCGTTAAGTCCGACGGACTTACCGGAACCGGTAGCGCCTGCGATCAGCAGATGGGGCATCACCGTAAGGTCACGGATGAAGACTTCGCCTTCGATAGACTTACCAAGGATCAGTGGCAGCTCCATGCGAGCGGAGTTAAACTTCGTCGTGCCGATGAGCTCGCGGACCTGCACCAGCTCGCGGTGCCGGTTTGGAATCTCGACGCCGATGGCTGACTTGCCCGGAATCGGCGCGATCATGCGGATGCCACGTGCTGCCATGGCCATGGCCAGATCATCCTCAAGCGCCGTGATGCGGCTGATCTTGACGCCGGGCGCCGGGGTCAGTTCGTACAGGGTAACCGTTGGTCCGACGATCGCCTTGATGTCGGTGATCTCTATGTTATAGGTGGCGAGTTTATCGAGAAGGATAGATTTGTTTTCCTCCAACTCGGCATAATCGATCTTCAGTGCGTCATCGGCCGGGTTGTCGAGGAGGTTCAGCCCCGGCATGCGAAATGCTCGATCTTCTACAGGCTTGCCGATCGGACGCTGGACACGGTCGGACCGCTCCTCCTCGATACGTTCCTCGACCGTCAAGGTCAGATCATCCGGACCGCCGTTTGAATCCTCGGATAGGCGGACAGGCTGGGCCGGCGCAGGCTGGGCGGGAAGCGATTTGCTGCGGCTACTCTCGATCGGCCTCAGCGGTGTCTCACCGGAAGGGAGTGTACGCTCATCCTTTTCGCGGGGATCATAGATTCGCGCCGTCGAGACGCGGTGTTCGGTCTTCGGCTTTTCTCTCGGCGATCCGTCTTGAACAGCTCCTTCGGCCTCCGCTCTTGCCTTGGCCGCCGCCTCGGCAAGGATTCGTTCCTTCTCTGCCTCTCGCGCGGCTGCGCGCTTGTCCTTGAGCTCCATGAGCTCTTCACGCCGTTTCTGGCGATGCGCCTTGTTCCTTGCGCGCCAGTCCTTGATGCCTTCTTTCAGGTTGAAGACACCTTCCTCCAGCCTGTCGATCGAGCGCTGGATGTCACGATCGATCATAAGCAGAATGACGACAGTGAGTGACAACAGCTGCAGAAGTAGGGCACCGACGGACCCGAAGACACGGATCATCCAGCCCGCCGTCCCGACACCCCAGCCGCCGCTCCATACAAGTGTATCGAGATCGAATACGACGCCAAGCCAGCCAAATATCGCGGATAACACGAATCCCCCGATGAACACCAGCGTCGACACGAGCGGCAGATAGATCGGCCGGCGCCCACGAAACATCAGGTAGCCCCAGGTGAACATTAGCCCCGGGACGACGATTACGACGTAGCCAAGAAGATTGAATACAAGCCCGTGGGCAATCCACGCACCGATGAGTCCAAGGGCATTCTGGGCGCGATTGTCGCCCGGGTTGACGGCCTCGCGGACCGAGAAGTTCTTCGCCAGGTTGCTGTCGAGCGGGCTGTAACTCAGGACAGCAATGGCAATGAGGACGCCAAGCACCATGAGGATCAGACCCAGCACCTCTTTCTTGCGCTGGGCAGATACCAGACCCTCTTCAGGCGGTGCCGGTGACGTTCCTCGTCTTTTGTTTACTGTAGACGACGCCATTCGGGTGGGAAAACCTTATGTGGGAAGCCAGTCGGGGGCCTGACTACCGAAAGCTAAGACACTTGGGCCTTGTATTCCAAAGATTTAGGCAAATGCTTTTTCATCAATGAAGTCGTATGGTACGAGACGCCGATCGCCGTACACGGGCAGTACGTCAAGTGTATGCGCCGAAGCGCAAGACTCGACGTCTTCGCTGAACCCCATCGATAGTAAGCGTTTGCCGTGTCTTGATCGCCGCACCGCAGCGGCGACGTCGTGCCTTTCGTGCCGATACAGTGTGAAAGCGATGTGCGACGTGTCAGTACTTTCGGCCGGTTCAGCGCCTTGCCAGAGTTCGTTCAGAATCATGCCAGCGCACAGCGTGTCTTCAAGCGAGACTCTGTTGCGCCAGCCCGCGCACACGATCACCGTGTCGAGTCCCTTTTCTCGAATGAAACGCGTCGCGAGACTGGCGTTGACGAACCCCGCCACGACGAGATGCGCCGCGTGTCGCGCGCGCCTGATCGCAGGAGTCCCGTTGGTAGTCGTAAGAATGAGCGTCTTGCCGGCGACGGTAACACGATCATACTCGAGGGGGGAATTCCCGAAGTCGTACCCCTCGATCTTCACGCCGGATCTCTCGCCGCCCAGACAGTAACTTGCCGGGTCGAGGTTCGACGCGATCTTGCCAGCGTCATCGAGGTCCGAAGCGGGCACTACGGAGCGCGCTCCGTTCGCAAGAGCTGCAGCGATGGTTGTACTGGTTCGCAGGACATCGATTACGACCACTGTGCGGTCCTGTACGTCGTCATCCGCAATGTGTTGGCCGGTCAGAAAGACTTCGACGTTCATGTCCGGTGCGGTATTCAGTTGTGGTTGTCAGCTCTTGTGCAGCGGCGCCTTGGCTACCTCCGCCGTGAGCATCCGCGACCTTACGGAAACCTGGATGCGCGACCCCGGAGTTGTGAAAGCAGGATCGTTCGGCACATATCCGAGACCGATACCGCACTGCAGTACCGGTGACTGGGAGCCGCTCGTTACGATTCCGATTTCCGCTCCATCCGCATCGAGAATCTGGTAGCCCTGGCGAGGTATACCGCGATCAATCATTTTGAACGCGACTAGTTTCCTATCAGGCCCATCTTCTTTGACCCGGGCGATGGCTTCGCGTCCGATAAAGTCGCCCTTATCCAGTTTCGTGATCCACCCTAGGCCGGCCTCTATCGGATTGGTCTGATCGGTGATGTCGTTTCCGTACAGACAGAATCCCGCCTCTAGCCGCAGCGTATCGCGAGCTCCAAGTCCTGCGGGAAGGAGGCCGTCATCGCGCCCCGCTTCGATGATTGCGTTCCAGATCGCTTCGGCGTTCTCCGGTGGGCAATAGATTTCGAGACCTCGCTCGCCCGTATATCCGGTCGCCGCGATGATCGCCCATTCGCAATCAAAGAATGCGCCGGGACCGGCCTTGAGGAAGTGGTAGAATTTCAGATCGGCAAGTGGGAGGTCCGTCAAGCTCTGCACGATTGCGACCGCTTTCGGACCTTGAACGGCCATCAAAGCCACGTCGTCCGATGCGTCCTCAAGTGTTGTGTCGCCGGCAAGGTGTTCCTCGATCCAACTGAAATCCTTGGCAACGTTGGCCGCGTTTACGACCATCAGATAGTTCTCTGCACTCTCCCGGTACAGGATTAGGTCGTCTACGATTCCGCCATTCGGCAAGCACATGACCGTGTACATGGCCCGGCCGTCGTACATGGCATCCACATCGTTGGTCACCAGCCCCTGAAGGGTCCTCGCAGCGCCGGCGCCACTGAATCTAAACTCTCCCATGTGGCCGACGTCGAAGATGCCGGCTGTGGTGCGGACCGCCATGTGTTCGTCGATGATTCCGGAGTATTGGACGGGCATGTCGAACCCGGCGAACGGCATCATTCGGGCCCCCATCTCGACGTGCCGTTGATGGAGGGCGGTTTGCTTCAGTGTGGTTTCGGTCATGGGATTTGGAGCGAGTGGGAGACTCAGCGATAATACAGCCGGGTGGAAGCAGAATCAACGAGAGATCGGGCCGACGGTTGCGATGGCAGCGTGTCCCGGCCGCGGACGCAAGCGAGCGATAATATCAATCGAGACGGTAAACGGTGTAGCCGTCGTCAGCGAGGGCGGCAGCGGCCGCCTCCGCTGTCTGTCTGTCGCCGAATCCGAAACGGAACGTTCCTCCGGTTCCCTCGCGAACCTTGAGGAGCTCCATGTCCTTGATGTTGATCTGTTTGCCGGCGAGGAGTGTGGTGGCTGCGGCGATCCAGCCGGGTCGATCGTCAGCCCGTACGTACACGTCCGCCAAAGGTGAGATGAAGCCCTTGGAGTCTTTCGGGATTGTCTCGCGAGCTATACGCGCCGCACCGAAGGCAGCGGCGACGGCGTCAAGGTCGTCTTCGATCAATCGGTTGCGCATCCGTTGTACTTCACCGGCGAACGTTGCAAGCGCGTCGAGGACCGGGCCGTGGTTTCCGGAGAGGATGTCACGCCAGATGGCGATGTCCGACCCGGCTACGCGAGTCATGTCGCGAAAACCACCGGCTGCCAATCTCAGATAGTTGGGGTCGAGGTCATTCCGTGATGCAGCCAAGTTGGTAAGACAGACGGCTAGCAACTGCGGCAGGTGGCTGACGTACGCAGCGATTCGGTCGTGATTTTCGGGAGTCATCGCCAGAACGCGTGCCCCGGTCGACTCGAGCATGTCGATTAGGTCAGCCAGTCGTGGATCATCGTGCGGAATCTCGGCGGGAGGGCAGATCACGTACGTGGCGTTCTGGAAGAGAAACGGGTCTGCGTAGTCTATTCCGGCTTTCTCCGAGCCGGCCATCGGGTGGCCTCCGACAAAGGTGACGTCCGGTCCGAGCACGGATGCCGCGTGGTCCGCGATGGCACCTTTTACGGAGCCGACGTCCGTCACTATGGCGTCTGACTTGAGGTGAGGCGCGATTGACGTCAGAAGATGCGGAATGTGGGACAGCGGAGTCGCGATTACCACGAGGTCTGCGTCAGTCACGGCTTGATTCACGTCGGGTTGCGCGATGTCGATTGCGCCCGACTTGATGGCCCGCTCCATTACGTCTTTGGTGTCGACTCCGGTTATTGTGGCGTCCCGGTCGGCGTGCGACCTCCATGCTTTGCCGAGGGACCCGCCAATTAAACCGACGCCTACGATCGTTATGTGCTTCATTTGAAATGACTGCCTTGTCGACGTGTCCACAGCCGACGGGCTCCAGCCGGCCATTCATAGATTAAGGGAAACGCAATAACAAAGCAGCCCCGACATCGGATGATGCCGGGGCTGCTAAAGAGAAACCAAGCGGACTCACTCTTGAGTGCTTTCCTCTTCTTCGGGTGCCTCTGCGCCGGTCGCTTCGGGTCCGCCGTTGGCGCCCTTTGCGGCTTCGCCTTTGGCGTTGTCTTTACTTTTGGCGGCCGCTGGCTTAGGCTTTTTCCCCTTCTTGGTCTTGAAGGAGAGTTCATCCGCCGACTTGGGTGCGTGGGAGATTGCAATCGAATCTCCCTCTCCGAGGTCCTCGCCGAGGATCGCCTCTGCCATGGGATCCTCGATGTATCTCTGGATCGCGCGGCGAAGAGGACGCGCACCAAACTTGGCGTCATAGCCCTTCTCGAGAAGGAAGTCCTTGGCGGGCTTCGTCAACTCGACTTTGATGCCGATGCCTTCCGCCCGCTTGAACAGCTCCGCCGCCATCAGATCGATGATCTCGTAAATGTGCTTCCTCTCGAGAGGATGAAACACGATCACGTCGTCGATCCGGTTTAGGAACTCCGGATTGAACACGCGCTTCAGCGCATCTTCTACCGTGCTCTTGAGCGACTGGTAGTCAAAATCGACTTCTCCCTGGGAGAATCCGATACCCTTACCAAGGTTCTTGATGTCGCGGGCACCGATGTTGGACGTCATGATGACGATCGTATTGCGGAAGTCGACCCTTCGGCCCAGGCCGTCGGTCAGGATGCCGTCGTCGAGCACCTGAAGCAAGATGTTGAAGACGTCGGGATGGGCCTTCTCGATCTCGTCCAACAGCACGACCGAATATGGCTTGCGCCGCACCTTTTCGGTGAGCTGCCCGCCTTCCTCATAGCCGACGTACCCCGGAGGTGCTCCCACGAGCCGGCTGACCGCGAACTTCTCCATGTACTCGCTCATGTCGATGCGGATAAGCGCATCCTGCGAGTCAAAGAGATATTCCGTCAGCACTTTGGCTAGTTCAGTCTTTCCTACGCCGGTCGGACCGAGAAATATGAAAGACCCAATCGGGCGTTTGGGGTCTTTGAGCCCGGCCCGCGTGCGGCGGATGGCCTTCGCGAGCTTTTGGACTGCCTCGTCCTGTCCGATCACACCCCTCTTGACCTCATCTTCCATCCGGAGAAGCTTCTTGCTCTCGGGCTCGGAGATTCGATCGACCGGTATACCGGTCATCATGGCCACGACCTGGGAGATGTCCTTTACGGTAACGTCGTGTACCTCCGTCTCGGCTTTCTCTTCCCAGGCGACCTTGGCTTCTTCAAGCCTTTCCTGAAGTTTCTTTTCGCGATCGCGGAGTCTTGCGGCCTCCTCGAACTTCTGGCTCTTGACCACCCGGTTCTTTTCTTCCCGGATCTCTTCAATCTCTTCCTCGAGGTCGACGATCTCTTTGGGGACCCGGATATTTCCGAGGTGCACGCGTGCACCGGCCTCGTCCATTACGTCGATCGCCTTGTCCGGGAGGTACCGGTCCGTGATGTACCGTTCGGACAGTTTCACTGCGAGGTTGATGGCTTCCTCCGAATAGAGGACGTTGTGGTGCTCCTCGTACTTGTCCTTGATGTTGAGGAGAATCTCGACAGTCTCTTCCGGCGTCGACGGGTCGACGAGAATTTTCTGGAATCGACGATCAAGGGCTCCGTCTTTCTCGATATACTGCCGGTACTCATCCAGCGTTGTTGCGCCGATGCACTGAATTTCGCCACGGGCGAGAGCCGGCTTGAACATATTTGAGGCGTCGAGGCTGCCTGAGGCGCCACCGGCTCCAACGATGGTGTGAAGCTCGTCGATGAACAGGATGACTTCGGGGCTCTTCTCGAGCTCGTTCATGACCGCCTTCATTCGCTCCTCGAACTGACCTCGGTACTTGGTCCCTGCAACGAGGGCCGCGAGGTCGAGCGTGACGATGCGTTTGTCATAGAGGACCCGGCTCACCTTGCGCTGCACAATGCGCATGGCAAGGCCTTCGGCGATGGCGGTCTTGCCGACGCCCGGCTCGCCTATGAGGACTGGGTTGTTCTTCTTGCGCCGACTCAAAACCTGAGCGACGCGCTCGATTTCGCGTTGTCGCCCAACGACGGGATCGAGCTTTCCTTCTTCGGCCAGCTTAGTGAGGTCGCGGCCGAAGTTGTCAAGGACGGGAGTCTTGCTCTTTTCCATTTTGCCTCGCTCTTTGTGGCCGCCTGACGACGAGCGACCGCTGCCGGATGATCCGCTACTTCGTGAACCGCCTTTTCCACTTATTATCGAGTCCAGTTCGGCACGCACTGCGTCGTAGGTTATCGAAAAGCCCTGCTGCAGGATCTGCGCCGCGATGTTCTCGTCGTCGCGAAGGAGGCTGAGCAGGAGATGTTCGGTGCCGATTACATCACTCTTGTAGAGTTTGGCTTCGAGGTAGGTAATCTTGAGGACTTTCTCTGCCTGTTTCGTCAGTGGGATGTTGCCGACAGTGAGAGTGCCTCCCGTGCTGCGGACGGTGTCCTCCACAGCCTTCTTCAGTTTGAAGAGATCACATCCGAGATTGCGCAGGATCTTGACGGCGATGCCCTCGCCTTCGCGGATGATCCCGAGCAACAGGTGCTCCGTGCCGATATAGTCGTGTCCGAGGCGGATGGCCTCTTCTCGACTGAAGGAGATCACATCGCGGACCCTGTTTGAGAAGTTTCCTTCCATGAGAATCTCAACAACCGTGGATGGTCAGGAAGCTTTCGCTGCCGGAGGGTGCAGGAAGTCTACGCTGCATGAGTTCGATAATCAATGTGCCAAATTTGTGCCGGGTTACCGCAAGAGGGTGGATTCTCGTGCTGTATTGCCAGTATCGGTCCGCGAACGGGAAATTACAGCCGCACACGAGCGCGGACTGCCAATTAGCGCTTGATGCCGGATCGACAGATCGCCCGAAATGGACGATTTGTCTGGTGCTCGCTACACTCCAAAGCTCGAACCGCAACCACAGCTGCTGGCCGCATTCGGGTTCTCGAACGTGAAACCTCGCGCGTCGAGACCGTCGTGGTAGTCGACCGTGGTGCCCATGAGGTACAATCCGTGGCGACGATCCATGATCAACGTCAGGTCGTCTAGATCGAAGCGCAAATCGTTTTCTCTCTGCTTATCGAAACCCAGGATATAGCTCATCCCGGAACAGCCGCCACCGCGAACGCCGACCCGGAGGCCGAAGCCCTCCGGAACGTTCTTGGTCTTGATCAGCTTCCTTACCTCGTCCGCCGCCTTGGGGGTTAGACGAACAGGAGGTGCCGACTTGGGGGGACTTGCCGTGCCGGTATCTGTCGGGGCGCCACTCACGTAGCTTGCGTTGTTTGATTGGAGGGACTGAACATCCCGTGCAACGAGAGTTTCGAAATCCTGTTCCAGAAGGCAGTGCCGCGTACAACGTCACGCTCGCAAACAACATCATCCTCGCGAACACGGCGACCCATTTGACGGTGGTCGCTAAATCACTCAATGGATCCCGGCCCTTCGGCCGGGATGACTTCGAAAGCGCCGTGCCACCGACCATTCCCGTGTCATCTACCGCCCCGTGCCACCGACCGCCCCGTGTACAACGTCATACTCGCGGAAGCGAGTATCCATGCAATGGTTGCGGCAAGCTCCCTCCATGGATTATTCGCTGCGCTCATCAGTCGCCTCTTCGGGGCTCGTGTCTGGATTGAGTTCCGGATGACATCATTGGATTACTCACCGCGTTCATCAGTCGCCCCTTTGGTGCGGCTATCGACCGACCACGACGACGCCTCGAAGCTCCTCTACCGATCGCGCTCCGATGTCCGTCGACTCAACGTGTACCACGTAAATGCCTGGGCGTACTCGACGCCCATCGTCGTCGGTGCCGTCCCACACCATCGTATGGTAAGCGGATGTAATCGTGGCCCTCGCCAGATGTCGGACGGCCCGTCCGCGCGAGTCGAAGACGATTACGCGAACCATCGGACGGTTCGTTGTCAATCCCAAACGAATCACCGTGTGATCACGATCGCCATCGCGGGCGGGAAAGAAAGGTGATGGCGATATCTCAATGGACCGCTCCTCTGACAGGTGTCCGGAATCGATGGAGTTCAATCGACCGGGTGTACCGCCTTCGTGGTCCACCGAACTGGACCAGTTCGAAGGGTGCCGGCCAGAGACGAATGCGGAGATCCGCTCAAGCGATATCCCTCGCGAGACCGCCAGGTGCGGGTGATGCCACTTCGGGGCGTACGCGGCTGCGTCAACGGGATGACCGTCGCTGCCGCGAAGAATGAGGTCGCTGCCTGAATTCGGCAGACTGAGTTTGCGTCCTTGTAGGACGATCTTTTTCGCCGAAGTCCCGACGAGGGACGGAAAGGCTAGCGCGAGATAGTCTTCAACACGGACGCTATCGGTGCCCGGACCGTTTGCGATCAGAGCGTACTGTTTCGGGGCAAGCACGGTCGGGCCAAACGCAATACGGACGGATTTCGACGCGGTCCCATCGTCGTCCGTTGCGATCGTGAATCCGTTGACATCGATCCACCGATCGCTTCGATTCAGGATTTCCACGTACTCGAACTGCGGTGACTGGCCGTCGCCTCTGGGCTCATACATAATCTCGGTGATGATGACATCGTCCGGGCGCGCGGGTAGCAGCGGTGGCGGGGGTACGATTGAATTGGGCCGGCCGGGTGATGCACCAAAGAGCGCGACGCTTGTGGACCAGTTCAGGGGCGAGTGCGCTGGTGCGAGCGGGTCGACGCGCTCCAGCGACCGACCGGTGTGGCTCGGAACCGTGTCGTCATGCCATCTCGGATTGTAGCTGACAGAATCAATCACGCCGGCGTCCGGGCATTCGATGCCTATCATCGTTCCCGTCTTCACGAGCCGAAGCGACGATTCGCGAACTTGTCTCACGATTGCGCCTTGCGGTATGTGGGGAAAGGCATCCAGAAGTGCCTGACCATTGTCGCGAGCGACGATCGTGATGAAGTCGTTCGGCGGCAGCGCTGCGTCTTCGGAGTCAATGTTCAAAAGGTCACGGCCGCCATTCTCGTCCGTCGGCCCCGACAGGACGCACGCACCAAGATCGAGTGGCTCTGACGAAAGGCTTCGAAGCTCTACGAACTCCGGCTGGTCGGGCTCACCATCGAATGCGTCGGCAATGGGGTCGTACATCACCTCGTTGATCACAAAGGAGCCGTCGTACGGTTGCAATCGCAACCTGGCGGTCGACTGTGGCGACGTGTTTCCGGCAACGTCCTGCAAATGACGGACCGTCAGATCGCCAGCGCGCACTTCGTTAAAACGAAGGATGACTGAATCACCATATCGATCGTGACTCGCTAGAAGTTCAGTCGCGACGATTCCGTTCAGCGAGAAGTCATCGTACGCGAGGCTGTCGGCCGGCACAGGCTCTGAGAACTCGACGTGTACGAAATGGCCGACCCCAGGCTTCTGAACAGTCCACGCCACTTCGGGATCGGTATCGTCGACTGCGAAGATTGAGTTCAGCGCTCCCGGCGTGCCGCCCCGGCCATCGAGCGATGATTCCCAGTTTCTGCGGAAGTCGGATGGCAGGTCCGGGTTGACTCGCTCCAGAGAGCGGTCCCCGGATGCCCAATCAGACTGGTAAGCGACGGCATCTATGGTATCGGATCCGGCGACGACGGCGACAAGGTCTCCAGAGTTGTTGAGGGCCGGCCACTTCGGTAGCTGAACTGCAAGTACCGCAGGGAAGCGTTGTGCAAAGGCGGCCGAGTCACGCGTGGCTACGAAATATTCGCCCGGAGCCAGCAGCGGGGTGCGTGAAACGAGGCGGACGGTGGTTTTCCCGTCGGTTAGGTCCAATGTTGACAGATCCACGCTGCGGTTGGAACGGTTGAACAGTTCCACGAACTCCGACTCGGCGGGCGTCGGAGCGAAGTCGATCTCGTTGACTACGATGCTGCCTGGAGACGCTGCATTCTGTATGGCCGAGATATCTATCGGTATCGTTTGACTCGGTCTCACATTGCCCGATGGGTCGGCAACTCCCGTGATTTGCAGTGCGTCACCAGCCGCGAGTGGTAAAGTCGAATGAATTACGAGCGAGTCCGTGTATGGTCGTTCGAAGCAATCTGCGGAGTTCGGCGGTAGGTGGACCGGCAGCAGGCGGTAAGTTTCAGGGCGACAGGCGTCTGCAATTGCGAGGGGTTCGTCATACCGGACGGCGATCGTGTGCTTGTCGACGGCTCTCGCCTCGACTGCGGAGGGTGCGAGCGTGTCCGAAACGATCTTTGGGTGCACGTATAGGTTGTCGAACCAGTGGCTTTTGCTCCTGCTCGCCGTGTGCTTGATCCACAGCATGAAGACCTCGGATGTATCCGAGAAATCGGCAGGTGCCTCGTGGGTCAGCACGGGGACGTCGTCAGTGAAGACCGTCCATCGCCCGCGATAGTCTCGTTCGACCCGTATCGAGATGTCGGCCGAGTCCCGCGCCAGTACGTTCGAGTCGCTGTCACGAAGCAGTTGTCGGTCGGAGATGTCTCTACTGAACGAATACAGTCGTATCGATCCATCATTCGAACCCAGTTGAAGGGCGTATCCGGTCGCGTTGCCGTCACCTCCAGGTTCCGATAGTATCAGACGTACGTGGTTGAATGACGTGGGCTTACCGTCGCGATAGCCATACGTCAGCTCCCACGTGCCGAAGGTCTGACTCGATTTGGTCGAAAGGATCAGCGTATCGGATTGCGCGAGACCATTTGACCGAAGCCGATATCCGTGGGCGTCTTCCTCATTGACGAACCGGTCGACATCGCCCGACCACTGTGGATTTGAGGTGAGATCTCCATCGTCGAAGTTGTCGGCGACCTGTGCCTGGCAAGGTCTGGCCGCTGCGAGGAGACTCAGAACGGCAGCGGTGATTGCAGATCTCATCGAAGTCGTGATGCCGCCACGACCTCGTGATTACTGCGCTATCGCACGGCGGCTGTTCGGATGGCTTCGTTCTTGAGGTGCTGCAGCAGAACGCATGCCATCAGTTGTGCGGCCGGCGCGAGCGACTCCTCGTCGATGTCGAAGCGGGAATCGTGGAGTGGGTGACTCGTGTCAGGGCCGGAGGCAGTGCCGACGCGAAGCAACATACCCGGAATGTACTTCAGGTAATGCGCGAAGTCTTCTGCACCCATGCTTGGACGCGGTACTTTAATGATTGCCTCTTCCCCGTACAGCTCGGCGACTGCGGCCGCGACACCCTTGACCAGGGCGGGATCGTTGACCACCGGCGGTGCTCCGTCTTCGTAGTCGGCCGTAACACCTGCACCATACATGTCGGCGATGCGATGGCATACGTTGATCAGCTTCTCCTTCAGAAGCGAACGTTCGGACTCATCAATGCAGCGCAATGTGCCACCAAACTCGACCTCGGAGGGAACGACATTGTACGCATGTCCTCCGATGAATCGGCAGATCGTAAGTACGGCGGTGTTGCGGGCATCCGAGACGCGCCCTACGAGCTGGTAAAGGTGCGACGCCATCTGCGTCGCCACCCAGACGGTGTCCACCGATTGATGCGGACGAGCTGAGTGCCCGGAAGTCTGGCCGAATACGCGCACGCGAAAACGGTCTGCCGCGGCCGTGGCAGGCCCAGCGATGAGCCCGTACTCCTTGACCCGAAGTGTCGGATCGACGTGAACGGCATACACTGCCGACATGCCATCGAGCACGCCGTCCTCAATCATCATGGGCGCGCCGCTCGGGATGCCTTCCTCATTGGGTTGAAAGAAAACCCGCACCGTACCGTGGAGATGATTCCTGAGCGACTTGAGCAGGATCGCTACACCGATAGCGATCGAGGTGTGAGCATCGTGTCCGCACAGGTGGGCCGCACCTTCCGCCGACGATTTGTAATCTACATCCTTGCGGTCGAAAGCCTCGAGGGCGTCCATGTCCGCTCGAAATCCGACTGTCGGTCCAGGGTGATTCCCTTCCACATCCACGTACAGGCCGGTCTTTGCGATCCGAACTACATCCGACAGTCCGTGCATCTGCAGCATCTCGGCAATGAACTCGGAGGTCTTGTACTCCTCAAAACCGATTTCGGGGTTGCTGTGCAGATGTCTTCGAATCGATCGGAGTAGATCCGTCAGGTCCTGATGGACGTCAAAGAGATCTTCCAGCTCACGTTCGCCGGCCATTCCGTTCGATCTTCGGCCAATTTGTACTCTTTCTGCTTCTGTCATAAGAAAGCCCTGCTGGTATCGGCAGGGTTACGTGCAAATTCAGGTCCAATGTGGGAACAGCTTGTGGAATCGTGCGACCATCAGGTTTGCCTCTGCCAGGACGGTCGACTTTTCCTCGGTGGTGGTGGAATACTTGTCCGCCAGGCGTTCAATTTCGTGGACGAACTCGTCGCCGGTCAGCGTTGCCAGGTGCCAGTAGTCTTGTGCCCGTGCCATCATCTCGGAGAGTAAATCCGGGTTCTCATCGATGGAGGGGTCGTCGAGCAGTGGGCTCGCGAATGCCGCGAGAGCTTCCGGAGAGTCGACGGGAAAATCGCCGCTGCGAGCACGGCCGTTGGTCGTGGGACCTGCACGACCCTCGTCCGATTCACCATCCTGCGTCGAAGTGCCATTAAGAGCTACGACGAGGTCGTCAAATGAAGCGCGACCGTTCGTCGCGCGGCGCACGACGAGAGGGAGCGACTCCCAGTTGCTGGACAGCTGTTCGAGGAGTGCCGACATGGCGGCCATTTCCTCGATCGAGCAGTCTTGCCCGAACAGAACCGACTGGAGCCGCTGGATTTTTTCCCAATCTCTCTGCCCACCTGACTCGAAAAAAGCCCACATCAGGCGGGCCGTTTCTAGTGCCGCAACCTGGTCATCGACCTGTTCGGCGTTCAGCGAGGTGCTATCTCCCGCCGCGTCAAATCCAAACAAGTGGAAGATTGGCTTCGCAAAGTGGCACAGCGTGTCGAAATCAATTCCGGTCTCGCCGCACCGGAAAGACTCCAGGGACTCCCACGAGTCGTCGCTGCTCGAACTTTCTTGCATTGTAGCAGTGTGTGTGAGCTACCAGGTGGGATACTTTAACGATTCAGAATTCGCAGATAGCTTTCACTGCCTCTTTTGTTTCGCATCAACCGTTGGTTTCGCGCGAATATCGTCGAAGCATCCACGAGCGCGGCTGTAATCACACGTCATCCGCGCCTCAACTTAGGCCAGACCGTTTCCGTAGAACCCATTCCGTTGTGAGTAGGACGATTACGATGATGGCGAAAGGAAACTCTCTCCACAGCTCAGTCTCCGTGCGTGCTACGGACGAGCGGACGGTGAACGAATTCTGCTTGGCGAGAAGGATGGGTAGGTCTGCGATGTATGTCGGGTCGATCTTGCGGCCTCCCGATCGGTAGGCGATCTGGCGCATGAGTACCGGATCGGCTGAAGTGTTCCGGAACTC
>JBFIPX010000030.1:0-23711 GCA_041609895.1 Rhodothermales bacterium
GGAAATACCGCGATCACCAGATCGGGTCGGATCGACAATGCACGAACCGTCAACGTCGACTCTGAAGTAGCCGTCACTCCATCCGGCGACGTTGTAGAGTTCTGCCGTTTGCTCCGGGGACCATCGTGGAGGTACCGCCTCCAAAATAGAACTCGCCATTGGAGCTGTCACGTTAGCGTCTTCCTCCATCGCCACTCCCTGCATTCCCGTTTGTTGATGATTCTGTCTCGGCGGCTTCGGCTGCCTCAAGGACGTATCCAAAGACCAGCGGAGCTACAATCGTTGCGTCCGACTCGATAATGAAGGAGGGTGTGTCCGGAGACAATTTGCCCCACGTGATCTTTTCCGATGGCACGGCGCCCGAGTATGATCCAAAGCTTGTCGTCGAGTCGCTGATCTGACAGAAATAGGACCAGGTCGGTACGTCGATCTGCAAGTCCTGTTGAATCATGGGGACTACGCAGATTGGGAAATCGCCCGCGATTCCACCCCCGATCTGAAAGAAGCCAACAGGCCCGAGAAGGCATTCGCGGCGGTACCAGTCTGCAAGCTCCATCATGTATTCGATACCAGAGCGCATCGTTCGGGGGTCTTTGATCGTGCCGTCGATGCACCGGGCTGCGAAGATGTTGCCCAATGTAGAATCTTCCCAGCCTGGGATGAACAGAGGAAGATCTGCTTTCGCGGCTTCAAACAACCAGCTGTCTTTGGGATCAATCTGATAGTAGTGTTCGAGAGTCCCGTCATTAATCAGGCGGTACACATACTGGTGCGGGAGGTAGCGCTTTTCGTGGCTGTCCGCAGCCCTCCATTGGTCCAGTACAGCCCGCTCGATGCGACGGATCGCTTCTTCCTCGGGGATGCACGTGTCCGTCACCCGGTTCAGGTGTCGCTCAAGAAGATCCGCTTCATCTTGTGCCGTAAGCTGCCTGTATCCCGGGATTCGAACGTAGTGGTCGTGCGCAACGAGGTTGAAGAGGTCCTCCTCGAGATTCGCACCCGTACACGTAATGGCGTGAACGCGTTCTCGCCGAATCATCTCGGCAAGGCTAATGCCCAGTTCCGCAGTACTCATGGCACCCGCGAGGGTGATCATCATGCGGCCGCCGTCGTCGAGTAGGTCAAGATACCCGCGGGCGGCGTCTCTGAGAGCTGCCGCATTAAAGTGTCGATAGTGTTGATCGACAAAGTCTGTAATCGGAGTTCCGATCATTCTCACAATACCGGATGAGGAACGTTCGGCGCTACTTTGCGCGAGAAGATCGGCCTCTTTCTACACAAAAGCTCAAAAGTTTCTGCGCAGCAGTGTGAAGTTTGATCGTGCCCGGACAGCGGCGGCTTAGGGCCGAAAGAAGAGCGGTTTGGAGGTCCTGTGATCACCGGTCTCGACGGAAGCGACATACACTCCGGCCGGAAGGTTGGCAGGAATCCAGATGGCTTCGCTTTGGGGCGCGGCCGGTCCGTCATGCAGCACCGATACGATGCGGCCAAGCAGGTCGTAAACCAGTATTCGGACGTCTTTTGGTCGATGGGTCTGATATCGCAGCACTACGTAATCCTCAAAGGGGTTTGGCCACGCGCTTAGGCCGGCCGGCACGGTCGATCCGGAAAACTCTTTCATGGAGGCCGTGCTGATGGCGTCCGTCTCGAAGAGGATTAGCAGGTCTTCCAGTTCATCAACTCCCGTGATGTCGAGGTCTCCATCGTTGTCGCGATCATGGAGGATAGCACAGGAGCCTGCACGGTCGGCACGATAGCTTCGGTCGCGGCGAAAGGAGCCGTCGCCGAGATTTTCGAAGACGGTGAAGTTAGCCGAACTGAAGTTGCTGGAAACCATGTCGAGATCTCCGTCGCCATCGATGTCTCCAAGATCGATGGCGAGAGGGAACAGGCCCGAAGCGTAGTGCTCGGGGCTCTCAAGCAGTCCGCGGCCGTCACTCCTAACTACGGCAACTACGTCGCCGTCTGCGCCAGCGGCAACAACATCGGCGAAGCCGTCCCGATCGACGTCTCCCGCGGCGAGCATCCATGGCCTCCCCTCGATCGTAACCCGAGCGGAGACGTTAAGTCCGCCTCGGCCGTTGCCGAGCAGCAACGCAATATGTCGAGACCCGAGCGAACCCACAAAGAGATCCATGATACCATCTCCGTTTGCGTCTCCGACCGCGCATGAGGTTTCTCGGTCACCATGTCCATCCATCGGAATCCGGTTTCGGAAAGATCCGTCTCCGTTGTTTACCAAGAGGTATAGTGACGATGTGGAGCGGCTGGCGGTGACGATGTCGTCGTCACCATCGGCGTCGACGTCGAGCACGCACAAGCCGCGCACATTGCCATCGGTCGGCACGGGACTACCTACCGAGAACGCGCCAGTTCCGTCACCCATCGCGATGTAGACGTTCTCGTTGCCGCCGCTCCCAACGGCCACGTCCGTGAAACCGTCGCGGTTGAAATCGCCGCCCTCGTTCGTGCTCGGCACAAGGCTGGACGGCAGAGGGTAGACGTCGAAGTCCGCGTATGCACCCTGCTGATTCATGAACACGCGGATATCCCGGGACTGCTCATTCGGGATTACCAGATCGCTCCAGCCGTCGTCGTTGAAATCGCCCGCGTGAGCGCCGTACGACTGAATGAACGACTCGCCGGGCTGTCGGATGGGCACCCGGGCTACCTCGCTTACCGTGAGCATTGCGGGAGCTGATTCAATCCAGAAATTCCAACTGAAACCCGACTCCAGCCCGCTCCCATCTGAAAACCGGATGCTGTCGGATAGAGATACCGTCACGGCCTCACCCGCGAAGAAGGGCTCCGCCGGCTCGAATCGAATACGCATGTCCTCTTCTTCGACAAAGAGGCTGCCTTTCGCCGGTCCGGACCAACGGCCGAAGACGCGGAATGTCTCTGCGCGAACCGACGCAGGTTCAACGGGTACAGCCAGGTCTACTGTGATTTCGCCGCTGGCGTGAGCGCCGATAACGCTTTGATCTGGACTGACAGCAGATACGGTGGGAGATAGACGGCTTTCCTGGGCGATCAGCGGCTCGACCGCTATCGTCAGCAGAAGCAGCCACGCCATACTGATAGTACCTGTCCTTTGGATGGCCAAGTCGTATCTGTTATCTGGATCACGCCATGGTAGAAGCCGAATATACCTGCTTCCTGATATCAGGTTGTGAGAGCGACTGCGAACGGCTCGCATTTCGTCGATGCCCGGTAGTAGACCCGCGTTCGCGGTTCCAGCCGACAGGCAGTTCAAGCGTGATCGACCACGCTTCGCGGGACCACGGATGGTTGGGCGCAAGTTGTGTGTGCCAGGTTTGGGCACTCTTCTGAACACCCGACAACACGAAACCGGAAACTACTGCATGAGCGATCAATCTGAGGGAGCCGTCGCTGAAGTGGACGACACCTGAATCCGTCTTGTAGTACAACTGTCTGTAGATGGAAAATGACCCACGATACTTCGTAACGCAGTGGCTGCACTACTGGGCGGCGGGCATGGTTCGTTAGAGGTGACGCTCCGGGCGACCGGACCGTTCGGCTGACAAAGACTACGACGCAGGCCCCGGCATGGGCAAGGTACTATGTCGTCCGTGCAACATGCGGTCCCCTGGAAAGCGGCTTGAAGGCTGGACTGCGCCGGCAGTTGACGCGCCCTGGCTCGGTCTACAACCTGCGCTTCGCTTTCACCATCCGGGGCGATCGCGCCTGATCCTACTTGGGCCTGCAGCTTCGGACGCTGCTCGTGTCCACCCGATCAGGCGCGGTTCCGACGTCCGATCGGCACCGGCGAGGGTCTCGTGTCTCTCATCGCCATCTTCTGTCGCGGCGGGTCTCAGCCTTTCGGCAAAAGCCGGTGCCGGGAGTTTGCCAGCACTCTCGACGGTACTTAGCTCCGTACCAGGATAGTAATGGCTGAGAATCTCCCTGTGGTTGTAACCCCGCTTCGCCATTTCGTGGGCACCCCACTGGCTCAGACCGACGCCATGGCCAAAGCCCGACCCCGTGAACTCATAGCTGTCCTCGCGCCGTTTCATCTCGAAACGAGTGCTGCGCAACGAGGTGGCGCCAAACTTACGAGAGACGAGCATGCGAAACTCGTTTCCAGTCAGCTCTTCAGTATGACCGTTATTCGTCCGGATTTCCACTGTGCGGACACGGCCATCATTGGTACGGTCGCCGATAGACACCTTCTCGACCGGCGTGCCGAATTTGGGTTCGAGCAATTCATGGACCTCCGCCGCCGATGCTTCGAAAGACCAGTCGCTATGGGGCGATGCTGCGCGATCATACCGATCCCGGCGAGCTCGAAGGTAGGGAAGTGGCTCACCTGACCACACATCGGCATTGCTAGCCGAGTGTCCACCGTTTGACGCAGAGTACACGGCGACAATGGGCGCACCTTCGTGCGTAAGGATAAGTCCGCGTGTAGACTCTGCAGCATCGCGCGATGCCTCGGTGATAACGTCGACTCCGCGAAAGACCTGCGCGGCAAGTCCGTCCGACAGTGTACCATCTCCCTCGACTGCGGCACGGCTGATAAATGTTCTTGCCACGATTGCCATTGCTCGCGCACCTTCGCCGTCGTCAAGGTCGTATTCTTTTGCGACGACCGCCGCCACATAGGTTTCAAGGTCGACCACGTTAAGAATAGACAGGCGACGTGATAGAACGTCGGTCGAAATGTGGAGCTGCCCTGAGAATCGGCGCTCTGTCGTCTTGCCCGCTTCGTCCGCTACCTGAACGAGGTACGTACTAGTCGGCTCTGCCTGGACAAAGAGTTCCGGCAGGTTAATCTGGAGCGCGCCCGCCTTTGTTCGCAGGTCGATGGGTCCACGTGTGATTATCACGCTGTCGGGCGTCGATATCGACGCCAGCGGGTCGTGGTCGCGGTCTGCCAGGAGTGTAAGTGGACCATCTTCAGGAATGATCGCAACCTTAATCGGGTTCGTGTCGGCAAAGAGGCGGACCTTGACCGATTCGCTTTGGGCCCAGGAGGGTGTTACCGTCAGGAGCGCGACTGCGGTGGCGGTCGCGAGCAAAAGGTTGCGCATGGTTCTGGCGGGACGACTTGGTGGGATTTCGCTACAACGCTCTTGCACGGCGCCGAGGTTCCGTGAGACGCCGGCTCAGCCCGGCCAATGCTAGCCGTGGTCTTGTCGCCGCCCGGGTGCGAGCATCACACCGGTCGGTCTGCTTCGCGGCTCACATCATGAGCCTATCTTTAAGCTGTTTCGACCGCTCACGACTCGCGATCACCTCGTGTCCGCTGGTCATCACCAGCTTGTAACGACCGCTAAACCACGAGATCATCTCCGTAATATGGTCGATCTGCACGATTGCGGACCGATGCACGCGCATGAAGTGCTCCGGATCAAGATTCGATTCCAGTTGCTCGAGTGTATAGCTGACAATGTGTTGACGCAGCTTTCTTTTGGGCGCACCGTCCGGCTCCTCCAACACATGCAGCCGCGTGATTCCTTCTGAGATTTCTGCGGAGATCAGCCGCTCGACAGGGACGATGAGTATCCGGTCCCGATACGGAATCGAGATCTGCTTTAGATAGGCGGTCGGGTCCTTTGGTGGCACTGCGTCGACCAGATCCTCGTGTGCATCGATCCAATCCAGGAGTTTGGACAGTCGCTCATCGTCAACCTTGAGGTCGTCGGGAACACGTCGCGCCGTCCGCACCCTATTGACTGCTTCCTCCAGGCGATCCTTCGTGATTGGCTTCAGGAGATAGTCGACCGCATTCGCGTCGAAAGCTTTGATTGCATACTCGTCGAATGCCGTCGTGAACACGACTGAGGGTCGGGCCTCGGGGTTCAGCCGTTCGATAACACCGAATCCATCGAGTTCCGGCATCTTGATATCAAGAAATACCAAGTCGACGTCAGAGCCGTTGAGTTTTTGCAGCGCTTCGACGCCGTCGCCGGCTTCGCCGGCAAGTTCGACATCTCCCGATTCCTCGAGTGGCTTCAGAAGTTTCTTGAGCCGGCTTCGAGCCGGAGCTTCGTCATCTACAATAAATGCTTTCAGCATATTCACTATACCCTGTCAAAATGCAATTGGCACGATGTCATGCGGGGCTGCGAGGGTCGCCGTGATTATTCCTGTTCCAGATCGTGATGCCGCGGGTGACGAGATTCCGCATCACGGTACCGGTCCGATTGCTCTGCATCGGGCAGTCTCAACGTTGCTACGGTTCCGTGTCCCGGTCTGCTCACGATTCTCAAAAGATCCACTCTACCATACAGGTATTCGAGGCGTGCGGTTACATTCCGGAGGCCGATTCCAAAAAAAGATGTATCGATCTCCCCGTGCGGGTCACTCTCGAATAGCGCGGGTATCCCGATCCCCGAGTCAACCACCGAAATCGTGATTCCACTTCCGTCCGGCTGCGCTGTGATTCCTATGTGACCTTCATTCCTACCCTTTTCTATGCCGTGTTTCACAGCATTCTCCACGAGCGTCTGCACTGCGAAAGCTGGAACCAGGAAACCACCGATATCCGATGCAACGTCAATCGTCACGCCGAGTCGGCTGCCGAAGCGCGCCTGCTCGATGTCGAGGTAGTTTCGCACGAGAGAGATTTCGTTCTCTAAGGTCACAAACGGCTTGTTGCCGGTCTGAAGCGTATATCGAAAGATGTGTGCGAGGTTTTCTACGGTTGATTCGGCAAGGTCAGGCCGCTCGTCGATCGAGGCGGCTATCGTGTTGAGTGCATTGAATAGAAAGTGAGGGTTGATCTGTGCTCGGAGCGCCATCATTTGGGCTTCGGAGCTTTGACGAACCAGTTCTTTCTGCTTCTCAACCAGTTCAAGTCGCTCGATCGCGAGGGCGAGATGCCCTGCGAACGAGCGCAATCGATCGAGGTCCTCAACGTTGTAGACGGCACGGCGCGCGTTCTTTCGCCCGAGCACCAGCAACCCAACGGGTTGATCCTTGCCTTTGATCGGCACGGCGAGGACCGCCCCGCGGTCAACCAGAATCATCGCCTTTTCTGCTGGCAGGCGGGACAGGTTCAGTTCGGGATTGAACGCCCATGCCGCGCCCTCCGAACGGAAGTGCGGCCAAAGCGACCGCACGGCGCGCTCGGTCAGATATGGAGGCTGCGGCCGGTAAGAGGCCGATGTCCACATCTCCGGCTCTTCAGACGTTTGGACGAATAGTACAGCGGAGCGTACATCGAACGCCTTGCCCACTACATGTACGGACTCCCGAAGAAGTCCGTTGATATCCACGAAATCTCGAATGCGTTCCTGGAGGCGGTCGATCAGTCGTGCTGCCCGTTCGCGGTCGGTGGCGAAGAAGTGCGAGAAATACTCGCGGGCACGCATCGCAACCCGCTCGAAGATGAGTAGGAGTACCACGACGAGGATGCCGGAGATGATATTCTCCGGCAAGTCGCCCGACGCGACCCATGGATCGATCAGGCCCTTGATACCAACGAAGGCGAAGAAGATGAGGCCGAGGACCGCCACGTACGTTAGTCCCCTCGACACGACGCGATCGAGTCTGCCGTAGCGTAGCGTCGTCAAAGAAACGAGGATGACGGGTACGGTGGACATCAGCTGCACGCCAACAACCAGCCAACCTACCGTGCTCTCCGTGACCGCCTGGACAAGCGGAACTATACCGATTACTGTCAGCGCGGCGAAAACGGCGGCCGTAAGCATGATGCTGTTACCGACGCGGCTCTGGCTACCGGTAGCCGCCTCGCTACGGCTTTCAGGTGAGAAGCAAATCAAGACCAGGGCGGCTGCGAGCGCGATGAAGCAGCACGCATAGAAGAGGATAGGCGAAATGAGGCGGTCGAGAGTAATAGGACCGATGCTTCCAATGACCATCGACGCGACTGCGAACGCGGCCAATATTAGGGCGGGCAGATATAGAAGCAGGATGACCGGTCGGCGGGGCTTTGTACCCTCCGATGCGGCCGCGTCGGCGACAACCGTTCGCACAAGAATGACCGGGAACGCGATCCAACCGCAGAGCCCGACCAGCGTGAGGACTCGAAAAAGATCCGCGTGGGTAGTACCCGGCATCGGCGGACCCACCAGCTCTATTAGGGCAATGCGAGCGAGGTTGCCAACAATCCACAACCCGGACACAGCGATCAGCATCAGGGAAAGGCGAGCCCGGTCGCTTCGGAAAGCGATTGGAACGGCGGCCAGAATTCCGAGG
Organism: Rhodothermales bacterium; assembly: GCA_041609895.1. Classification (GTDB taxonomy): domain Bacteria; phylum Bacteroidota; class Rhodothermia; order Rhodothermales; family JABDKH01; genus JAHHLP01. Next base: position 8,188 of record JBFIPX010000030.1, read on the forward strand.
AGATGAATGAAGGCGGCGAGCGTAAAGCCCCAGATGGAGAAATTCCACACACTCGGTGAGAGCGGGTAGAGAAATGTCGGGTACGGAGTCAACTCGACCTCGGCGTCGACCTGTCTTCCACCACGAAGTATGGAATAGAGCACCTTGTTGCCGGGTTCAATTCCTTCCACTGCACGCTGTAACGCCGTTAGGCTAAAGTATTGCTGCATATCCAGCGTATAGAAGACGTCGCCTGATTGGAGACCGGATTGCGCGGCGGATCCTGTGGGGAAGACGTATTCCGCGACGATGGGACCGTCCTCGTCGGTCCAGACTATCCAATCGAAGCTTCTGGAACTGGAGACCCCGACCGATGGGTCTGCGGTCAGGATTGACAGGCGCGCCCAATCGTACACGGTCAGGCCCAGGGGCAGCAGTGCGATCAGAGGAAACGCGATCGTAAGAGCCGTCGCTATATTAAATCGATTTCTCACCGAGGACGTGCGCTTCCGTGTATCTCCCGATTTGATAAAATTGTAGCTAGCATTTGTTACCTAACGAGTCAACCGGGAGGTGGGCGATTGGCTCCCACAGCAGTACGGTTTGTCGAACCACAACGGTGAATCGCTGTAGCTCCAAGTTCCATGTTGATCGACACGCACGTTCACATCTACCACGACCTGTTCGACGCGGACCGCCACGACGCGATTCAAAGAGCGTTCGATGCCGGTATTGAAAGGATGATCCTCCCGGCAATCGACGTCCCGTCGATTCACGCGGCCCTGGAGTTATGCGAACGGTACGTGGGGCTATTTGCAATGTCGGCGCTGCATCCTTCTGAAACCGGTTCGGCAACAGAGGAGGACTTTGACGAGGTCCGCGAACTGTGCCTCCATCCCAAGGTAGTTGCCGTCGGCGAAACGGGTCTGGACTACTACTGGGACCGCAGCTTCGATGCGGCACAACACGCCTCCTTGCGACGCCACATTAGGCTCGCAATCGAAACGGACTTGCCGCTAGTGCTCCACAACCGCGAAGCGGGTGAGGACCTGGTGCGGATACTGAGAGAAGAGATCGACGCAGCGCATCCGGCGAAGCCGCTGCGGGGAGTTTTCCACTGCTTTGGCGGTCCAACCGAACTTGTGGATGACGTGGCTGACCTTGGGTTTCACTACGGGATTGGAGGTACGGTCACGTTCAAGAATAGCGGCGTTGACAGGATCGCAGCAGATGTGTCTATGGACCGTGTTCTGCTCGAAACGGACGCGCCCTTTCTGGCTCCCGTTCCTCACCGGGGAAAGCGCAACGAACCTGCTTACCTGACTCTCGTGGTCGAGAAAATGGCCGAAGTCAGAGGTTTGTCGGTTGAAGAGGTAGCGCGGATCACGACGGAAAACGCCCAACGACTCTTCCGTATCTGACCGGCGCTTGGTCCGCCAGACGGGTGAGGATGATGGGTGGCAGCGGAGAACGCGTTCTCTTCTCCATTGTCCACGTTTTCGGCCTTTGCCTGGGTTCGGCGCCGTTAGGCCAAAAAAAAGCAGGGGCTCCGCCACCCGGACGGAGCCCCCAATCTATGATTAACTGCCTCGCGGCAGGGTATGAGGGTGTCAGTTTGTTTCTTCGTCGTCCTCGACGACCTCGTAGTCGACGTCTCGAACCTCAGCCTCGGCCTCCGGTTCGTCGGCCGGCGCTCCGTCGCCGCCAGCCTCGGCCGCCGCGGCCTGCTGCGCTTGGTAAAGATCCTGGCTGGCTTCATTCCAGGCTTCGTTGAGCTGCTGCATCGAAGATTCGATCTCCGTCAGATTGCGCGTCTTGTGCGCTTCCTTGAGGCGTTCGAGGCTGCTCTCAATCTTTGCCTTCTTCTCGGCCGGGATCTTATCGCCATATTCCTCGAGGTTCTTCTCCGACGTAAAGATCAGCGAGTCGGCGGCGTTCACCTTGTCCACCTCCTCACGCTTCTTCTTGTCCTCGTCTGCATGCGACTTCGCATCAGCACGCATCTTGTCGATCTCGGCCTCCGTCAATCCACTTGATGCCTCGATGCGAATCGACTGCTCCTTGCCGGTAGCCTTATCCTTAGCCGAAACGTGCAAGATTCCGTTGGCGTCAATATCGAATGTCACTTCGATCTGCGGCATGCCGCGAGGTGCCGGCGGAATACCGTCAAGGTGAAACCGCCCAATCGTACGATTGTCGGACGCCATCGACCGGTCTCCTTGCAGCACGTGAATCTCGACCGACGGCTGGTTGTCCGATGCCGTCGAGAACACCTCGCTCTTGCGGGTCGGGATCGTAGTGTTTGCAGGAATCAGTGTGGTCGATACACCGCCAAGCGTCTCGATTCCGAGGTTCAGCGGCGTAACGTCCAGAAGCAAGACGTCCGAGACGTCGCCGGAAAGGACGCCACCCTGGATGGCGGCGCCGACGGCCACGACCTCGTCCGGATTGACAGACCGATTCGGCTTCTTGCCGAAGAACTCCTCGACAACTTTTTGAACTGCCGGAATACGCGTCGACCCACCGACAAGAATCACCTCGTGTATGTCGGACTTTTGGTAGCCGGCATCCGTCAGAGCCTTCTCCATCGGCGGGATCGTTCGGTCGATCAGATCATGCACCAGTTGTTCAAACTTCGCACGCGTTATGTCGAGCGTCAGGTGCTTGGGTCCGTCTTGCGTGGCCGTGATGAACGGCAGATTGACTGTTGTTTGCGTCGAACTCGACAACTCGATCTTCGCCTTCTCCGCAGCTTCCTTCAGACGCTGCAATGCCATCGGGTCGTTACGTAGATCGATGCCTTCATCCTTCTTGAATTCGTCCGCGATAAAATTAATCACGCGCTGATCGAAGTCATCGCCACCGAGGTGCGTATCACCGTTAGTTGACTTCACCTCGAACACACCTTCTCCAAGATCGAGTATCGAGATATCGTAGGTACCACCACCAAGGTCAAAGACAGCGATGGTCGACTCGGTATCCTTTTTGTCGAGACCGTATGCGAGGGCGGCAGCCGTCGGCTCGTTGATGATCCGACGAACCTTCAAGCCCGCGATCTCGCCGGCCTCCTTTGTAGCAGTACGTTGGGCATCGTTGAAATAGGCAGGTACTGTGATAACCGCCTCGTGTACCTTTTCGCTGAGGTAATCTTCCGCCGTCTGCTTCAACTTCTGAAGGATCATCGCGGAGATCTCTTGTGGCGTGTACACGCGATCCGTGATGTCGACTCTAGCCGTATTGTTCTCGCCGGCCACGACGCTATACGGCACGGTCTTCATCTCCTCGGTCACCTCATCGAACCGGCGGCCCATGAAACGCTTGATCGAGAAGATGGTGTTTTGAGGATTGGTGATTGCCTGACGTTTTGCAGGCGCGCCCACCAGTCGCTCTCCATCCTTCTTAAAGGCCACCACGGACGGGGTGGTTCGTGCACCTTCTGCGTTGTTGATTACGATGGGCTCTCCGCCCTCCATGACCGCAACGACCGAGTTCGTCGTTCCAAGGTCAATACCGATGATCTTGCTCATAATCGGAAACTGTATTACTGATGCTTTATGATCGTCTTGTTGTCGATGAAAGCCGTCCCTGAGGTGGCAGCTCCTATAATCAATTTCCGAGGGATCAATAACAGTGCCACTCTGCGGAAGCAGACAACATGACACCCTATCGACTCCGATGCGGCCCTTAAGGACGTTTTGGCCGACATTCAGGGCGGCCCCCCCAAGAAAGTCTGCAAACATTGCAGACCCGCCGGTAGCGTCTTTACACCTATATTTGCCTACCACCCTTGGGCGCGCGGCGCATGAAATACCTTCCCAACACGATCACCGTCATCCGGATTCTGCTTACGCCCTTCGTGCTCTTCATGCTGATCAAAGGGACGACGGCGAGCTTGATCTGGGCATGGGTGCTATTCATTCTGGCAGCTATCTCAGATTACGTTGATGGAAAGCTGGCACGAACCCTCCAAGTGCCGTCGAGACTCGGCCAGTTCCTGGACCCATTGGCCGATAAGGTCCTTGTCATCGGTACTTTTGTTGTGCTTGCCTATCGCTACCCACATCTCGTACCGTGGTGGGTGGTTGGCGTGATAGCGCTGCGGGATGTGGGAGTGACGTGGTTGCGTAGCGCTATGGAGTCGAAGGGAAGAACCCTTAAGACACTGAGCGTAGCCAAGGCGAAGACCGCGATCCAGCTGACCTTCCTAATCCTGACGCTGACGCTTTTGGTCGCGGCCAAACTGCCGGGACCGATAGGCAGTTTCGGGACGGATCTGCTCCACTCGTCTCTTCTCTACGTGTTAGCGATCGTAGTTGCACTCGTCACGGCAGCCACCGGGGTCGTCTACGCCTTTAGTCATGAATACAAGCCTGCATGAACTCTGCTGCATCAGACAGTAGCCTCTCGCACCGACTTGCCCTCGAATTGATACGCATCGGGTCGGTCGTTTTTTCTCCCGATGAGCCATTTACATGGGCGTCGGGAATTCGATCTCCGGTTTACTGCGATAACCGCCTGACGATGTCGCACCCGAGCGTAAGGCGCCTGATAGCTAAGGGTTTTGAAGACTTTCTTCGAGAGGAGGGTTTGAGACCAGACGTCGTCGTGGGGACGGCTACTGCCGGAATCCCGCATGCCGCGTGGCTGGCTGAACGTCTCGAGCTCCCGATGGCATATGTGCGGTCGTCGAAGAAGGCCCACGGTCGTGAGAATAGAATCGAGGGAAAGGTTGTCCCGGGATCGCATGCGGTTGTTGTTGAAGATCTGGTTTCCACCGGCGGGTCTGCTTTAGACGCCGTCGTTGCCGTTCGGGAGGCCGGGGCCATTGTTAACGTGGTGCTCGCCATCTTTTCGTACAAGCTCCCGGGCTCGGATGCCGCGTTCGAGGAGGCCGGCGTTCGGCTTCTACCGCTTACCACATTCGGAACACTGGTTGACGTGGCATTGACAGAGGCAATCCTCCAGGACCAGACAGTGAGAGAGATGAAGTCTTGGCATGAGGAACTTGGAAGACAGTTATCCCAAAACATGACGGATCCCTCATGAGAGCGTCAATCGTTTCTGTGGGTGACGAGCTTCTCATCGGGCAGGTCGTTAATACCAACGCTGCGTGGCTGGGAGAATTCCTTTCCGGATTGGGGATCAATCCGGTGAGAATTACCGCCGTGGGGGACGTTGTCGACGAGATCACGGAGGAAATCCGCAACGCATTCCGAACTGTCGACGCGGTGGTGATCACGGGCGGACTTGGTCCGACCCACGACGACGTCACGCGGGACGCGGTTGCTGACTTCTTTGGCGTTAAGCTTCGCTTTCACGAGAGCTGGTTTCGTCTCATCGAAAGACGCTTTTCGCGTCGAGGCATGTCGGTCCCTGAACGCAACCGGTCACAAGCTCTGGTTCCAGAAGGAGTTGAGATCTTGCCCAACGACCAGGGTACGGCTCCCGGTTTCTGGAGCCACTGGAAGGAGGGAGATGACGACAAGGTTCTTGTTGTTATGCCGGGCGTTCCGCTGGAGATGGAAGCTCAAATGCGTGATCATGTCGCGCCCCGGTTACTTCCGTTGGTTCGATCCCGAATTCGGCACGTCACACTTCGTACAGCAGGGATTGGAGAGTCTCACCTTCAAGAGATCTTGACTCCCCTCGTGAGAAGACTGCCGGGTTCGATTAGGCTTGCCTATCTGCCATCCCTTTACGGTGTCCGTTTGCGAGTCAGCGAGGCGATCGGCAGAGAAGCGGGTGAAAATGGCGACTTCGAATCTACGGTCGGCGAGATCAGGAAGATGGCAGCCGACTACATTTACGGGGAAGGGGACGACACGCTGGGTGCGGTCGTAGGACGTATGCTCAAGGAGCGTGACCTTCTGCTGGGGACGGCGGAAAGTTGCACGGGCGGCTCGGTGTGCGATCGACTTACCGATGTGCCTGGGGCTTCTTCGTATGTAATCGGGGGAGTCATAGCTTACTGTAATGGCGTCAAGATCGATATGCTCGGAGTTGACCCCGAAATTCTGGAGCGCGACGGTGCCGTTAGCGAGGAGGTAGCGCGCCAGATGGCCGTTGGGGCGTTGCCGGTCACGGGCGCTGATGTGACTGTATCATCGACGGGAATCCTCGGACCCTCAGGCGGAACGCGTGAGAAGCCGGTAGGGACCGTATGGATCGCGTGCGCTGCGGCAGGCAGGTCCGACACGCAATTGCTGCGCCTCGGACGCGATCGATTGAAGAACAAACGCCGCGCCACCGCCGCCGTGCTCAACATGATACGGCTGAAATTGAGGGAATGGTATCCGGCTCCTACGGGGATTGAATCGTGAAAAACAGGTCGAAATCGGGGAAGATGTAGGAGAGAAGTTATATTATGTGTAAAATATGTGTCATAGTAGCATGACACAACGTTGACACCCTGCAATCATAGCTTCGAAGTCAGCACGCATTTGCCTGTGTCCAGCCCGTGGCGGTCCCATCAGGTTCCCACTTAATACAAACGGAGAACAGCACGAGATGTCAGTCGATCCCGCAAAGCAAAAGGCACTTGATCTCGCCGTAAAGCAGATCGAAAAGAGTTTTGGCAAGGGCGCGATCATGCGTCTTGGTGACGCGCCGGCCGTCACCATAGATGCGATTCCGACCGGTTCGCTGGCGCTGGATGCGGCGTTGGGAATCGGTGGTGTGCCCAGGGGGAGAGTGCTTGAAATATTCGGCCCCGAGTCGTCGGGTAAAACGACGCTTGCCACTCACATAATAGCAGAGGCGCAGAAGCTTGATGGAACGTGCGCATTCATTGATGCCGAGCATGCTTTCGACGCGAGTTATGCTGCGAAACTGGGTGTGGATACAGAGTCGCTGTTGGTTTCGCAACCCGATGCGGGTGAGCAGGCACTGAACATATGCGATACGCTCGTGCGAAGCGGAGCATTGGACGTGATCGTCATCGATTCAGTAGCCGCACTGGTGCCGCAAGCCGAGATCGAGGGGGACATGGGCGATAGCCACGTGGGCCTTCAGGCCAGATTGATGAGCCAAGCTCTTCGAAAGCTCACCGGGTCGATCAACCGTACCAAGACGTGTCTGATCTTCATCAACCAGATACGTGAAAAGATAGGCGTGATGTTTGGCAGCCCGGAAACGACAACGGGGGGTCGAGCGCTCAAGTTCTACTCGTCCGTCAGACTGGACATCCGGCGTATCGGCGCGATAAAGGACGGGTTGGAAGTGGTCGGAAACCGCACTCGGGTCAAAGTGGTGAAAAACAAGGTTGCCCCGCCGTTCAAGAATGCCGAGTTCGACATCATCTACGGTGAAGGTATTTCGTCGCTCGGGGAGCTCGTCGACCTTGCCGTTGAACATGAGATCCTCCAGAAGAGTGGATCCTGGTACGCATACGGAGACATTAAGGTGGGTCAAGGCCGGGATGCCGCGAAGCAGTGGTTGCGCGACAATGACAAGATGCATGCCGAGGTGAAGATGCGCGTGAAGCAGACGCTCGGTATGGGCCCAGCAGAACAGGTAGACCCCCCGGTCGAGAAGAAGGCGACGAACGGGAAGTTGGCGGAGGCTAGTTCCTAGGCTAGCGGTGACATCCCGTAGCATCGGCGTAGCGCTCGCTACCGTTTTCGGTCTCACGGCGGGCAATGCCTTTGCTCAAACCCTGTCACACGACCGAACGGCCGGGCATGTCAACCTGACCGATAGTTTGCGACCTCTCTGCGCTATCGGCCGGTCACCTGCTGTGGGCCGAGGGTTTCGTCCGAAGCAGCGTGCCCAAGTTGGGCGCGAATCGATGGGCGGCGGTCCAATGCGTGCCGGCCGCATCCAGCAGGCTCAAGGTTGTCGATGCTGGGCTGGAGGACATTGGGAACTCACACTCGATGTTGCCCCCGCGCTGCCTACCCGTCTTCATGATCACCGCGATGTGGGGGCGTCGACGGCACAGTGGACACATCCCGTAAATCCGCAGCGGTCGGGGCTTCGATACCGGCCGGCCAAGTCCGCACCCGGCATCCTCGTGCGCCGCGGCTCATCGGCCGACGAAGAGCTTCTGAAAGCAATCTACGGGCTCGGCCGACCCTTCGACAATGTGATGATTGCCGCCGATCACAGTGCGTGGCCGCTCTTTGTTGGTGCGGTACCGATCGCTTGGGTGCTTGCTGCTGTTGATAGAGATCGAGCGGTCGTTCGTACTGCGCTTGGCATCGCGATGTCGGAGGGCGTAGCGGCCGCGGCGACCATCGGGCTCAAACGATTGGTGGCGCGACCGAGACCATACACCGCGGTGACATCGATCGTCGCCAGGTCGGCAGTCCACCGCGATGGCAGGGCACGGGATCCTCATTCGTTTCCGTCCGGGCACGCGGCGTTGAGTTTCTCACTCGCCACGGCTGTCGCGCTGGAAAGCCAACGTTGGTATATCACAGTACCCGTCTTCGGGTGGGCCTCTGCTGTTTCTGTCAGCCGGGTGTGGCTTGGGGTTCACTATCCGACGGACGTGCTGGCGGGTGCAATCCTAGGAGGGGCAACGGCGATCGGAATGCACGCTCTCGCGAGGTCGCTAATTGGAGACGAAGGTGATAACGGCGTGGGCACACTGCACATGACCTTTGTTCGTTTAGGCTTTTAACCCGACGATGGCCGTGGACGGAAGTGGTGAGATTATGTGCAGGATCGACGTGAGATTGCCAGGCAATCGGTGACACTTTCCCGGCGGCACACCCATCGCCTCTCGCCGAGCGGAAGTGATGGCCTTGGCGGGATGGGTACCTCTCCGAAAGAATGAAGCCGCAACCAGATATGGCTGCGGCTTCGTTGTAGCGGGGGCGGGATTCGAACCCGCGACCTCCGGGTTATGAGCCCGGTGAGCTACCAGCTGCTCCACCCCGCGATAGAACAACTAACTTAGTACAATACCCGGCGGATTCCAAGCCAGTGCCGGCCGACCACGTTCGCTTTGCATGGACACCGGAAATCGCCCATCGTATCTGGTCCAAGTATCGAATCGACAAAGTCCATGTCGCGGGCGACCCGTATTGACACAATTTTCTAGCCTCCTCGGCGAAGCCATTCTTACTATGCGCATCGACCACGTAGAGCCTTCTTGAGTAAACATCCAAGTATGGCAACGCTCCATCCGTTTCGCGCTCTTCGACCCCTGCCTTCGCATGCGGCGCGCGTTGCGTCAGTTCCCTACGATGTCATAAGTACTGAAGAGGCTCGTCAACTGGCGAAGGGTAACGATGTCAGCTTTCTCCACATCATTCGTCCCGAAATTGATCTGCCGGCTGGCGTTGACGAGCACGATGATTCCGTGTACCACACGGGTGCTGAAAACCTGCAACGATTCCGCGCCGCCGACTATACAGTCGAGGAGGATGCTCCCTCCCTCTACGTATACCGGCTCGTCATGAATGGCAGGCCTCAGGCGGGCATCTTTGGCTGTGTATCTGTGGCCGACTATGACAATAACGTCATTCTGAAGCACGAACTGACGCGTCCGGTCAAGGAGGACGATCGGACACGCCACATCCTGGAGCAGCGGGCACATGCTGAGCCGGTCATGCTGACCTATCGGGATGATTATGCAGTTCAGGAAATCATCGACCGCACAATGGACGGCGATCCGTTGTATGAGTTCACGGCGTCCGACGGTGTCGTGCACAGCGTGTGGAAGGTGGCAAACCCGTCAGAACTGGCTTCGGCATTCGAGCTCATACCTCGGCTATACGTCGCCGATGGTCACCATCGATGCAAGGCTGCGAGCCGTGCCGCCGCGGAAATCAACCCCGAGTCCGGCCCGCGTCCAACGGAGGTAGATTACTTTCCTGCCGTGCTTTTTCCGATGGGAAACATGAACATCATGGCCTACAACCGAATTGTGCGCCGGTTGCCGGGAGAAAGGGCGGATTTTCGGAGGCGACTCGAGGAGGGCCTGGGCGCCATGAAATCAGCATCGCCAGTTCCAGAGACGAGGGGATCGATACGCGTATACATCGACGGCGACTGGTACGCCATAGACCTGCCGGCTTCGAAGCTTGCCGGCGCCGCCGCCAAGCTGGATGTGGCGAGGCTGGGAGAGCATCTACTTGAGCCGTTGTTAGGAATCGAGGATCCGCGGCGAGATCCGAATATTGATTTTGTGGGCGGTATTCGCGGTACGGATGCCCTCGAAAAGACCGTGGACTCAGGTGACGCTCAGATGGCTATTTCGATGTTTCCGACAAGCATCGAGGAGCTGGTCGAAGTGTCGGATTCGGGGGAGCTTATGCCTCCCAAGTCGACCTGGTTCGAGCCGAAACTGCGCAGTGGACTTCTTGTGCACGTGTTTGACTAACAATGACGTCGATGACATTGCTGACTCCAACGACATTCTTGATGCTGCAATGAAGGTGCTTATCGCCGACAAACTGGAAGAAAGTGTAGTTCGCCAGCTGACGGACGCGGGTTTTGAGGTCTCAATGAATCCGGCTCTAACCGGTGACGAGCTCCAGCAAGCAGTCGGAAAGGAGCAGCCCAACGTGCTTGTGGTGCGCTCCACCAAGGTGCCGGCCGGAGTGATGGATGCGTCGCGTCAACTCGAACTCATCGTCCGTGCGGGTGCGGGCTACGACACGATCGACGTCTCCGCAGCATCCGACCGCGGCATCTTCGTCTCGAATTGTCCCGGTAAGAATGCGGTCGCCGTGGCGGAACTGACCATGGGCCTCATACTTGCTCTTGACCGGAAGATCGCGGACAACGTGATTGAGGCGCGAAGCGGAAGGTGGAACAAGGCTGCCTTCTCAAAGGCCGATGGAATCAAAGGGAAGACCCTCGGCATCATTGGTCTCGGCAACATCGGTAGGGAAGTAGCAGTCCGAGCCAAAGCCTTCGATCTCAGCGTGATGGCGTGGAGCCGCTCGCTGACCCGTGAAAAGGCGACTAGTCTTGGAGTCACCTTGGCGGACTCACCGCTCGTCGTCGCTGCGCATTCGGATATTGTCTCCTTTCACGTCGCAGCAACGCCAGATACCAAGGCCTTGGCGGACCGGGCGTTCTTTCAGGAGATGAAGGACGGAGCCGTTTTCATCAACACGACGCGAAGCTCCGTGGTGGATGAAGACGCGCTGAAATGGGCGCTTGAAAATAAGGGGCTGTACGCGGGACTCGACGTGTTCGCCTCCGAACCTGCCGCGAAGACCGGTGAGTTCGAATCTGAGCTGGCGCAACATCCAAACGTATACGTGACCCACCACATCGGAGCCAGTACGGCTCAGGCGCAGCAGGCGATCGCGGACGAGGCATTTCGGGTGGTGCGGGTCTATGCTGAAAAGGGGGAGGTCGAGAATTGCGTCAACATGGCCGTGCACACTCCGGCCACTCATCAGATCACGGTGCGCCATAGAGACAAGGTTGGCGTGCTCGCAGCCATCCTGGACGAGTGCCGCGTCGCGGGCTGGAACGTGCAGGAAATGGAAAACCTGGTATTTGAAGGTGCGCGAGCAGCGTGCGCACATATCCGCTTTGATGGGCATCCTGATCCCGCCGTCGTGGACAGGATCTCCGGGAACGAGGATGTGCTGGCCGTATCACTCATTGAATTGTAGAAACTGGAAACGAATTGCCGGACCGATCACTCGGTCGGGCAGTCAGAAGATTAACGATCATGCAAACGACAGACACCATCACGCGATTGGAGCCGAGTCGTCGACGCGCCTTCAATTTTTCGGCTGGACCGGGTGCTTTGCCAGAGGCTGTGCTTGAGGAAGTGAGAGAGGAGCTTCCGGTGTATAAGAATATCGGTACCTCCGTTTTGGAGATCAGCCACCGGTCACCGACTTATACCGAGATAGCCGAGTCGGCGAGAACGAGATTCCGCGATCTGCTCGGTCTCGGCGATGAGTGGCACATCCTTTTTCTTCAGGGCGGGGCGTCGCTACAGTTCTATCAGGTGCCGCTGAATTTCCTGCCGGACGATGGCAGCGCCGACTACCTCATTACGGGTTCGTGGTCCAAAAAAGCTCTCAAGGAGGCGAAAATGGTTGGAGCTGCCAACGCGGCGGCATCAAGTGAGGAGGACGAGTTCACGTACATTCCCGAGCGAGGCGAGTGGAAGCTGGGCGCCAATGCTTCTTACCTGCACTTCACCTCTAACAACACGATCTACGGCACACAATTCCACGAGACACCGGATGTGGATGTGCCGCTGGTCTGTGACGCTTCCAGCGACTTTATGAGCCAGCCGATTGACGTCGCTCGGTATGGATTGATCTATGCCGGAGCGCAGAAGAACATCGGGCCGGCTGGGGTGACCGTCGTTCTGGTCAGGGACGATTTTCTTGCAAAGCGACGGAGCCCGCTACCGACCCTTCTCGACTATGGGACACATACGGCGAAGCTCTTTCATACGCCCCCGGTGTTCGCTGTTTATATGGTCGAGAAGGTATTGAAATGGCTCGAGGGTCTTGGAGGTATTGGGGCTATCGAAGACCTGAATAACCGCAAGTCAAGCTTGCTGTACGAGCGGATAGACCGCACCGATTTTTACACGGGGACCGCCAAGGCAGATTCTCGCTCCAAAATGAACGTGACTTTCCGGTTACCCAACGAGGCGCTGGACGCCGCATTTATCAAAGCGGCCGGGGATCGGGGGCTTATCGCGCTGAAAGGATACCGGTCGGTCGGCGGGATCCGCGCATCCATTTATAACGCATGTCCACTCGAGGCCGTCGAGGCACTGGTCGAGCTGATGGACGACTTTGAAAAGGAAAACGGATGAACACCCGACGGCCTCCCTCCACGAGTGAGGTCGCGGCCCCGTGAGAGGGGAGGTAACAGATACTTATATGGCAATACGTGTAGGGGTACCTCGAGAGACGGCCGCAGGTGAGCGGCGTGTGTCATTGATTCCGGAGCTCATATCGAAGTACGAGAAGGCCGGGTTCGAAACGATTGTAGAGTCGGGCGCAGGTGAAGGTGCCTACTTGCCTGATTCGGTGTTCACCGAGAAAGGAGCCAAGATCGGAACGCGTGATCAGGTTTTGGCGGCGGATGTGATCCTCAAAGTGCAGCCGCCTTCCAAAGAGGAGATAAATGAGCTGGCAAGCGGGTCAATCCTCGTCGGCTTCCTTTCCCCTCTTGATTCGCCTGAGATTAGCGCAGGCCTTGCGGAACGAGGCATTACAAGCTTTGCCATGGAACTCGTTCCGCGTATATCCCGCGCTCAGACCATGGACGCCTTGTCGGCAATGGCATCCGTGGGCGGATATCGAGCGGTACTGGTTGCAGCGGAGGCCCTGCCCAAGTTCTTCCCGCTTCTCACTACGGCGGCGGGCACGGTCAAGCCGGCAAACGTATTTGTCCTGGGAGCAGGCGTCGCTGGTCTACAGGCGATTGCGACGGCTCGAAGGCTCGGCGCTCGGGTGTCCGGATATGACATTCGGTCCGAGGTTAAGGAGCAGGTGCAATCGCTGGGCGCGCGCTTTGTCGAGCTGGACATCGAAACGCAGGAGTCCCAAGACACCGGCGGGTATGCGAAAGCACTTGCGGAGGAGAAGGCGAAGCGCCAGACCGAGCTGCTCGTCCCGCATATTGCCGCTGCCGACGTCGTGGTTACTACGGCTCTTATCCCGGGTCGTCCGGCTCCAGTACTGGTGACGAGAGAAGCGGTTGAAGCCATGAAGCCGGGGTCGGTAATCATGGACCTTGCTGCTGCAAACGGTGGCAACTGCGCGTTGACACAGGCCGACCGAAAAGTCGTTCATAACGAGGTCAGCATTTTGGGACCCACGAACCTCCCATCCGAGATGCCCGTGCACGCGAGCGAAATGTATGCACGCACGCTATTGGCTCTGGTGACTGAGATGGTCTCGGACGGAGAACTCAAGCTCGACTTCGAGGATGAAATTATCGGGGGAGCGTGCGTGACGCACGGTGGAAACATCGTGAACGAGAGAGTGAAGACGCTCGTGGCGGGTTAGTCCGCTGCGATCTAGGAAACCGCGCAAGCGGATCGATCAAACGGAGGAAACGGAACCGACATGCTGGAGAATCTGATTGTTTTCGTGCTGGCTAGTTTTATCGGATTTGAGGTGATCTCCAAGGTGCCTCAGACGCTTCACACACCGCTGATGTCAGGCGCCAACGCAATCAGCGGCATCACAATCGTCGGCGCGCTTGTCGTTGCCGGAATGGTTGGGGGGCTATGGGCGAAGTGGATCGGAGTTGCTGCTCTGATCGTCGCGACCATCAACGTGGTCGGCGGCTTCATGGTCACGGATCGAATGCTGCAGATGTTTAAGAAGAAGCCGGCAGCAAGAGGGCAGAACGGACAGGAGGCGGGCAGCTGACGAGGCTTCCCGGGAACGAGAGGACGATATGCAAAATCAGGTTTTTCTTCAGGTAATAGATCTCATCTACCTGCTGGCTGCGGCGCTCTTCATTCTTGGGCTCAAGAGGCTCACGTCGCCGGCAACCGCACGGGTAGGTAATCAGATGGCGGCTGTCGGGATGCTGATTGCCGTTGTGGCGACGCTTTTTATCAGCGACATATTGACGCCCGTAGAGATGCTGATCGGGCTCGTCGTAGGTGGCTTGATAGGCGCAATTCTGGCCCGCAAGGTTGAGATGACCGGCATGCCGGAACTCGTGGCGGCTTTCAACGGCTTCGGGGGTCTTGCATCTGCTCTCGTGGCGGGAGCTGAAATCGCGAGGTACTTCAGCGACGCCGGCTACGCAGCCGATGGCTTGGGAGTCGGCACGGCAATCACGATATCAATTAGTATCCTGATCGGTACGGTGACCTTTACGGGCAGCTTTGTCGCCTTCGGCAAGCTCTCCGGAAAAGTGTCCGGTAACCCAATTCTCTTCCCGGGGATTCGGGTTCTGACAGTACTACTGGCGCTCGGGATCGTCGCCTCGGCTGTGTACATGGCGATTGGAGCACCCGATTTTCCTGCGGTCAGCGATCCGGTAGTCTATTCGGCCGTGGCCCTGGCGGCGATGGCATTCATCATCGGCATTATTCTCGTCATTCCGATTGGCGGCGCCGACATGCCGGTCGTTGTGTCACTGCTGAACTCCTACTCCGGACTCGCCGCCGCTGCCACGGGGTTTGTGTTGAGTAATGACGCCCTGATCATTTCCGGAGCACTGGTCGGCGCGGCCGGGTTGATCCTGACGATGATCATGTGCGAGGCCATGAACCGATCGCTAGTCAACGTATTGCTCGGTGGCTTTGGCGGTGATGCTCCGACAGGCGGCGCGGGGCCGACAACGTCCGCTGTCGGTAAGAACGTTCACACAACGTCGCCGGAAGACGCAGCGATCCTCTTGTCGTACGCGCAGAAGGTGATCTTCGTGCCGGGTTACGGTATGGCCGTAGCACAGGCGCAGCACCAGGTGCGTGAAGTGGGAGAACTGCTGCAGGAGAAAGGGGTGGAGGTTAAGTACGCCATTCATCCGGTAGCCGGTAGGATGCCGGGTCACATGAATGTGTTGCTCGCCGAAGCTAACGTGCCGTACGATCTTCTCTTCGAAATGGACGACGTAAACGGTGAGTTTGACTCGAC
>JBFIPX010000031.1:0-23552 GCA_041609895.1 Rhodothermales bacterium
CTACCGCAACAAGGAAAAGGCCGCGGAGCCGGAGCCGGGCCTACCGACGGTACAGCTCGAGGGAATGAAGAGCTTCATCTGGGTCGCCATCATCATCGTCTCAGTCTTCATCGACCCGAACGTGTTCAGCTGGGTACCGGCGCTACACATCGGCGACGTCCATCTGCCGTTCGGAATCCGGGAGATCATCATGTTCACCGTTGCGTTCCTTGCGTATAAAAGCGCCGACCGCAGCGTTCTCGAGAAGAACGAGTTCAACTTCGAGCCGATTCGAGAAGTGGGCTGGCTTTTCCTGGGGATCTTCTTCACGATGCAGCCGGCGCTGGCCAACATCGCGGCGTTTGCCCAAAACAATGCGGACTCCCTGACCGTGGGCATGTTCTATTTCGGTACCGGGACCCTCTCGGCCATACTGGACAACGCGCCGACCTACCTCAACTTCCTTTCTGCCGCCATGGGCAAGTTCGGACTGGACGTGAGCGTGGCAGCCCAGGTGAAGGAATTCGCCTTGCCCGAAATGGCGCATCCCGAGTCGTGGTTCTTCCTGCAAGCGATATCCGTAGCCGCCGTCTTCTTCGGCGCGATGTCGTACATCGGCAACGCGCCCAATTTCATGGTGAAGGCAATCGCGGAGTCGCAGGGTGTGGATACGCCTTCCTTCATGGGCTACATCATCCGGTACTCGATTCCGATCCTCGCTCCCATCTACATCTTGGTCTACATCGTCTTCTACAGTGGCTGGGTTTTGTAGCCCCAATGAGAATCACAATATGAGTAAACCTCTATCCGACGAGCAGATTAACGAAGCACTCGGCCGGCTCAAGGGATGGTCGCTGCAAGACGACAAGCTCGTCAAGACCTTCACCTTCTCAAGCTTTCCGGAAGCGATCAGCTTTATAGTCAGACTGGCCTTTGAGGCGGAGCAGGTAGAGCATCATCCGGAGATCCAGAACGTGTACAATCGCGTCGAGGTCTCACTCACTACTCACGATGCCGGCAATCGTGTGACCGGGCACGATGTGAATCTTGCGCAGACCATTCAGTCATTCGTCTGGGTTTGACGCAAACGTCGAACGGTTCCACTAAATAGCGCGCTGAGCTGATGGATTTGACAGGAGCATACGCTGCACTGGGAAGTGACTTGGGGAACGCCTTCTCTCTGGTGTTGCTAAGCGTCGTAGGGCTCGTGATGGTTGTGTGGGACTCGCTCCGAAATGACCATCGCGCCATACCGTGGATCGGGGTGGCAGCGTCCGTCGTCGCGATTTCGTTTGAACTGCTGCGGATGCCGGGGCCGGCCGAGAAGATCTTCTACGGCCTCATGTGGGCCGGTGGATACGCCTCGTTCGTCAACATCATCATTCTCGCCGCAACGGCATTCACGCTGTCCATTTCGGTCCATTACCTGGACCGGATCGGTCACAATTACGGTGAGGTGTATTCGCTCGTGGTGTTCGCCTCGGCCGGGATGATTGTGCTCGGGTCGGCAAACAGTCTTATCACCGTCTTTGTCGGTCTCGAGACGATGTCGATCTGCCTGTACATCCTCACCGGACTCGTCCGTACCGAAGAGGGCGCCGTTGAAAGTGCTCTTAAGTACTTTCTCCTTGGCGCTTTCTCGACCGGTTTCTTTCTGTACGGTATTGCGCTCCTCTATGCGGCCACTGGCACATTGTATCTCGACCAGATGCCCGCCGCGCTGGCTGGAGGTGCCGGCTCCGGAGTCTTGCTTTGGGGCGGCGTCGGCTTGCTATTCATCGGCATTCTCTTCAAGGTTAGCGCGGCGCCTTTCCACATGTGGACGCCAGACGTTTATCAGGGCGCGCCGACTACCCTGACGGGCTTCATGTCCACGGCCTCCAAGGCATCAGCATTCGCCGCGCTTATTCTCATCCTGTATCACGCGTTGCCGGTGGAACGGTGGATGCTCGTTCTCGCGGTCGTTGCTGCCGCAACTATGATCCTCGGCAATCTCGTGGCCATCGCGCAGTCAAACGTCAAGCGAATGTTGGCGTACTCGTCAATCGCGCACGCGGGATATGTGTTGGTTGGTATTGCCGCCGGCACGACCGCCGGCTACTCGGGCGCTCTCTTCTATCTGCTTGTCTACACGCTGATGAACATCGGCGCCTTCGGTGTTATGGCCGCGCTGGAATGGGATGGGCACGTCGGGCAGAAACAGGATCTGGATTCGCTGGCCGGCATCGGATATCGCAAACCGCTGCTTGGGATCACGATGGGATTCTTTATGTTTAGCCTGACTGGCTTCCCGCCCCTCGGAGGATTCATCGGGAAGTACGCAGTGTTTGCCCCCGCCATAGATGCGGGACTCACATGGCTCGTGATCGTGGGCCTCTTGGCGAGCGCCGCATCTGCATACTACTACCTTCGTGTGCTCTACGTCTTTTGGATGAAGTCTCCCGAGGAAGGGGCGTCGCCGGCTCTTGATCAGTTGACGGCGTCACCGCTTTCCATGAGTACGTCCGTGGTTCTTGTGGTTTGTGCGGGTCTGTTGTTGGTCCTCGGAATTTATCCGGGCGTTCTGGAGTCTACGACCCTGTTCTTCTCAGATGGTGCGGCCGCCGTAGCCGCCATCCGGTAACTCATCGCGCAGCGGGTCCGATGTGATGTTACGTGGAATAAGCAAGCTCGCGCAGGAACTCCTGCCACACTCTCCCTCGCACGGACTCTATCTGGCGCCTGACATACCGCCGAAGAAACTTAGGAATGCCATCAGAGACTTTGCGAAGTCGGTCGATGAGCGGGACGTTCTGGCTCTCTATGATGCCACGCTTTCCGGCAATGCCAAGGACGGCGCGGTGTTCACGTCGGCGGCGGTCGTTTTCCAGAACAACGACCTGAGTCCCGTGCAGGAGGTCCGCTACGACGACATCGTTGGAGTTAATGCGAAGCGAAAGTTTCTTGGCGGCAAGAAAGTGAAGCTGGACGTGAATCGAGGCCGTGCAACGGTACCGTTCGTGATCGACTTCTCCGGCCGGCCCGAGGCCGCGGACTTTGTCGCCCGGTTCCTTTACGAAGCGATGATGAACACCATCGAATCGGAGACCGCTGATCGTGACCCAAAGACGGAGTCCTCAACCGACGTCCGGGCGGTCAGGAACGCGCTTCTGGAGCTGGTCGACCAGGGTCAGCTGTCGCGGTCTGACCTCGAGGCCATGCTGCGTACAATTGATGAATAGGGAACCAACCCCCGCCTTGACCCGATTCAACTACATCAGTCCCTTCCGCATTTCTTTTCAAGATCCAGCAACAGGAGGCAGTAATGGCTCACATACTACCTGATCTTCCATACGATTATGATGCGCTCGAGCCGACCATCGACGCACGGACCATGGAGATCCACCACACCAAGCATCATCAGGGATACGTGAACAAGCTTAACGCAGCATTGGAGAGTCACGGCGACCTTGCCGCCAAGTCCTTGAAGGAGCTGCTCGTCGGGATCGAAAGTGTACCCGAGTCGATTCGAACCGCCGTGCGAAACAACGGGGGAGGGCATGCAAACCACAGCCTGTTCTGGACCGTGATGTCGCCGGAAGGAGGCGGTCAAGCTGGCGGAAGTCTTGGGAAGGCGATCACTTCTGCCTTCGGCTCATTCGATGCTTTCAAGGACAAGTTTTCCAGCGCCGCCGGCGGTCGTTTTGGAAGTGGTTGGGCGTGGCTCGCAGTTGATTCCGGCGGAGGACTGACCGTGTTGTCGACTGCAAATCAGGACAGCCCGTTCATGCAGGGACTGACTCCAATTTTAGGGCTTGACGTCTGGGAGCATGCGTACTATCTGAACTATCAGAATCGGCGCCCTGACTACGTGTCAGCGTGGTGGAACGTTGTGAACTGGGATAAAGTGGCGGAATATTACGACGCCGCAGTCTAGTCTCGTTTCTTAATGGCCGAAGAGGGGTGGCGGTGTTCCGCTACCCCTCTTTCTTATGGTCTTATTGCGGCACTTGTGCGCCTTCGCGTGTCCGAATGGATGTCTGAGCGAGGAGGAGGGCCATCGACCGCGGCGAACACTGTTTGACGTTCGGTCGTCGGGTGGTCCGAAGAGCCGAACCAAATACCTCTCTCACAACCAGCTCACTGAGGCTCCTCTGGATATATAGTTCATTAACGGGCTGTAAATCGTACCATAACACCGCCGATAATCGATGTTACGGACCCCGACCTTCTGTTGTCGGGGAGCGGCATTGTGAACCAGGTGTCGTAATCAGGAAAAACAAGCAGGGCGGGCGCGCGTAACCCTTCTGACCTAAGCTCGTCATGCGTCAACATATGGAGCAAACCGTCTACAAACCGGATCACCACATCAGGTTCGTCACTGCGGCGAGTCTGTTTGACGGGCACGACGCGGCCATAAATATCATGCGTCGCATACTTCAGTCCAGTGGCGCGGAAGTGATCCACCTCGGTCATAACAGGGCCGTTTCCGACGTCGTGGCGACAGCCATCCAGGAAGACGCGCAGGGGATAGCCGTTTCGTCGTATCAGGGCGGCCACATGGAGTACTTCAAGTACATGTGCGACCTCCTTCGGAAACGCGGAGCCGGGCACATCAAAGTCTTTGGTGGAGGTGGGGGAGTCATCATCCCGTCGGAAATTCGCGAGCTCGAAGCGTACGGCGTTGCCAAAATCTTCTCGCCCGATGATGGTATGCGCCTGGGACTTCAGGGCATGATCAACCACATGCTCCGGGCATGCGATTTCTCGCAGCTCAACGTGTCAGCGCCAGACTATTCGGATTTCTCAGGCGCACGGGAGCCCGGGAGATTCGCCAGGGCGTTGACGGGGATAGAGTTACCTGAATCGGCACAGAAGGAGGCCGTGGTTGCGGGTCCCGATCTCACCGTCACGTCCGGTGATGCTGGCGGTGACGGATCGGTTGTACCGATTCCCGCTGCCGATAGAGCGTCCGCGGAAGGCCGAGTCATACCGGCGATCGGAATTACAGGCACAGGCGGTGCAGGAAAATCTACGTTGACGGACGAGATCGTTCGCCGCTTTCTCTATGACTTTGGAGATATTGAGATCGCCGTTCTTTCAGTAGATCCGACTCGTGCGCGGACCGGTGGGGCTTTGCTGGGAGATCGGATTCGTATGAACGCGCTTTACGGCACGGCCGGCGATCGTGTGTATATGCGCTCTTTCGCGACGCGGCAGGCAAATCGGGCAACATCGGCGGCGCTTCAAAAGTCGATCGACCTGTGCCGCGTTGCGGACTTCGATCTCGTGATCATCGAAACGGCCGGAATCGGCCAGTCCGATACCGAGGTTGCGGAGCTGACTGACCTGTCCCTGTACGTCATGACGCAAGAGTTCGGTGCGCCGACTCAGTTGGAGAAGATTGGGATGCTGGATGTTGCCGACTTCGTCGTGATCAACAAGTTCGAGCGACGTGGAAGCGAGGACGCGCTCCGAGACGTCCGCAAACAGGTTCAGCGCAACCGGGGTAACTGGGATCAGAGTCCTGAAGAAATGCCGGTCTATCCGACGATGGCGTCGCATTTCAACGACGTCGGCGTAAGTCGCCTGTACCTTGCCGTCCTCGATGAATTGAACGGCCGCTTCGGTTTTGGTCGGGAGTCCAACGTGTTCGCGTCTGATGATATTCCACAGTTGGACGCGTCGAAGATGGCGGTTATTCCGCCTCGTCGCCAGCGTTACCTGGGCGAGATTTCGGATGCCTGTCGCGAATACCGCAGCCATGCCGAGGAGCAGATTCGGATAGCGCGGAAGTGGGGCCAAGCCCGGGGCGCACTAATTCAGATACAGGAATGGAACCCGAAGGATCGCGACACCGTCGAGGTTCGTCTGGAAGAGATGGTGGAGCACTGGTGGAATCGGCTCGACGCCCGGTCTCGAAACATTCTTGAGCAGTGGGACGACCTGGCCGACCGGTATCGGGCCGACTCGATGACATTTGCCGTACGCGGCAGAGACATCGAAACCCATCTTTTCGACGAGTCGCTCTCAGGCACGCGAATTCCCCGGGTAGCGCTGCCGCGTACGGAAGATCCTGGTGAGAGGTTGAGGTTCGCTCTGCTCGAGAATCTTCCGGGTTATTTTCCATTCACGGCGGGCGTCTTTCCATTCAAGCGAAAGGATGAGGAGCCGACAAGAATGTTCGCCGGCGAGGGCAGTCCGGAGCGAACCAACCGCCGATTCCATCTGGTCTCGAAGGGTATGCCGGCAAAGCGGCTGTCGACGGCATTCGACTCGGTGACCTTGTACGGTTTCGACCCTGATGAACGGCCCGACATCTACGGCAAGGTCGGTAACGCCGGCGTCTCGATCTGTTCACTCGACGACATGAAGAAGCTCTACTCGGGCTTCAATCTGTGCAACCCTTCCACGTCCGTGTCGATGACGATCAACGGGCCGGCCCCGATGATCCTCGCCATGTTCATTAACACGGCCATCGACCAGCAAGTCGAGTACTACCTCAAGGACCAGGGGAGGTGGGAAACAGCGGAACAGATCATCGCTGACCACCTCGGGCCGGACCGGCCGCGGTACACACCTTACGGCCCCGGCGGACCTGAAGAAGCACTGCCGGACGGGCATGACGGCTCAGGACTCGGCCTTCTTGGAACGTCAGGATCCGAACTCGTTGGATGGGGGGTACTTTCACCGGAGGAGTACGATTCTATTCGCGAAGACACGATGCACGTGGTGAGAGGTACCGTGCAGGCCGACATTCTCAAAGAGGATCAGGCCCAGAATACATGCATCTTCTCGACGGAGTTCGCCCTTCGGTGCATGGGTGACATCCAGCAGAACTTCATCGAGCACGGCGTCCGCAATTACTACTCTGTCTCTATTTCCGGATACCACATTGCGGAGGCGGGAGCGAACCCGATATCGCAACTCGCTTTCACATTGGCTAATGGCTTCACGTATGTCGAGTACTACTTGGCTCGCGGCATGCACGTGGACGACTTCGCCCCGAACTTATCATTCTTCTTCTCGAACGGCCTCGACCCGGAATACAGCGTCATCGGCAGGGTCGCTCGCAGAATCTGGTCGGTGGCGATGAGGGAGCGCTACGGAGCCAACAAACGAAGCCAGAAGCTTAAGTATCACATCCAGACGTCCGGGCGCAGTCTGCACGCCAAGGAGATACAGTTCAACGACATCAGGACAACGCTCCAGGCGCTGCTGGCTATCTACGACAACTGTAACTCGTTGCACACCAACGCATATGACGAGGCCATTACGACGCCCACGGAAGAAAGTGTGCGCCGCGCCATGGCCATTCAGCTCATCATCAACCGCGAACTGGGTCTAGCCCGGAACGAGAATCCTCTACAGGGCGCATTCATAATCGACGAGTTGACAGACCTCGTGGAGGAAGCGGTGCTGCAGGAGTTCGAAAGGATCAACGACCGAGGCGGTGTGCTCGGTGCCATGGAAACCATGTATCAGAGGGGGCGAATACAGGCGGAGTCTTTACTGTATGAGCACAAGAAGCACTCCGGTGAGCTTCCGATCATCGGAATCAATACCTTCGTGTCTGACGGTGATGTCGATACATCCGCGGATGCCCCGGTAGATTTGATGCGCTCCAGCGACCAGGAAAAACAGCACCAGCTGGAGTCGCTGAAGTTGTTCCAGAATCGGCATGTCGGCCGCAGCGAACAAGCGTTGCTGAGACTTCAGCAGGTGGCTATGGAAGAGAGCAATGTCTTTGACGAGCTGCTTGAAACCGTCAAGAGCTGCTCGCTGGGGCAAATCACGATGGCCTTGTTCGAGGTCGGCGGCGAATACCGGCGCAATATGTGAGTCGGCGACAGCGAGTAGAGCGTCGATCCAATCAATCGCGATTCTTCTTCAGCAAGAAAAAACGCCTCCAAACGTCGTATGAAAGAAACACGCAATGCCTTCGTTGTGGTTTCGATCCTTCTGGGTGGCCTGGTCGGCATCGGAGGCTTCACGTTCGTCTATGCGGACGGAGCGTCGTATCTCTCGGCCGAGGCTGATGCTTGCGCAAACTGCCACGTGATGCGCGATCAATTTGAGGCGTGGCAAAAGTCTTCGCACCGACAGGTCGCCGCTTGCAACGACTGTCACGCACCACACTCGTCGGCAGCGGCCAAGCTGGCGGTGAAGGGAATCAACGGTTTCAACCATTCTCTTGCCTTCACGACGGGGCGATTTCCCGAACCGATTCGAATCACCGACTTCAATCGGCGGGTTACCGAGCAAGCGTGTCGACACTGTCACGAGCCGATGGTGCACGCGATCGACCGGGTGCCGGCGGACGCCGCCCTGTCGTGCATAAGATGTCACGTTGATGTAGGTCATTTGCATTAAACACTGAAACCTGAATCATGGCGGAAATTGGCAAAGGGAAGTTGATTGGTGTGACGTTCGGTGTTGCGATCCTGGTGTTCGCAGCAACGATGCTGTTGGTTGACGTCTTCGAGAAAAGGCAGGAATCAAGAAATCCGTTTTTCAGAGTAGTCGAGCTGACCGACGAAACCGAGGACCCCGCTGAGTGGGGCAAGAACTTTCCGCTGCAGTACGATGGCTACCTTCGAACTGTCGACATGGAAAGGACTCGATTTGGCGGCAGCGAGGCTATTCTCCAGGATCCTACGTCGGAAGATCCGAGGGAGGTGGTGTCGCAGAGCAAACTGGATCACCTCCCGGCATTGCGACGCATGTGGGCCGGGTACGCGTTTGCCAAGGACTTCCGCGAGGAGCGCGGACACGCGTACATGCTTGAGGACCAGATCTTTACCGGTCGGCAACAAGCGGCACCGCAGCCGGGCACGTGCCTCCACTGCCATGCCTCCGTGTATGTGCCGTATATGAAGGCCGGAGGAGGAGACCTGATCGTCGGCTTTGAGGCACTCAATCCGATGCCATATGCCGAAGCGCGTCAACATGTAACGCATCCGATAACTTGTATTGACTGCCACGAGCCGACGTCAATGCAGCTGAGAGTGACGCGGCCGGGCTTCATTGAGGGAATAGCCCAAGCCAAGGCGGGCGAGGGCATTGCTGCTTACGACGTAAACCGAGACGCTTCGCATCAGGAAATGCGAACCTACGTTTGCGCACAGTGCCACGTGGAGTACTACTTCAAGGGAGCTGAGAAGCGGTTGACCTACCCGTGGAGCAAGGGACTCGCGGTAGACAGCATCCTTGCCTACTACGACGAAGCGGGGTTCGCGGATTGGACGCATGCGGAGACGGGTGCTAAGATGCTTAAGGCGCAGCATCCTGAGTTTGAAATGTGGTCAAAAGGGACGCATGCCAAGGCTGGGGTGAGTTGTGCCGACTGCCACATGCCTTACAGCCGGACCGGAGCGCTCAAGATCAGCGACCATCATGTCAGGAGTCCGCTGCTAAATGTCTCGCGGTCCTGTCAGACGTGTCACAGGGCTTCCGCGGAAGAGCTTCTTGAGCGCGCGGAGGGAATCCAGGAACGCCACTCCCGTCTTCGTGATGTTGCCCTGAATGCATTGACCGACTTGATCGACGATATCAAGGAGGCCCAGCAGGCGAGTGGTGCAGATCAAAGCCGGCTAGCGACAGCCAGGGAGTATCAGCGCAAGGCGAGTTTCTACGTCGACTTCGTAGAGGCGGAGAACTCAGCCGGCTTTCACGCCGACCAAGAGGGTGCGAGGATTCTCGGCGAGGCGATTAACTTCGCGCGTCTCGGGCAAGCCGCACTGCGCTAGAATTATATGCGTTTGGTCAACCCTGTTCGATCGACTCATCAGTCGCCGCAGCGACCGGCCCGAGATCGACTACCGGATCACCTAAGGCGATCTCACCGGACTCGATGATACGCGCTGTAATACCTCCATGACCACGCATCGCATTGAGCCCGCCCTGTCCCAGGTTGTCCTCCATCCGCGAACATGGATGACATGGACCGGAGCCCTCCAGCACGGCCGAGCCAATACGAAAGCGTCGCTCGCGGAGCGTTAGAAGGTTGATGCCGGAGATGGCAATATTGCGTCGCAGAAGTCCCGGATCGACCGGCTCTCTCCCTAGAATGTTGCCAACTGCTGCGAGGTGCTCGTGCTGGATAAGCGTAACCTGCCGCGCACTCCCCGGCTTACCCGCAAAGTGATCGCCCACCAGTCCCTTTGCGGCAACCGCCTGCACCTTGGGTACCGGTGTCGGGTCTTCCCGTCGAGCCGGCCGGATTCCGATCCATTCGACCCGGCCGGGCGACGACCGCTGCGAATACCGCTCGATGGCCGGTCTCATGAAGGGCCTCCGGCTCGTGGAGTGGGGGGAGAGATACTAGCGGATAGCTTGCGGAGCTGGTTAATCGTTGCCCTCAGGTCCTTGAAGTGGGCGCACTCGTAAACGACGGGCTCGCCGGAGACCGGGTGTCGTAGTCCGAGCGAGTATGCATGCAACGCTGTCCGGCTGATCAGTGGTCTCTCCTCTCGCCGGCTGGGGCGATACCTGCGCTTCAGTTCCGAAAGGTAAAGCCCTTCACCGGAACCGTAAAGTGGGTCGGCTACGACAGGAAAACCGATGGAAGCCAGATGAACCCTGATTTGATGGGTTCGCCCCGTCTTCGGGATGGCTCGGACCAGCGAATACCCGGACAGTCGTTCCAGAACCTCGAAGTCCGTTACCGACTTCTTTCCATTACGGCGATCCACCTTGGTTCGGTGCGCCCGATCGGCATCCGTACTCAACGGTAGGTCCACTCCAAGAGCGTCCCATGAAGGGGAGCCAACAACCAGAGCATGGTAAACCTTCTCAACGATACCGTTCTCAAACTGGATAGACACGTTTCGGTGGGTTTCCGCACTTCGCGCAAAGACCATCACGCCACTCGTGTCCCGATCCAGTCGATGTACTACAAAAAGTGGGTCGAAGCTCCATGAAAGCACTTCCTGCATCGACGCCAAAGCAGCTTCGTAGCGATCGGGGATGGACAAAAGCCCGGGCGGCTTTCCCGTAACAACGAGAAATTCATCGGTGTGAATGATCGAATACCTTTGCTTCACTGGTCTCTTCTGATATTTTGCGCCGTAGCAGATCTCTGCTCCTCACCCGCAAAAGATACTACAAGTACCATAGCCTCTCGGGGAGTTAATCATGTCAGGATTGTTGGACATCCTCAGTAGTCAACTCGGATCGGACGCAGTTTCCAAGCTAGGAAGCGCGATCGGGGCTGATCAAAACAAAACAAAGGACGCGGTCGCCGCAGCGCTTCCGGTGCTGGTTGGATCGCTGGCGAAGAACGCCAACTCATCGCCGGAAGGTGCGCGCGCTCTCGCTAACGCACTCGAGCGAGATCATGACGGTAGCATTCTCGACAACATCGGCGGGCTCCTGGGAGCAGCGGGTGGCCTGGGAGGACTGCTCGGCGGTTCCGACTCTAGTAGCGGCGGAGGCCTTGGCAGCCTTCTGGGCGCGGCCGGCAGCTTGCTGGGTGGCGGTGGCGCTTCCGCCCCCAAGACATTGGACGGCGAGGGAATTCTCGGGCATCTGCTTGGAGCTAAGAAGCCTGCTGTAGCCGAAGGTGTGAGCAAGGCTAGCGGCCTGGACTCTGGGCAAGCGGCCAAGCTGCTTGCAACAATGGCGCCCATCGTGATGGGTGCCCTCGGCAAGGTCAAGAAGGAGCGCAATCTCGACGCCGATGGTCTCGCCGGCATGTTGAGTGGAGAGCGTCAGGAGCTGGAAAAGAAGATGCCCAACACCTCCGTAGGTGGGTTACTGAGCATGCTTGATAGTGACGGAGACGGAGATCTCTCCGACGAGCTCGGTAAGCTTGGAGCCGGCGCTCTCGGTTCCATTTTCGGTAAGTAGGGCTACACCCGCGTCAATGAGCCGTTGGGGCAACAGCACTTGCCTGTGGTCGGCGGCCGGGCATGCCATGCGTATCCTGGCCGCCGTCACCGTAATCGTCGGCGTTTCGCTCTGGGCTGCTGAATCCGCAGCGCAGTTGGTGTCGCCAGAGGTTCATCCGGACGGAAGAGTCACCTTTCGTGTACATGCTCCACGAGCGGATAGCGTGTTCGTGAAAGGCATTGAAGGTTTGGATCGAACAGCGATGGTGCGTGGACAGCAAGGCGTCTGGTCGGTGACCGTCGGGCCCCTACAGCCCGAGCTGTATTCGTACGTGTTCGAAGTGGACGGGGCCGATGTTGTCGATCGGCACAACAGAGATTTGAAGAGCTGGTTCTTTCTCGAGAGCCTCTTCGAGATTCCGGGAGATCCTCCGCGAATCCACGAGCAGCAACTCGTTCCGCATGGGTCGGTGACACACCACATTTACTATTCCCAATCCGCGGGACGCGAACGCGGCGTCTACGTCTATACACCTCCCGGCTATGATTCGGGTAGAGAGGATGCTTACCCCACACTGTTGCTGCTGCATGGATTCGGTGACGATGAAGGAGCGTGGCCGGGAGTAGGGCGTGCAAATTTCATAGCCGATAATCTTCTGGACCGCGGACTAATCGTACCAATGGTCATCGTGATGCCATATGGTCACCCCGAACCTGTCGAAATGCGTTTGACGGAGGACTACCGCCGCAGAAATGAGGTGGCCATGGTGCGAGACGTCATGGAGGATCTGCTACCAGTCGTAGACGAGCGCTACAACATTTCCGACGAACGTGGTGATCGCGCAATTGCGGGTCTATCAATGGGGGGTGGCCAGTCCATCCATATCGGATTGAACCACCTGGACTCTTTCGCCTGGATCGGCGCGTTCAGCGCCGCAGCTCCGTTTGAGAACCTGGATGAGCGATTTGGATTTCTGACGGAAGATCTGGAGCAGACGAACGAGGACCTCGAGTTGCTCTGGATCGCCTGCGGGCGGGACGACTTTCTGGTCGATCACAACGAGACGTTTCGCTTCTGGCTCGACGAAAACGGAATAGCGAACACGTTCAGGCTCACGGACGGCGCTCATACGTGGTTCGTATGGCGAGCGTATCTTGTCGAATTCCTTCAGGCGATTTTTCGCTCGTAGGGCATTAGTCGTTCTCTTCCCAAAGTGCCATGCGTAACCCAATTGATCCCGGCACGGTTACAATGCTACTGATGGTGGCAGCTGCGGTGATTGTCATGATGCGCTGCTAGCTCTGTTCGTTAGTGCTAAACTGTGCGTGGCGTTCTCATGACGAAGACTTCGCATCGTAAAGCAGCGGAGGCTCGAAGGGCTTCACTTGATCGTACGGCCAGAGAATCAGAAGAATCTGCTCAAAGCCGCTGCTCTCGACCAACGGTGTGATGTCGAACGACACCGTTTGCTGGATAATGGCATCGCACGGGTCGTCGTTGTCCTCGTGTACGAGGTACAGGTTCGCCCCAGGCGGAATGCTCAGAAGGAGTGCGCCCTGCGTGACGAGGTCGTAGTCGTGGTCTTCACAGCCACCGCTGACGGATACCGTGAGCGAAAGTGTCCGACCCTCCAAACTCGCATCGACGAAGTCAAATCGGTCTTTCCGAATTGACTCGGGATCCAGCTGCGGGTCAATGCGGATAGAGCCGTCGGCGACAGGACTTGGCAAGTCGTCTTCGGAACCCGCGAGCTTACATCCTGTGAGGAGGAAAAGAGCGGCGACACAGATCGCAGTCAGGGTCGTTTTCGGGAATGACGTGGAGGATCCCAACCTCGAGATTGTCAATGACACTTCGTTGTCGGGATTGCTGAACACAGATTGCTTTTGCTTGACTTGGGACGCTGCCATGATCAGTCGAAAATTGAGCATCGATCTGCAACCTGGCAAGGGATTTCGGCCGACCCTCAAGTGACACGGGCGCACTGCTGCTCGCCAAGGGCTTGCGCCACATCTCCAACGGCACCCCGGCGGCCGCAAGATTCAGGAGGTTGCAGTCTGGGTGGCCTCGGCGAGACGAGCTTCAACCGCGGATTGCAGAAAAGACGGGAGAACCGCCCGATGGGTCCGGTCGAGATAGTTCGGGTCTTCGAGCCGGTGGATGATGCGATCGTACTTCTGTTCTCCGTGATGATCGATAATGTGCTTCCGACGCTTCGATTGCGAGAAATGCTTCAGCATTCCCTCGGCATCGGCCTCCGGGTGAAATTGCACACCTACGACCTCCGGCGAGAGCCGGATGCCCATTACCGCCCGCTCCAGTTCGACGTGGGGACGATACTTCTCGATCGCCAAAACGTCCGCACGCAGCTCCCTCAAGCGTTTCCGATCGGTCTGCACAACCTGCCAGTGCCTGAAGTCTGCCGCAAAAAATGGATCGTCGAGTTCGTCGAAAAGATGATCCGTCTCACCCGCCGTCGTCTTGTGTACCGGGAAGATCCCGAACGACTCGGAGCGCCGTCGTATCACGTCTCCGAGATGAAAGAAGCGGGCCATCATCTGAAACGAGTGACAGATGAAGAAGGCGTGTTTCGGAGCTTCCTCCGATGAGGTGTTGTGTTTCCATACCGAGCGTAGCCATTGGAAGTACTTCTTCTCCCATGCCTTGCCGACACCGTCGAATGGACTACCCGGCCCACCGGTTGAGATGTACACGTCGAAATCCAGTGATGGCGTTTGGCTGTTCAGCCGCGTCTCAAAAACCTCGTACTCGAAGGAGACACCTTCCCAGCGCCCGCTGTTCTCCTCAATGAGTTCGCGTATGCAGCGCATCCCTTGATTCGTCTCGCCGTTGTACAGATCTATTATCGCGATCTTCAGAGGCGCGAGGGTGGGGGTCTTCATTCAGGCGTATCTAAGGATGAATGTGGGTAGACTTCCGCCTCCGGCCGTGACATTCGCGAGATTCGTCGACGAGATGCGCGCAAGGCATCCGCCCATGAGGGGTCCGTTCAGGTACGGGTCCAGGTCTACCACCGAAGGTACGAGTTCCCACGAGTCACCCACCTTGTTCAGGAATGGCTCCCTGTGAATATCGACGATCTCCTGGACGACGTAACCTTGCTTCAGACCATCCTGTACGGCCACGTCCCACTCTTCCTCTGACGACGCGAAGCCCAGAGTGACTCCTTTGCCGCCATACTCGTCGTTAGGCTTGATCACGAAGTGGCGTCGATTTGATCGGATGAATTCCAGCAGCTCTACATGCAGGCCGCGGAACGTCGTTTTCGAGTCCCGCAGGAGTCGGGTCCACGGGATATGCTTCTCGATCACCTCCCTCTGACGGTCGGATAGAATGTGAGTGTAATTCGGGTCGGTAAGAAAGGCGAAGATGGCCTTCTTGTGCACGAGCTTTGTTCGGAACGAATTCAGGTAGCAAGTCTTGCCTGCCTCGTATCCTTCGAGGAAGGCAGCGCATTCGTCCCGAATGGCGTAGTACTCGTTCAGGAGAAGCCGCCTGTACAGGATGTCGATCTTGCGCCCATTGGCATAAACCCACCCGTCCCGGCACTCGAGCGAACGAGGATCCACGATCTCGCACGGGTAACCATGCCGGTCCAGGTACTCTTTTACAAGATGGAACTCGTGTATTGTAGGCACATCGAGGTGATCGACGATGGCAAATGCCGGCATCTCCTCGCGGCCATCAAACTGCTCATGGTAAATTTGTATGAGTCCGGCAATCGTGTGCTCCAAGGGCGATACGAACCGGACCGGATAGCGCTGCTCAAATTCCCTGAAGATCGGCAGTTCCCGGTAGATGTCCGCGAGCTCCTTCATGTACGCGATACCGGCCGGCGATTCCGCATTGATCTCGACAAACCGGAACGAGTTTTCGGTGACGAACGAGTCCATTCTTGCGGTCGCCGAAAGCCGTATTACGTTGGTCGGAATTGAGGCTAGCTCGATCTCCCACTCCTTCAGACCGAGCTCGTGGGTGAGCACGCGACGGTCGTTAAAGAACTGCGCGGCCAACCGAAGCACCGCTTGCCTGATGAGGTACACGACGTCCTGTACTTCCGTATAGAATTCCTCCGTCAGGAACGTCGGCCGGAGGCTCCTTGCCATCACACGGTCGCCGAATAGCGCCCGCCTTTCCCGCTGCATTTCCTCAAGCTGCTGAAGCTGCGTCTCGGCTTCAGCAAGATCGCGCGTCATCAGCTGATGATAGTAGTCTATCGCGGGCTGTAGCATGTGCCGCATCATACGCTCACCGTCTTTCCATCATCCGTAAGCCTACTCGGGCCGAGAATCGGCCGTAGGCTGCAGGAAACCGTTGACCGAGAAGGCTCGGGCGCTTCGAGGGCGCTGTGCGCACCCGACAAGATATTCGGCTGTGTGCCTGACGACCCACTCGAAGTTCTCCAGACCGACCGAATGATAGTCGGCGTCGGGCGCGGGATTCATGAAGTCGATTGCATAGGGAACGCCGTCTCGAACCGCGAACTCGACCGTGTTCATGTCATAGCCCAACGCCTTGCAGATGGCGAGGACGTCCTTGCGAATCTTCGTGAGGAGTTCCGGTTCGACCGGCTCGGGGGACACGTCTTTGTACCGCATGGGGCCGGGAGCGGCGGGGTTGTATCGCATCACGCGGACGAATTTTCTCCCGATGCCGTAGCAGCGGAAGTATGACTCGAATTCAATTCCCTCCTGCAGCATCATACAATCGGTGCCGGACTCGTCGTAGGCCCGATACAACTCGTCCATGTTGTGCACCTTTGTAACTCCACGCCACCCTCCGCCATCGTGGGGCTTCAGAAAGGCCGGGAAGCCGACGTAGGCGGCCACTCTCTCCCAGTCGAGAGGATACTTGAGATTGCGGAAGCTCGAGTCATCGGTGTTCGGCGGGTGCTGCTTGTGAGGCAGAATTACTGACTTTGGAACCGCCACATCTACCTGACGCGCTATAATGTTATCGATGAACTTGTCGTCGGCACTCCACCAGAACGGGTTGTTGACGATGAATGTCCCTTCGAGCGCCGCCCACTTCAGGAAAGATCGATAGAACGGAACCTCGTGAGATATTCTGTCGAGGATTACCTCGTACGCGGGATCGTCGTCCATCGTCACGGCGTCGAGTTCGACAAACTCAGCACCTACACCTTGCTCAGCGTAGGTCTCGTTGATGTGGTGGACGAGAGCATCGGGGAAGGTTGTTTCCATTCCCCTGAGGATGCCGATCTTTTTCATCGCGTCGGTCTATTTTCTTTTGATCGCAAGGTCAAATCGCATTTCCCCGCAGGCGTCACTATCCGATATGCCTCCTTATCGAGTCGCGCCACCACGGCCAGTCATGTCCGAAAGCGCCGTGCAAAACCTCGAAATGATGCGGGATAGATTTGGAGTTGAGGATATAGCTTAGTCTCTCGTTGCCGTGCTTGCACGGATCATATTCTCCGAGGGACAGGACAAGGTGGTTGCGGCGAATAGCCTCCAGAGTGTTGTGGTCATTTAGATTGGGAAGATAGTCGACGGGATTGTTGAAGTAGACGTTTTCATCGTAAAAGCCGTCGAGGAACGACTTGATATCAAAAGAGCCGCTCATCGCGATTAGTTTGCGAAACGTCCACGGATGCTTGAAGAAGAGGTTGGCAGCATGATAGGCGCCAAAGCTGGCGCCGGAGACCATGATGAAATCGGTGTGGGCCCGTTGCTGGATGAACGGTACTACCTCATTCACAATGTAGCCCTGGTACTGCTTGTGTCGACTGATCCGGGTGTATGGATCGACATGCTTGTTGTACAGACTTTCGGCGTCTACAGAGTCAACGCATATCAGCTGGTTCAATCCGTGCTCCAACTGATTGTTGAGCGCACCGACCATACCAAAGTCCTCCCACTCGTAGAAGCGTCCCAGACTGCTCGGAAAAACCAGCAAGGGTGCTCCGGCGTGTCCAAAAACCAACATGTCCATGTCGCGGCCAAGACTCGGACTCCACCACCTTTTGTGCTCTCTGTGCATGCTCTCGTATTCTCAGTTCCTGGGCGTATCCACTCCGGTATTGCAGACAACGGAAGCCGGAGCGAAAACGCTCTCGTATGCACAACCAGTGCCCATGGTTCTTGTCGTGCATGAAGTTATCATATTGTATTGATTAAGATGCTATATGGCGGCGCTTAGCTCAAATGAGTTTTGGCGATGGAAGAATGCTGGCCCAGCCGGTCGTCACGCATCGACAGAAAGCGGTCGACTGCGACTGGCGACCCACTACTCTGATACTCCAGAGGACAAAGGCACAATGAGAATTGCTACTCGCATCCTTTTCGAATGGCGTCTTGCTGCCAGAATCTTATCGGGATCTTGCCTGGCGATCCTGCTAGCCGCCTGTTCACGAACGACCCCGCCAGCAAAGCCCGTCGCAGATTTCTACGGCACGACCGAGCCCTTCGCCGAACAGGCGGTCTATTTCGTGGTGACCGATCGCTTCGTCGACGGCGACCCAAGCAACAACTACCCGGAGCAGGGCGGTGAACACCGTAGCTTCGATCTCCCGATTGCCGCAGACGGCGACACCCTCGCCAACCTGGGGTATCTGGGCGGAGACTTAAAGGGTGTGCTGAATTACGGAGACTATATCCGCGACATGGGCTTTTCCTCGGTCTGGATCACTCCGATTGTGGATAACCCGGACGCCCACTTCACCGGCGGCTACCCGCTAGGCTTGGGACGGGCGGCCGATAGGGGCAAGGCTGCCTACCATGGCTACTGGGGAGTTAATTTCTACCAGGTTGACGAGCATCTGGAATCGGCTGATCTGAGCTTTGCCGACTTCACCCGAGAAATGAAGTTGCGGCATGACCTGGATATCGTGCTGGACATCGTCTGCAACCATGGCTCACCCTCCTGGACGATGCCCGCGGACCAGCCGCTGTACGGTGAAATCTACGACCGGGACGGCAAGCTGGTGGCGGACCACCAGAACCTGCCGCCGGAGAAGTTAGACAAGAACAATCCACTACACGGTTTCTTTCACACAGAGCCGGATCTGGCGGAATTATCCAATCTGGACGATACCAATCCAGCCGTACTGGATTATCTGGTGGGTGCCTATCTGCAGTGGATCGAGCAAGGCGCTGCGGCTTTTCGCATCGATACCATCAGACACATGCCGCACGCGTTCTGGAAGCAGTTCAGCGACCGAATCCGAGAGCACTACCCGGGGTTTTTCATGTTCGGTGAGCACTTCGACTACGAAGCATCCAGGATTGCCGAGCATATGCTGCCGGAAAATGGTTCAATCAGCGTACTGGATTTTCCGGGCCGCCGGCAGATGACGAGGGTATTCGAGAATTCCGGCAGTGATTTCGCCGAGTTGCTCACTTATCTGCATCTGGACGATGGCGTTTACCGCAACCCCTACAACCTGATGACCTTTTACGACAACCACGATGTGACGCGGATGAACGCCAGTGAGGATGGCTTCATCGATGCGAACAACTGGCTGTTCACCTCCCGGGGAATTCCGGTCGTCTACTACGGCTCGGAGATCGCCTTCATGGCCGGCAAGGGAGAACACGAGGGCAACCGAAATTTCTTCGGCCAGGAGCGCGTGGCCGAAGCCAAACTGCACCGCGTTCACGCCGCGCTTCGCACGATCGCTCAGGTGCGCAGGCAATCGCCTGCCCTCCAACGTGGTTTGCAGGTCAATCTCGAATTCAGCGGTGATCGGGCCGCGTTCTATCGAGTGTACCAGCGCGACAGCGTTGCCCAGACTGCCCTGGTGCTGCTCAACAAGGGTGACTCTCCGGCGGATTTTACAATTACCCGATGGCTCAGCCCCGGCGACTGGGTGGATGCAGTCAGTGGCACCCGGTTTGAAGTCACGAATGAAGAGGGGTCCCTGAAAACACGCGTGCCCGGTCACGGCGTCAAAGTGCTGCTTTATGATGCGCCGGTGGAACACGCGGTGTTCCAAAAGGAGTTGGAGAAACTGATGGACAGCGACTAGGCAGGCCCGACGTCGGCCGTATCAGCCGCTTGCCAAACTTTGGAGCCCGGAACGACAAGTGATTCGCAATTCACCCTCAGATCGGGTGCTTGGATTGAATGCGTATCTAGCGACTGTCCGCCCGGCGTAACTGGATCATAGTGATCAAGCTGAATCAAACAACACTCGAGTTGGAGCCCGTTGACATCGCGGGTTCAGAAGTAGCAAGCTTTCTCTCAGAAGCGGGCACGGTGCTGCTGGATACGGCCGATGATTCCGGCTCAGGACCCCGGACGTTGCTGTTCGCGGCACCCGTTCATCAGGTTGTTGCCCATCAGCTGGAAGACGTCGTTGGTGCGATCGAAGAGGTGGACCGTCGTGTGTCGGAAGGATTGTGGGCGGCCGGAATCGTGGGATATGAGGCGGGATACGCGTTCGAATCACAATTTTCGGCCGCCGGCACAGACCAACCCCTGCTATGGTTCGGATTGTACGAGAAGCCGCGGCTCTTGTCAGTCGTCGCACGGGCTAATTACGTGAGTACGCTGGAATCGGGCGGTTTCCAGATCGCGAAGCCCCGTGCCGGCATCGACCAAAGGGATTACGTCGAAAAGGTAGAAGTCATTCGCCGTCACATCCGGGAAGGAGACGTCTATCAGGTCAACCTTACGTTCCCGTTTTGCTTTGATTTTGAGGGAGATCCTCGCGCACTCTTCGGTCGACTTCGGCTTGCTCAGCCGGTCTCGTTTGCGGCATACATAGAGACCGGATCGGTCACGGTACTCAGCCTGTCGCCCGAGCTATTCTTTGAACTGGAAGACAGCTGCATCACGACGCGGCCCATGAAGGGCACCGCGCCGGCGACGTCGGAGTACCACGTGGACGAGGACGTCGCGCGGAGGCTTCGAAGTGATCCAAAGAACCGCGCTGAGAACCTAATGATCGTGGACCTTCTGCGTAACGACCTGGCACGGTGCTGCCTTCCGGGATCTGTCGTCGTACCGGACCTTTTCACGGTCGAAAGGTATCCATCGGTCTTGCAGATGACTTCCACCGTCCAGGGGACGCTGGCTGCCGGCACATCGTATCAGGAAATCTTCCGGGCACTGTTTCCGTGTGGTTCCGTTACCGGAGCACCGAAGATTCGGTCGATGGAGATCATTCGTGACCTGGAAGACAGTCCTCGTGGCATCTATTGTGGAGCGATCGGATACATATCTCCAAACGACAAAGCGACCTTCAGCGTCGCCATTCGCACCATTACCTTGAAAGGCACGGAGGCGGTCATGGGAACAGGCAGCGGGATCGTCTGGGATTCGGATCCATTCGCCGAGTTTGACGAGTGCCTGCTCAAGACCCGATTCGTCAAGAATGCGGCGATCGTGTCATGACGCGGGAACCCGACTTCGGGCTTATCGAAACGATGCGATGTGAAGGAGAAATCCCGCTCCTGTACAGACACATGGCTCGGCTAGCCAGTTCGGCATCCTATTTCGGTATTCCTCTGGACGTGCGTGAAGTGAGGCAACGCATCGTTGATTCGTGCTTACTCTGCGACAGACGTTCGCCTTGGCGAGTTCGCCTTGTTGTTCAGCAATCAGGGGAAGTATCCCTATCGGTTTCTCCTATTTCGCCGATGGAGGGCCGATTGAGTGTGGCGGTCTCGGCTTCGAGGTTGGACTCCAGGCTCGAGCACCTTTACCACAAGACCACGCGCAGGGAACTGTACGACAGCGAATGGAGAGCGGCGCAAGAGAAGGGGCTTTTCGAACTCATCTATCTCAATGCCGAGGAGAGGGTATGCGAAGGGAGTCGAACAAATATCTTCGTTCGCAATGGAGGGGAATGGTTGACGCCGCGGTCCGCCTCCGGGCTATTGCCGGGCGTGTATCGCTCGCTGATCCTCGAAACTTTTGCGGGTGCCGTCGAGCGCGACCTATCCAGGGAGGAGCTGATTGGAGCAGACGCTTTATTCGTTTGCAATGCTGTAATTGGATTGAGGAAGGTTCAGTTGATAGATTCTGAGCGAGAATTCGTCGCCTCGAATTGATTAGCATGCAACAGCTAAACCGGCAACAGACCTCATGAATCCAGACCTCGAACGATACCGCGTGAAACCTGGCCGCGATTTCAGACTGACGTCTATCTCTCCCGACGACACGGGCGACCTCCTAAAGAGTGATCGAACGAAGGACGCTTTCAACACGACCCGTCGCGAGATCTGGGACCTGCAGGAGCGTCTGTACGCGGAGGGAAAGCAGGCGCTTCTGCTTGTGCTTCAGGCGATGGATACGGCCGGGAAGGACAGCACCATTCGGAAGGTGGCGTCGGGCATAAACCCGCAGGGATGTCGGGTCTACAGTTTCAAGGTGCCATCGGCGAATGAGTTAGCTCGTGACTTCCTGTGGAGGGTTCACGCCCAGGTCCCCCGGAAGGGACACATCGGCATTTTCAATCGATCGCACTATGAGGACGTACTGGTTGTCCGCGTCAAGGGTCTTGCGCCAATCGAGGTTGTCGAGAAGCGGTACGAGCAGATTAATGAGTTTGAACAACTGCTTCGCGAGACGGGCACGCGCATCATCAAGGTCATGCTGCACATCTCGAAGGAATATCAGCGGGTGCGCTTGTTGAGACGGCTGCAGCGACAAGACAAGCTGTGGAAGTTCAATCCAGGCGACTTAAAGGAGAGGGCACGCTGGGACGACTACATGGAAGCGTACGAGATCATGCTCAACCGGTGCTCTACCGATACTGCGCCGTGGTACGTGGTGCCGGCGGAGAACAGGTGGTACCGCAATCTCGTGATTGCGGGGTTGATTCGTAATACACTCGCCGAGATGAATCCGCAGCTGCCCGAGCTCGATTTCGATCCCGCGGACTTTCCTCCCGAGTCTATCGTTTAGGCCTCTGATTCTGCATCCCGCTGGGCCATGAGCAACGCCTGATCAAGCGCCTTGCGGACTGGCTGGATTCTCTTGAAGCCTTTTGTTTTTTCGCGGAGCTTCAAGAATAACTTGTCCGTGTAGAAACTGCTTGCAGAAAGACCACCCACAAAGGCCACGCGAAGAGGGACACCCTCAAGACCTTGTTGTGCGATATCAATCTGATCTGCCAACAGACCAGTCTGCTCCTCGATAAGATCGATTGCCTCGTTGTCACCTGACTCTGCCATTCGTATTACAGCAGGCGCGAGATTCTGGATACGTGCTTCCTCACCGTATGCACGATTGAGCAAGGCAGTACGCATGGACACTGCAGACTCACGTTGAATTAGGGTCGTGAGATTGGAAGTCAGACCTTTGTCGTGACGGTTCGCAAGGTGTCGCAGCAGTGTAAGTCCTAGCGCAAACCCTGAGCCTTCGTCGCCCAATAGATATCCCCAGCCGCCGACGACTCGCTCTTCACCCGAACTGGCGCGTGCAAATATTACCGAACCCGTTCCGATGACTACGGTCAGCCCCGCAGCGTGGTCGTGAGCAGCGTAGTGAGCGAGTTGCACGTCGCTGATCACCCGGGCGCGTCGGACTTTTCCGTCACAACCGTCGAGTATCTCTTTCTCCAGATGCCGGGCACGCGCGTGTTCCATGGCGCCGGCCACACCTGCTACCACGCTGGCGTGTCGGGACAATCCCAATTCCGAAAGTGCCCGGTTGACCGCACTCTCGATACGCTGACTGGTAGTCTTGACTCCGTCGCGCCACAGGTTGACTCCGCCGTTCTCGAAGTCGACATTGGTCGACCCGTCGGTTCCAACCAGGCGAAGCGTCGA
>JBFIPX010000032.1:0-23006 GCA_041609895.1 Rhodothermales bacterium
CAAGACAGCTTGTCGAAGAAGTCGTCGCTTTCAAGGAATCTCATCTTTACAGTGAACTTAAGTCTGCGTCGCAGGTCTATTCTGAAGTCCCGTTTTCCTACCGGGATGACGAGAAGGAGGTCATCTACCGCGGTACGATTGATCTCGTTTACCGCACTACGTCCGGCTGGACGATCGTCGATTTCAAATCGCATCGTGCAGAAACCGACGAAGAGGTCGAAGCGCTCAAGCGCCGCTATGAAAGTCAGCTCGATAGCTATCGGGCTGCTTGGGAGAACATAACCGGAGACGCAGTACATAGCACGTTGCTGTGGCTCACCGGCAGCGGTGCAAGCGTATTGGTCTACGACTAGACGGCCCGGATCTACGCCATACCGTATGCTGAAAATCCTGCATCTCGCCGACGTCCATTTCGACACGACGTTCTCCTGCCGATCCGACCAACTGCGTGTTCGGTTGCGAGAAGCGATTCGAGAGTCGTTCGTTCGGGCGATGGACGTGGCAGTTGAGGAGCGCGTCGACGCAGTCATCGTGGCGGGTGACTTCTTTGACGGAAGCCGTCTCAGCTTTGCGACCGAGAAAATCCTCGTTGATCAGTTTCGCCGACTCGGAGAGTTCGGCATTCGGGTTTTCTACGCGTGCGGGAATCACGACCCTGCGTCTCTGCGATCACGCGCGGGTAGCATTGCGCTGCCGGAGAACTGCATGGTGTTTGAGTCCGCAAGCCCCGAGACGGTTGAGATTCGTGACAGGGCGGGCACGCTGATAGGACGCGTCACGGGCGCCGGACATGAAACGGCAAGAGAAGATCGAAATCTTGCGTCCGCGTTTCCCGCCGCCGACGGGGATGTGCCCCATATCGGGATCCTGCACACCATGGTGAC
Source organism: Rhodothermales bacterium (assembly GCA_041609895.1). Taxonomy (GTDB): domain Bacteria; phylum Bacteroidota; class Rhodothermia; order Rhodothermales; family JABDKH01; genus JAHHLP01. The sequence continues at coordinate 885 of JBFIPX010000032.1, forward strand.
CTCTGCGGCATTGGCGGATTCGCACGATCGCTATGCTCCTTGCAGTGTCGATGACCTTACAAGCCGCGGGTATGACTACTGGGCGCTCGGACACATTCATCATCGTCAGGCAATCGACCCTGAGGAAAAGGCGTGGTATCCGGGCAGCATCCAGGGACGGAGCCCAAGAGAAACCGGAGCCCGCGGTGGTTTGCTGGTGGATGTTTTTCGGGCCAGTCCACCGCAGGTGAGATTTGTACAGCTGGCTCCACTCGAGTGGGTCAGCCTTGAGGTAGATTTTTTGACAGAGGTCCGTAACCTGGCGGATCTTGAACAAGTCGTTGGCGAGGCCTGGAAGTCGGGCGGTCGATCGTCGGAGACTGCGAGGGATGCAGTCGTCGTAGTTCACCTTCAGGGGGCTTGTCCGATTGCTGAGGACCTGGCCTCTCGTAAACCCGTCGAGGAGATCGAGGCTCTGATGGCAGACCATCTGTCTGTGATCGCCGTAGAGGTTCGAACTTCCGAGCTGCATCAGCCGATCGAGGTCGGCGCCCACAGGGGAGAGCCACATGTACTGGGCGAATTGCTCCGGCTAATTTCGCGATATGAGGAGGAGCCGGAATCTATCGACCGAGTGGCTCCCAAGCCGCTAGCGGCGCAGGCTTCATCACAGGATGAAAGACTGCGTTATCTCCAGAAGCTTCTTTCAGGATTGGACCGTGAAGCAGCCGCGCGCCTGCTCGACGTGTGACGTGACACATGCGGATTACAAGCTGTCATATCGAACAATTCGGCACTCTGGACGAACGCGCGTTTGCGGATCTCGACCACGAGTTGATCGTCCTTCTCGGCCCCAACGAGGCGGGTAAGTCGACCTTCTTTGAGTTTCTCAAGACGATGCTGTTTGGCTTCAGTCCCGCCACCGCGGAAAAGCACCCGTATCGTCCAGACTCCGGCCGACTTTCGGGTAGTGTGGCTTTTGTCGCAGGCAAGACGGCTTGTTCTCTGGAACGCTCGCTTGGCAGTACGCCGCGCGGCCGGCTCAACGTGGGAATGGATGGGTTGTTTGGTCGCAAGGAAGACCTGAGGAACAGACCGATTCCCGAACTGGCTCCCGTTAGCCGAGACCTGTTCGAGGCGGTGTACGCTCTCACACTGGCGGACATGGTCCGCATCGAGGGCAAGGCGTGGGATACGATTCAGGATCGCCTGCTCGGCGGGCTGAATATTGAGCAGCTGCGGAATCCCCGCGAGGTAGCTGCCGAACTGGAGAAGGAAGCGGCTCGTCTATGGAGGACGGATCGTCGTGGCAAGGCGCGTTCGGCTGACCTGCGCGAAAAGATCCGATCAATCCGCAGTCAGGTACGGGAAGCGCGTGATCGCGATAGGGAGGCAAGGCGTCTGTCCGAGGAAATTGGCGCCATGTCTGCACGGAAGACTGAACTGGAGGGCCAGCTTCAAAACGATCGAGCTACGCTACGAACGACCGATCGTCTCATCCCTGTGAAACAGGGGCTGCAACAGATTACCAGCCTTGAGAAGGCAGCTGGCGATCTAACAGTCTACGCGACGATACCCGCCGACCCACATTCGGCTCTTAACCGGTTACGGGAAGAACGAAATCGACTTACGTCAGACGTCCAGACGCGGCAGGCAACGCTGGGAAGACTACAAGCTGCGACAGAGGCTTTCGATGACGCAGCAAGAGAAGCGGTTCGTCTTGCGTCGGAGATTCGATCGCTGCAAGCCCTATCTGGGATCCTGGCTGAGCGTCAGGCGCAGCTGGGCGATTTGATACGGCGGCTTGATGAACGTAAGTCCGCCTTGGACAATATGTGGAACCGCGTTATACCGGGGCCGCAAGACACTCCGGCGCGACGGAATCTCGGGTCCGTCCCGGTCGATGAGATTCGTACGAGGCTAGCGGAAGTGAAGTCGCTCGTCGAGCGCCGAATGCGGGCGGCGCACCGTCAGGAGCATCAGGGGGAGGCGCCTCCGATAGCTCGGTGGAGCATCCTGTTCCTGGTCGGACTGGTTGTAGCGGTGATAGGTCTTCTCGGCGAATGGCCGCTTGTGTGGGGGTTGGCACTCGTGTTTGCCTCCGCCGGGGCGGCTCTCCTCCTGCAGACCTTCGCAAGCAGGCGCAGACTTGCCAGTGCCGGGGCGCCAAGTCTTGCTCATCTGATCGCCGAGCTGGACCTCGAAATCGACGAGGCACGTGCGTGGGTGGCGGGGAAGCTCAGATCGTTGGGTGTGGATTCCCGAACGCCGTACGAGAAAATCGCGGATCTCGTCGACTGCGTTGAAGAGTTGCAAACCCTCTTCACGCGAATCGCCGACGATGAGGCAGAGGCCGCTCGCTTGACTGACCTGATCGAAAGGGAAGAGGATCGGGTTGCCTCTGTCGCCAGGTCACTGGGAATCGACACCTCCTTGCCGGCGGAGCGTCAGGTCCGCCTGTTAGCCGACGCCTTGGAGCGTGCCGATTCAAAACGGTTGGCCGCCACGCATGCGTCGGAGCAGATTGATGCGGAGGCAACGGCAGCTTCGGAACGGCAGCAGCGCTTGGAGGACGTGTCGCGCGAGCTGGAGATTCTCGAGTCGGCGCTTAAGGAATTAGGAGAGGGAGACCCAGACAAGGGTTCGCTCGTCCTTGACGAGAGGCGATCTCTTAGCCGGCGGGCATCGTCAATTCGCGAAGAGCTTGAGGCGCGTCATCCGGATCTGCCGACGCTCAAGAAGGAGATATCATCGCTTAACGGCGCCGTGGCTCTCTCCGATAAGTCGCGAGTGCAGCTGGACTCGCGTATCGAGGAATCCAGAGCCGAGATCGTAAGCCTTGCAGAGAAAATTGCGAAGCGGGAGGCACGTCTAACCGCGTTGCGAAACCTGCCCACCGTGGCTGATCTCGAAAGTGAGATCGAGGTCCTTGAATTAGAGATCAGGCAAGCCGAAGAGGAACGAGACCGGCTCTTGCTACTAGCAAATCTCATGCGCGAAGCCGACGAATCCTTTCGGGAGAAACATCAGCCTGACGTCGTCAAGCGAGCATCCGAGATGTTGGCGGCACTGACGGAGGGCAGGTACGATCGACTTGAACTAACCGAGGACAACGACGGACAACTTATGGTGCACGATGCGCACGAGGGAAGAGTCACGCCCGTGGGACCGCCTCTGAGTCGTGGTACTCTGGATCAGATCTACCTCACACTCAGGATCGCCATTGCTGACCACCTGGACGATCCCGGCGACCCACTTCCTCTGTTTCTCGACGAGGTACTCGTCAACTGGGATGAAGAACGCAGGAAACGTGGCCTTCAGTTGCTTGCCGGTATGGCTCAATCACGGCAGGTCTTCTTTTTCACCTGTCATGACTGGATGGCTGAAGAGATCGAGCGATCGGCAGGAGGCCACGTGGTCCGCCTTTAGGTTACCCACCCCGAGCTCACCAATCGCCTTTCCAATTTCGCCGCCGCCGGGTGCTATCACGTGTCGACGAGCCGCGATGTTGCGGCTTCGCTGATTGTGAAGTGTCCATTAAGCTGGACAAATTATCGTGGTTTCTAGCCGTTTCTAGCCGTTTCTGGCAGGGTCGGCGTCGATTATGGCGCAGAATCGAAGGTGGATCCTCGTTTGCAATTCACTGGTCTCGAATGATCGCCGGGGCCCGCTGGCCTTCGCAAACAGATCAGGTGATAGTCATGAAGACGTTAACGACAAGCTTACTAGGAATTCTCTTTCTTGCGCTTCTGAGCGCGTGCGAGACCAACGTCGTCGAGCAAGGCCCTCCGGGCCCACCGGGACCGCGCGGAGCGGACGGAAACGCCAACGTATTTACCGTCAGTTTTGACTTTCTGATGGCGGACGCCATCATCAACGGCAAGGTTGCATCGGTTCAGTACGATGTGCCGGGAATCACTCCGACCGTCGTAGACGAAGGTGCGGTGCTGGTCTTCTTCCGGGAGCAGGGTACGTGGACGGCGATGCCATATACCTTCGGCTTCGACAATCCGGAACAGCAGGCGGTCGACTTCATCGTTACGCTCGGATTCGGCTTTGACGATGGCTTTCTCGAAGTTTTCTACGAGGCATCTGCTGAAGGCATCTCGCTGGAAAACATGCCGGATCGTGAGATGAAGGCGGTGATAATTGATGGCTTTCCCTTTGGGAAATCAGAAGTGGATCTGACCAACTACGAGGCGGTTAAGAGCTACTTCCAACTGGCTGACGACTGATTAGGACGCAAAATCAGCCCTGAGAATGTCGCTGTCCCCCTTTCAGCGACTCGTTGCGGCGCTTCGTTGTCGATGAAGATCGATGGCGAGGCGCCGCCGCATTTGCGGGTTTTCGGGCGCTTCTTCGGCTATAGAAATCCCGTCGCACGCCGATTACAGATAGGAGAATCGACGAAAATCCTGAAGAGGGGAGCATGACCAACGAGAATCACGGCCAGCCGAGCAGTACGCAGCGTGGAAACACGCCGCATCTTCGCCGTTTCCTTTCGACTTTTTTCAGAACGGCGCTGGACGAGTATCGCGAGGCAGGATGTCCCTTCGGGAAGCACGTAGACGCCATGCTGATCTGGTTCGAATACAACCAGAAGACCACCGACAACTGATTCTCCTTTTCAAAGCCACCTGATGCCAACAAGATGGGTGTTGATCAGCCCCGGCCCTTCCCAGGCCGGGGCTTTCTTTTTTGTGGGAATTGCTGGAATCGCGGCGGCGGACTGGATTGGCTACCCGCCGACTCTATATGTGCACGACCAACTGTGACGTTTGCCCGAGTTGACCAGTCGACGAGAGCACGTAGAGCCCTGCCGGAAGTCGAGGGAGTGCAAGCTCGAGGCGGTGCGTCCCGGCAGCAGGAACGTGGAAGGATTGGGAAAACACCTTGCGACCGACAAGGTCGAACAGGCGTACGACGATGTGCCCCGGGCGATCGGATGTTATTTCTGCAGTGAGATCATCCTGCCACGGATTCGGGTAAGCGGTAACGCTAATCTCGCGAGATGGGTGGGGGGCCACCGGATCCTCAACTCCCACTCCTTGCGCGACGTCGAAGACCGCCAGTACCGGAAGGTGATCTGAGGTGGTGAAGACGTAATCGGAGACGGCCGTCAGGAGTTCGTCATAGTGATCGGCTGATCCCTGCACATACCAGGGTTTAACTTCGTTCGTGACAATGATGTGATCGATCGTCGACCCGTCGCAGGAAGGACTGCTTCCACAAAATGTACTTCGTTCGTCGATCTGCATCTGCACCGTCGGTGTACCGTAGTTGCCGATGTCATCAACAAAGTTCTTATATGGCGACGGCTGGCGAAACGTGATCGAGTTGAGAAGCAGATCGTTGTAGTCGCCGAGTATGATCACGGGCCTCGAGGCCAGCAGGGTGAAGTCAATGTTGTTCTTCAGTCGGACGGACGCTGCTGCCCGCTTGTCGTATGAGTCCTGGTCGCTCTGCGCCTTCATGTGAATGTTGATGAGTGTTATCACAACCGTCGTGTCCGGCAGCACGATCTCTGCCTCGACCTGATAGGGAGGACGGCCCGCAAAGTCTGAGGAAAACTGGGTCAGGATTTCTCTTGCGCTTCGGAGTCGCACGACGTCCGTTCGATAGATGTATGCGAGACCAAGTCCTTGTTGGGACGAGGTAGGTGCGATCAAACCTTCGTACTGCGAACCGAGGCTCGCAACGAGATTGGCGAAGTCGGCCTCGTCCGCGATCTCCTGAAACGCCCACAAGTCGACATCCGAAGCAAGGATCACATCGCGGACATTCGCTATTTGCCGATCGTCATCGCTCGGGCCTCCGATAGCCCCGAAGAACTCGACGTTCCAGCTGGCAACCTCGAACGTCCCGGGCGTGCCCTTGGAGGGTATTGACTGAGCGCGCGTTTCGGGCACGAACATAAGAGCACAACCTACCAGGCAAGCAATATTCAATGCTTTGTTCATCCGTCGAGCAATAGATTCAGTTCACGACAGTGAGAGAATGCGCTGAGTTCGGTCGGTGCTCCGGCTGGGAGTGGAGATTCCGGCGCGTGGCGTGACAACTCCGTCGCACGAACTGAAGATTCCAAAACGGCCGGAAAGGGAGTTGATGGTGCCTCGCTATCACTCAAAGTCCGTGTTCAGACGGAATCGTGATATGCGATTGTTGCCGGTGTCCGCCACATAAACGATCCGGTCCCCGTACGCGACGCCTTCAGGGCGGTCGAACTGAAGGGCGCCGCTGCCGCTGCCGCCGAACGAGACGACCACCGGCTTCGAACTTCGCGCGCCGGGAGGCGGTGCAACTCCTTCTACACCATTAGCCGTGAAAACAAAAAGGCTGTCCTTGTCCCGATCGACAACAAACCAGTACTGCGTATTGTCGCCTGCGAAAGTGATGTCGGACGGAGAACTGAACTTGAACTCCTCGTACAGGAATCCGTCTCCCCGCGTCGTATCTCCCGCAATTTGAACTTTGCGACTGTCAGGTTCGTAGATGATGCCGTCCGGCGTCACATTTGCCAGAAGAGAGAGCACACCGAAACGGACGGATCCTGCCACCTCGGAAGTCTGCGCGAGGGCGAGATGTTTGCTCGACGGAAAGAAATCCCCCTGAGGCGGCTGAACAAATGTCATCACATCTGTTGGACTGATCGCACTGCGTAGACCCTCCCGATTCGGATCGAGCGGAAGCGACTGCGTGTTTATCCCGTCAAAGGTGAACTCGAGCACGGTGTTGTGTGGCAGGATGACGCTGCGCGTGTTGTTTACGGGTCCGCGCCGGGACACATAGATGTTGTTGTTGAACAAGATCCCGACGCCGGTGAAGTCGACGGACTCATCGGTTTCACGGGGGTCAGGGAGGTTGAACTTGCGCGAGTCGTCGTCGAACGGATGCCACAGTGTGAGGTCGACACGCGGGGTACCGATCGTAACATCAGCATACCGTATTACCACCGGGAGTGACCACGTCCTGCCATTCAGGAACGTGTCCCGGCGCGCGGTCGCGTAAACGTTGAGACGGCGATCCTGAATGACAGAGGTGGCTCCGCCTTCAATCGGGATGAAGTTCGCCGGCCGCCCCGCCCGATCCAGCACGTGAAGCCCGCGGGCGTCCGTGACATACAAAAACTCGTCGTATCCGAAGTAAACATCCGTCGGCTCCATCAGCGCCTGACCGTCACCGGCCAAGGTGTAAAACGGTACAAGGGCGACGTACTCCGCCTCGCTGAATAGACCGGGCTCCTGACGACCGACTTCGAAAATTTCTTCCGTTGTTGCGTCCGACTTGGAACCGAAGATGCCATCGCACCCGACCCAACTAATGACAAACAGGATCAGCAGCAATGTCGGAAATTGCAGGCGCGCGAGGCGTGTGCAGCGCTCACTGGCCACGCGCGCAAAGGCGACGCGAAGGCCAGATTGGGCAAGATTGCTTTCGCACTCCAGCACCAAGCCGCTCGCCAACTCGGATTCACGTACGGGGTCATTATCGCAATCCCGTGATATGGTATCAGAATATCTCAGTTGATCGACACATTAAGGCCGACCCGGTGGACGGGTCCCAAGCGGTTCAGCCGGTTAAATCCATAGTCAAATCGGAGTTCTGGTCCCGCATAGGGGATGTTCAGTCCAACACCGAAACTGGGCACATCAAATTCCTCGACCCCGAACCGATAACCTGCGCGTAGTATCAGCAGGTCGCTCCAGGTGTATTCGACTCCCAGATTCCAGTTCTCCGCGTTGTCGTTGGGGTTGTTCAGCTGAGCGGAGAGAAGCAGGTCGCTGCTTGCGCTACCCTGCAAGAGCCTGTAGCTGAAGCCCAACAAAAAAGTGGTCGGCGGTGTGATGTTGTCGAAGTCGTCCTCGGTGACCACCTGGTTTTCGCCGATCACAATCCGGTCTATCTGGCCCGAAGGCTTTCCGTCTATCCCAAAGTTCCGAACTACAACGCCCATGCTTGCTCCCGTGTCGCCCACGCGGTAGAGTACCCCCACGTCGAAGACTGCCGTCGTGGTGGAGATACCGGCCGTACTCTCTCTGACAAGTTTCGAGGTGATTCCGTAACTGAAGAGATCGGTGAGGCTTTGAGCAAACGTGAGGCCGGCCGCAAGGTCCCTGAACTGGAAGCTCTCTCCCGTTCCAAACGGCTGGAACTCGGTCGTTACATCCATGTCACCGGATGACAACGTCTGCAGGCTGACACCGACAGCGATGTTGGAGCCTCCGAACCGATATGCCGCCGCCGCAAACTCCATGTTGATGTCTGCGAAGTAAGCGACGTGGCTTCCCGTAACCTGGAGGCGTTCCGTCCTGGTCGCTAGCGCCGGATTCCAGAACATCGCGGCCCCATCCGTGGCGTTGGCGACGACCGACTCACCCATCGCGGCTCCCCTCGGATCGACAGCGATCTTGAGGAACTGAAACCCGGAAGTACCGGCGCGATCGCCGCCAAGAGACGGGAGGATCTGTGCAGTCGCCTTCGGCGCGAACGATCCCGCAACGATAAGTGCGATAGCGAGGCTGGCCCAAAGGGCGCTCCAACACAGGGTGATATGTCTTTTCGCTTCCGACACTAGAATCGATAGGATATTCCGAGCACAACGTGCCGCTGCGGCAGGAAGCGGGCCGGGTTGAAGGGTGGCAACCCGCTTGTCGTTGGATCCTCGTAACGAGGGTCACGAGTACCCAGCGGCACGTCAAAGTCCTGGTCGCCGCGAAGAGCAATGAAGTCGGTCGTCCGCGGATCAACGTCCGGATATGCCTTTCCGGTAACCGGGTTGATGATGATCGAGTTCTTCTGGTTGAAAATGTTCGTGACCTCCAACGAGAACGTGAGGCTGCCTCCGAGCAGGTCGACGTTGCGTTGGATGTTCATGTCGAACCATAGCCACGGGTCGCCAATCTCGGCAAAGCGATCCTCAGGGTCCTGACTGCGCTCGTAGATAGGACGCCAGTCAAGCTCACCCGTGAACGGATTCACCTCATTACCCTTGAACTCGACGGGTGTATATCGCTGTCCGCTTCGAAACGTACCCGCCAGATAGACCTTCAGGTTGTTCAACCCGGGGATGCCAAGGAATGGTCGGTTTCGATTGTGCGATAGCGTGACACTCGTCTTGAAGTCGAACGGACGATCCCAGGCGAGTGGCGTCTCAAATGTATTGTCGATGTCGCCGCGGGCGAGGAATTGCGCCAACGCGTCATTATTCGTTGAACTCAGTCCGGTCGCCCTGGAAAACGATCCCGAGACCTGACCCTGAAACCAGTCCCCGATTCGTTTCAAATAACTGGCCTCAATGCCGCGGACGCGGGCGAAGTCGCCATTCACGCGAAAAGCACGAGTCGTCTCCCGGCCGGTTGCATCCCGGATGATCACACTCTCAACCGTGATGAAGTCGAATTTGTCGCGCCAGAAAGCCGCAACATTCAGCACGTCGTTGCTGGAGAACTGGTTGCGCAGCCCCAGCTCGTATGAGATGTCGACCTCCGGATCGAGGTTGGGATTACCGAGGTCGGCAAAAAAGCTCCGGTCCTGAAAGAAGGGGTCGAGGCCGGTGTAGACGAACGTCGGATGCGGGATTCGGGTGGAATGTCCGTAGTTGAAGAACATCACCCGATTCTCCTGAATGGGGAAGGAAACCCGGATCTTTGGGAGAACACGAAACTTGTACCGCAATCCAAACAGCTTGACCGTTTCATCCTTGTAGGCTTCCCGAACCGCGTCGAGGATCGGAGCCCGGTCGTCGTCTACCAGGTCGTCGACGTACTTGCCAGGAGCCCAATACTCAAGGCGGGTACCGACGTTGCCGATGAGTCCACGATACCGGATTTGGTGCGTCACAAACAGCCCACCACGCCGCGGCTTGACGCGCCATATGTCAGAGGATTCTCCCAGCCTGTTTGACGAACTCGACGACGGGTCGTCTCCGATCGGTGCGCCTACCCAGGGTCGGATGATGTCGATCCACTGATAGTCGTTGAACTTGGACTCGAAGCCTATGGTCGTCCGGTGGTTTTTTGATTCGGAGAACCGTGTGTACGTACCTCGAACCGTGTACTCCTCGGCGAAGTGATCGTGGAAGCGAGTTGCTACTCCGCCGTTGTTGATAAGACCCGGTCCTGGTAGCACGAATAGCGCGTTGGGGTTAATCGGCTGCCCGTCTTCACCTACGAAGATGTTGGCCGGATACTCGACGATACTCTCGGGATCGAGCTCCGTATTAACGTTCTCCGGCCGCCACGGCCGCCCGTTCGCGTCGGAGCGTAGCCGCGTAAACAGCCGACTCACCTGGAGGTCATAGAACGACCGCTCGTTCAACACCTGCGACCACTTGACGTAGCTGATGATGTTGTCGTGCGTGAACGAGTTGGCGTCGTCCGGAGATAGCACGAAGGCATACTGGAAGCCGGGCGATACCACGGCGTCGTTACCCGTCACCTGCAACATCCGCGTGTTCTGATTGACGGTCAGCGACCGCTGGTAGGAGACCTGGACTTTCTTGCCGGGTGCGACGTCGTAGGTCAACTTTGAGATGCCGTTCCAGCGGTTGCCTGTTCGAGGCATAAAGAACGTACCGTCCACCAGGGATGAGAATACCTGATCCGGGTTGGCCGTCTCACGCGTGAATCCATCGGACACTTGTACCTGGCCCGAAAGGAAGAACCGCACTTTGCCCTTGACGATTGGGCCGCTCAGGTTCAGCTCGTAGATGTCCTCCTGGAAATTCGAGTCGGCATCGTCATTGACTCCGAAGTTGTCGCGCTTGTGTGAAAAGAATCCTGAGAATCGATCGCCGCCGTCCTGAGTCTGTACCGAGACTACGCCGGACGTCACATCTCCGAACTCTGCGCCCACGCCACCCGTTGTTACCTCGATCTCACTGAAGGCGTTCGAGCCGATATCGAGACCGAACCCGGTTCCGGCCAGCGGGTCTTTGGCAGACACCCCGTCTACTACAAAGCCGGTCTCTTCGGATCGCCCACCGCGGATGTAGAGCCCGGTAGGATCGCGAATCACGCCGACCTGTGTGGCTACCGCGGCCTGTACGTCGCGAAGGGGGGCTACCTCCAGCTGCTCCTTGGAGATGGCAAACGTGCTCGTCGATTGCTCCACGTCGAGAAGCGGCCTATCGCCCACGATCACGATTTCGTCTTCTGCCGACAGGACAGCCTCACTAAGTGTGACGTTGAGACGCGTCGTTTGCCCGGAGGTCACACCGATGCCGGTGAACAGCTTGGTCTCAAATCCTATGTAAGAGAACTTGACTGCGTAATCGCCCGACCGAAGACCAGGGATCGAGTAACCTCCATCGAGATCCGTTGCTGCTCCACTGGAGGTCCCCACGACGATGACGTTGACGCCGATCAGAGGGTCGCCGGTTTCCTGATCGGTGACGGTCCCCGCTATGCTTCCCTGGCCGAGTGCAGTCAAGGGGGCTCCGGTTAGTACGAGGACCGCTAAGCCTGCAGCCGCGACCCGGACCGGCAGGAGACGGGTAAGGCCGTACCAAAATGCTCTCGATATGTCGTTACCGCAAGCAGTCATCGTTTTGGAAATCCGAGGCTTTCGAGCATCAGCTTTATCGCCGTTCGGGGCGCCTCGGTGTCGCCATCGGCGCCCACCAGGTTCTGATTCCCCGACTGTTCGTTGACGAGTGGAAGGGCAAAAAGGCCGACTCGCTGGTCCGCACTCATCGACGCGATAACCGCGGGGCCAAACCAGGGACCCTGACGCCTCCCGTCCCTCGTTATGTACGTGTACTCGCCAGTTGCCAGCGGAGTCACGTTGGCGCCTTCAGTCGCATATGGAAGAGTATTCGTGAAGAAAGCATTGGACTCCAGTGCGGGAAGAGTCGCTCCAAGTCCGGGTACGAGATCGACGGGAGGGATGTCCGCACCGTTGCCCATCCGAAGTGCGGGACGAAGCGTGTCCGGGAATGAAATCAGATCCGACAACGGTAGCAGCAGCAACGCCGGGTTGCCGACGATGTCTTCCGGGTTGGACGGCAGCGTGATCGGGCTGTGAATCATCATCTTCCCGCCATTCTCGAAAAAGAGATCGGCCGCAGATGCAACGAACGGCAGGTTATCGTTGCTTACGCTGGCGGTCGTACTCGTAGCAACCCAGTAGATGAAAGAGTAGTCAGAAAGCCATTGCCTCAGTGTGGGATCGGGACTGGAGGGCATGAGTGGTGATCGTGGAGTGTCGCCGACGTTTCCCGTGACATACGGCGTTGATATGTCCCATATGTCGATCGCCGCTCCTTCTGGCATGAACTCGCGAAGTAGCGCGAGGTGGAATCGCTGGACCGTTGGGAAAGTCGACTTCCGATAGTCGTTTACATAGAGAATTTCACCCCGAGATTTCTTCACGTGCCAAGAGTATGACTCGACCGTACTGGTCGTGTCCGTCTGATCGACTGCGCGAATGTAGATGGTGTTTTCGTCGCCAAGAATCAGGCCGGGCACGCTCAAGCTGGTAGTTTGAAAACCGCGACCGAGAAAAACCCTGGCATCCGTCACCGTCTGACCGGGGTCGTTTTTATCCACGTCGCCAACGAAGGTCACGAACTCCGTTTCCGGTGGTAACGGCACGAACTGAAGGCTGTCGTTCAGACTTACGTCGATGCGATCGAGGTTCTCAATACCCTCCGGATCGGAAGCGGCCCACCCGAACGAGAAGACTGCGAACGTTGTGTCGGGCGAAAGATCGAACGGCCTGAACCCAATGTCCGGCGGCGAATTCTGGATTGGGAAGACAGTCCTGGCTGGCGACGGATCAACCAAACCATCGTTGTCCATCGCGCGAACCTCGAAGACGACGTTAGCCTCCTTCTCTCCCGGCGGGATGGGGAGGAGGATTAATGAGTCGCTATTCGTCGTCGGTGACCACGCTTCCTCTTTTGCGGGAGTACTGTCCGGTGGAAAAAACCGGAACTCGAAGCTTGCCACGAAGCCGTCCGGATCGTCTCCCGTCCAGGAAACAAAGACAGAACTCGTCAGCCGTTCGTCGTCGCCCAGATTGTCCGTCAACGAAGTATCACGAACAGACAGCTGCGTGTCTGGAGGGAGGTTGTCGAGCCGCGATCCCATGATGTCGCTGTCGCACGCGCCCAAAGCGAGGGCCGCCACGAGACTGGGAATAATCGTGAGGACGCGGTTCACTGATCGAACATTATTCAACCGAAAAAGGAGGCCCCGCATGGCGCGGGGCCCCCGATTCGACTATGACTGAAGGGTTACTTCAGCAGCATCATGGTTTTGTTGATGACTTCCGAGCCGGCTGTCAGTCGGTAGACGTACATGCCGCTCGCCATATCACGCGCATCAAACGTCACCGAGTGCGTGCCGGCGGCCAGCTCACGATCGACCAGCTGCGCGACGCGACGTCCGACGACGTCAAACACCTCGACTGAGATGTGAGACGTTTGGGCCACGTCAAACCGGATTGTAGTCGACGGATTGAATGGGTTCGGGTAGTTCTGCTCGAGTGCGAAACCATCCGGTATCTCCTCACTCTCGATAGCCACGTTTGTGATGTCTCCAATATCCGAGAGATCTTCAGGCAGAAGCTTGAAGTTCCCAAACGTGTTCGACCAGACGCCCTTATGGAACGAGTAAACAGTGCCCGGTACCAAGTCGTCGTTATAACTCGAAGATATAAGCGGACTTGAGTCATCGACTCGAACCTGGTTGTCTGCCGTACCGTCCGACGACACCGCCCACTCTCCGAAATCGCTCGGATCATCGGCTTGATTAGTCGTCAGGGTGACATTCTCAAAGCGCAACAACATGCTTTCGTGGCCTTCTGCAACAGCCTCATCCTGAAGCACGTCAGTAGTTACGGTCTTGTAAACCTGACCGGTTACCCCAGGAGTAACGAGCGCAACGGTTGGTTCAGCAATTGCCGTAACGTCGCCGGACCGATCGAAGCGGAAGCCACCTCGAATTTCCACAACCGTTCCGGCCGTAATGTTAACGAGGTCACCGGTGCCGAGGCCGAGTGCGGTTACGGCGTCCGTTGCCTCAATTACGATTCCCGACCACGGTGCACCCGTCACGTCGTCCTGAACAATGTACCAACCGGAAGAATCGGGTCGGCTGTTGATCGACCCCGTAATATTCATCGCTGTAGTCAGGCCTTGGAAAGGACTTGGTCCTTCGCCTCCATCGACTGTAAGCTGAATGTCCGAGATCGAGTCAATCCCACCTGTGAGCACACGATAGACCTCATCGGGTGAGACCGTCGATGCGTCCTGATCGTCTGTCGCCTCAAACCAGTAGGTGACAAAATCGCCGTCCGGCTGGGCCGGTATGTCGGCCGAGTAGGTCGTGTCGTTGGCGGCGACAACCGCAGCAACAGTGACCGTGTCTGGCGCGGCACTCGTATAGTAGTTAAGTCCGACGGAAGACAGCGTGCGTGCTGGATCTGCTGTGACGTCTGCCGAGACCGAGACGGTCTCAGCGCCCACGACAGTGGTTGGTCGGGTAACATTCGTGATGATCGGCGGCGTAACGGTTACCTCCAGATCCTCCCGTTCCATAGGCGCGATGGCGATCAGACCGTCATCGGGTGCTCCGATGCCGAACGGATCGAAATCGTCGAACGCAAGGAAGCCCTGCAGGTTGATGCCGGAGCCAGGCGGCGGTGGCGTGAAATCGTCGAAGAAGACGCGGAACTGGCTGTCATCGTACGCTCCGTCCCGGTCGTTTCGGTACGCAAGCGAGATGTCACGAATGTAGAGCTGTGTCGCACCTCCGTCTGTGCTGAAAGTCCAATTCGGTCGATCAGAACTGATATCGCGGCGCTGGACCAAGGCGTTCTCGAACCGAACGTACTGACCCCGAAGGTTGGCCAGGTTGCTCCAGTTCGCCTGAATGCCGCCAGTCACAATCCTATGTACGTCCGCAGTCGAAATCACAACCGGATCCATGATGGAAGCGGGATAGCCGAAGCTGCCTACAGTGCCGATTACCGTGATGCTGACCGGTGCGATCTGCATGACCTCGTCAAACGGCGAGACTGTTCCGACCATCTCGACCACGTCTCCAATCAGGAGGCCTAGAACGCCATTCTCTTGCCAGGATCCGTCGACGATTTGAGTTCCCATTCCCTCGACGCCTTGCGAGACGGCGGCCGTATCACGAACGAAGAAGTGGACGCGACTTGGAAGACCGCTACCGTCCGGTGACGAGAGGCCGGAAAGCGTCGGATCGCTCATGACGATCGCTCCTATGCGAACGGTGTCGCCGACGAGATCGTTGAAGATGGCGTTCTCGATTCGTGGATCATTCAGCGTCTCCGCCGCTGCGTTTAAAGCATCGATCGAATCCTGCGGGATCGCGTTGATCTCGCGAATCGTCACATCCGTGATTTGAGCCTCCGCCAGCGGAGCCCATAGCACAGCCATGGCGAACAACGTCAGGCTCACAGTAAAGAAACGTTTCATAGTGTACTCTGTGTTTGTGTTGATTTCCGATTTCAGTCGGCTCCTACAAGAGCCTGTGCCGTTGCCCATGGAAATGCTACTTGATGATAACAAATTTGCCTCGCTGCACCTCGCCTGACTCCATATCCTTCACCGTATACAAGTAAAGACCTGCAGAAATCGCCAAGCTATTGTCCGACAGGATGTCCCACGAGTGTTCCCCTCCCGGCTGTTGACGATTCTCGGCGCTGAAGCTGTCGTACCAGCGGATGTCGCCAACGTAGGTCTCGGCATCGTGGTCGATCTCGGCTACGATTTCGCCCGCAAGCGTGTAAATGCGGATTTCGGATTGTGCAGGTAGGTTGTAGAAGTTCAGTTTTCTCGTTCTGGAAGTTCCACCGTCCCACGCAGCCTCGATCCGATAGGGATTTGGGTAGACCCCAACGCTGCGGCTGCCGTCGGAGACGGGTGGCGTTCCCGGAAACACACGCGTAGCGTTTGATACGCGCGAAGACTCGAAAGAAGGAAGGCCTGCGTCGGGATCACCCTGATCAAATGCCGTCACCGAGAATAGATATTGCCACCCACCAAGGAGACTGGGAGCATCGAATCGGTACCAGTATTGCGTCGTGTCTCCCGGGAAGACAACTGGCTCGGCTAGCGCTATGTCTCCGAAACCGTTATTGAATCCGGTCCTATTCCCCGGCTTGTCGTACTGCGCTATTAGAGACGCCTCTTCGAGAATGTTGCCTGCTCGATCGTCTCCGGGATCACTCCGGTAGATCCGGTATCCCTCGAAATCGAAGTCTCCCGAAACGGGATCGAGTGACCGCTCAGCCGTTTTGTCCCAGTAGACCGAGACCCGGTTTGTCTGTCGATTGTCGGTGCCTTCCGGCTCCTCGAAGACGATCTTGACCTTCGGTGAGTTTGGCGGCTCCGGAATCAGGTAACGGTCGAGTCGGCCGTTGGCGTTTACGTCTTCGTTCCCATCGAGCCGGCCGTTGTAGTTGTTGTCCTCGCCGGCGTACGTGCGGCGAGCCCAATTCAGGTTGTTGGCCAGAAAGATTCGGGATTCCGGCGTGTCGATCGCTTTGCCGGCGTTGCCCTGAAACTCTTCCGGTTTGAGAGCGGCCACCATGCCGAAGGTCACCTGGAGGGTATCACCGGGCAGTACGGACGGGAAGGGGCCAATGGGCGTGAGCCCAATCCAGTTTCCTTGCGAAGTGAGGCCGTCGGTCCTCAATCTGTTCCGCCATGCAGCCAGCTCCGCGAGATATTCGTCCTCTGTTTCAAAGCTGGTCGGGTTCGGATAGGGCACCGACAAGCGCTGGTACTTGAGGTCGTCGGTCGAAGGACGGCTGAACTCCGCAGTTCCGCCGCTGAACTGCCACCAGCGATAATTCACTCGTGGCTCGGAATAACCATCTGCCACATACTCGTCAGCGACATTCGGATGGAAGAACCGTCGCTCACCGGCTGCCGGATCCCGCCACTCGGCGCCGAGGAAGGAAAACGCGCCGTACGTATTTATCGTCTCTTCCGTGCCGGCTGCGTTGAAGGCGTAGGAGGCTCCCAGGCTGTCGATCCAGCCGAGCCCGTTCTTGTTGAAGAAAGATCCGCCGGCGTCGAGCGTCGTATTGACGTTGCGCACGACCAGGTCGTGGTACAGACCCACCCAGACGCTGTCCCACGGAGCATCACTTACGTTGACGATGTCGAAGTTGAGAATCGCGAAGTACTCGGTGAAGGGGAAGTTCCACGCGAAAGACCGCATTTCGACCACGGCTCCCAGCTGGCCCTGAACGTCGGGCATCTCGATGAATGTGCCGGGAAGGACGGTTGCTGTGTCGACAAAGGATGTGATATAGTCCTGGTGACTTGTAGCCAGCGCACTGAACGCGTCCTCCGTAGTAAGACTCGAACGTTCGACAATGGTGGAGGCCTGTGCCAACTCGTAGCCCGTTCCCCCGGGTGTATATCCTGACGAAGCGGTAACGGCGCCAGTTCGGACGGTGATCACTCCATCCGATCGGATGGCGCCTATCCAAAGACCTGCCTCGAAGAGATGCTCAACCCCGGAATCAATCGGATACTCGAACGAGGGCGGTCCCGTGGGATTGTTGCGAATTGCGGACTTGCCGACGAAACCGGCATTCGTGATCGTGATTCCGACGTTTCCGACGTCGATGACGGCCTCTTCGAAGGACTGAGCGGGCGATTGAAGTGGCAACAGGGCGCAGAGACTGATCGCCAACCAGACCGATCTCCATCTCCTCATGTGCGCTCTGCGGCCGCTATGTGTTTTCAAGATGTGCGTTTGGGGTCGCGCCTCGAGAAAGGCGTGATAGATGCTGTTACGGATAATACAGAGGGCGGCACGGAAGATAAAGTGCAATCCCGGGGAATTGAGGGGGGAAGGGCCACCGCACCGGCGATGGATTGTCTTCTTCTCGACAGTGACTGCGGAAAGTCATCCCGGACACCCGCCTGCGCGGCGGCGGGCATTGTACCGGGAGCACTGGAGGCTAAAGACTGTCGGGAGAAGGATGGTTTGCCGCTTGCGCGGCAATGACATCGGGTTGGGAGGTTGGATTGCCGCTTGCGCAGCAATGGCATGGGAGGGTGAGGCGTCGGAGGATTTGAGCGACGTCAGGCCAGGCTCCTAGGCCGCTGTTCCAGAGGTGCCGGTCCTATTCGCCTGAGTCTCGGGCGACTCCTCCTCGTCGTACAATGGTCCGAGAAGCCGCTCAATCTCGCCCAGCAGCGTCGCCTTCACGAACGGCTTCGAAAGGTAGCCGTCGAACCCTGCCTCCCGAAATCGCTGCTCATCGCCGGGCAGCGCATACGCCGTAACAGCGATGATAGGCGTCTTTTCGTACTCGGGGAGCTTGCGAAGCACGGCCATCACGTCGAGGCCCGACCACTCCTCGTCACCTATGTTGATGTCGAGCAGCACGATGTCGAAGGTTGCCTCCCAGGTACTGTTGAAGACGGCGTCGGCCGACTCAACAATAGTCATCTCGAAGAAGGGTTCAAGGAAGAAGCGAATGAGCTCCCGGG
Source organism: Rhodothermales bacterium (assembly GCA_041609895.1). Lineage (GTDB taxonomy): Bacteria > Bacteroidota > Rhodothermia > Rhodothermales > JABDKH01 > JAHHLP01. The sequence goes on from JBFIPX010000032.1 coordinate 19,351, forward strand.
TTTCAAGCGAGTCGTCGAGGACCAGGGCTCTACGGGTAGGCAAGGCGGCCCTGTCACGCGATCGTTTCGAAGCGGCCGGCCCTCGATCGGCTGCCTTCCGCAGTCCGGCTTTACGGGAAGACGTGTTGACAATCTTGGGGAACCACACCGTGAACTTGGTGCCTTCGCCCTTCTCGCTTTCTACACTGATACGCCCGCCATGCATCTCAACCATCTGGCGTGTGATCGTTAATCCGAGACCGCTACCCTCGTGAGAGCGAGCCTCTCCGGTAGATTCCTGCTTGAATTCGTCAAATAGGTAGGGGAGGAACTCCTGACCGATGCCGATTCCTGTATCCTCGACCGTCATGTAGACTCTGGTGGCATCTTCGTATACCCTGAGTTCTACGTGGCCGCTGGACGTAAACTTGATGGCGTTTCCTACCAGGTTGTCGATGATACGCTGCAGGGAGCCCTTGTCGATCCGGGCGAGGGAGACCTCTTCGGGGCGCTCGAATCGCAGCTCCAGCCCCTTTGCACTAGCCATCTCATTCAGTAGGCGCGACGCCAGTTCGACCTCCTCCGAGACGTCTATGTCTTCAAGATTCAGCTTGAGCTCCTTGGCCTGTATCCGCGACAACTCGAGGACCGAGTTCAGCGTCGCGAGAAGTCGATGGCCGCCTTGCTCAATACGCTCGGCAAAAGCACGAACCCCATCGGGTACCATCTCTGTCAGCGCTTCCGCGTATCCGATCATTATTGTAAGCGGAGTACGGATCTCGTGACTCATGTTTGCGAGGAACGAGGACTTGAGCCGCGACATCTCTTCGGCTTCGTTCTTGGCCTCGATGAGTGCGTCCTCCTGGCGGTGCCGTTCGATCGACGTAGAGATGATGTTTGCCACCGACTGCAGGAAGTTGATGTCGTCGTCGGAGAAGTGCCGCCTCACCTGTGCGTGCGCTGCGAGGACACCCCATGGTCCGTTCTTACCGTGAATCACGACGCTTGCCCCGCTCACGAGATTGTGTTCGTGCATCAGAGGTGCCCCCTTGAATCTCTGTTCCGTGGCGAGATCCTTTAGAACGACCGGTCGGTTCACCGAAAGCGTGTATCCGGAGTGTGTGTCGATATCTGCGCTCACCCACGCCTTGCCGATTATGCCCTGCGGCCAGCCCAAGCCGGCACGAAGCAGCAGGGCGTTCTTCTCGGGAAGCAGCTCGCACACGGAATTATGAGAGACATCAAGCGTGTTCGCTACATGCTGTACAGCTTCGTCCATGACGTGCTGCAAGCTGGGGCTGGACAATGCCAACTGCCCCAGTTCCGCAACGGCCGTATGCTGCATCGCCCGCATGCGGAGTTCGTTCTCGGCGGCGAGGCGTTCGGTAATGTCCTGCGCGAGCCCCACGTAGCCCGCGACATCCTGGTCGTCGTCGTAGATGATCGACCCTGAAAAAGAGGTCTTGATGACTCGGCCGTCTCTCGTCGTGAAATCGCATTCTTCACCGACGAAAACGTGCTGGCCCTCGAGATGATCTTTGGGGTCGATTGCTGCAAATGGCGAGGCGTGTATGATCTTCTGAACGTGCTCTCCTTCAAGTTCTTGACGCTCATAGCCCAGCGTTTGACACGTCGCATCGTTGACCCGGCTGATTATACCCGACCTGTCAGTCACGACGAGCATATCGAGTATGGAGGCTATGATCTTGTCGGTGTACTCGCGCGACCTTATCAGCGCCTCGCGCGACCCCTTGAGAGATCGCGCCATCCGGTTGAGCGCGTTGGCAAGGGCCTCTATTTCGTCGCCCGATCGAACACGAAGCGGCTTCTCGAAACGATCCTCAGAAATGGCTTCGGTGGCCGCGGTAACCTCCATCAGAGGCTCCGTAATACGCTTCGTCAGAATGTAGCAGAGCAGCAGCGCAAGGATGCTCAGTATGGTTCCGACTCCGAAACTGAGATTCCTGGCAAAAGCGATGTCGCTTTGAAGTCGTGAAAGTGAGTAACCGACCCGGACACCTCCAAGCAGTTCTTCCCCCAAAAGTATGGGCTCCGTCACATCTAGAATGTCATCCTCGAACTGAAGGAGCGGCTCGTGAGCGGTGACGCTGCGTAGACTCGTCTTGTCCTTCAGTAGAATCCCGCGAAACTTGTTCTCTGGGGTTCCATCAGCCAGAATGTGACCGTTACCGTCGTACGCATAGACGTACCGTACCTCGGGTATCGCTCTGACAGCACCAAGGTGATCATCGAGCTGGTCTTGTTTCGTCGACAGGATGTCTTCCTTCACCGTTATGCGGACTACCTCCGCGAGAGCACGTGCCTTGTCAGCCTCTCGGTCGGTGATCGTCCGTTCCTGGTACTTAAAGTTGATCAGCGTGAGAGCGCCGGTGATCGCGAAGAGGAGGGTGCCAATGAAGAGCATGAACTTCCCACGCAGTCCTCCCCAAGTCAACGGCTGCACTTTTGGAAACATCTGTGGCTCTCCGGACGCAGATTCTGATGTGGGAGGCGGGTTTTGGTCGACGGCGAAGGAATAGAACCAACAGCCACGACGAACACCAAAAAAATCGACCGCGGCTCATCGTCCTTAAGCTACCGCGTCGCGTATCCGTCCGTCATTTTTGCGAAGATCGAGTTAGTATCTTTGCAGATCTCGAATGGATGGGGAACGCGTATGATTACGGCTTCGGTGAGATGCGGCTCGTGGGCGCTCGCCTTTTTGTGCGTTTGCAGCGGGTGGATGGGGTGTCATCGCGGCAACGACGCGCACAACGCTCACTACCGGGAGCTTGAACCGTCCGACTCGTTAGGTACGGGGCGATTCTACCTGGGGAGGGAGATTGCCCGCATCAGGTCGCACCGGGAGATAGCGTCATGGCTGGATCGGCCGGAAAGGGAACTGGCGGAGTTTCCAGAGCGGCTGGTAAAGGCTCTCGAACTGAATCCGTCCGATGTCGTGGCTGACATCGGCGCCGGTACCGGCTTCTATACATTTCGTATCGCAGATGTGGTCCCTCACGGCCGCGTGCTCGCCGTTGACATTCAGCTCGAGATGTTGGCTGACATTCGTGCTCGAGCCGAAACTGAAGGATATGACAACGTTGAAGTGATCCAGGGTGATGCCGACGACCCCAATCTCCCCACGGCGTCCGTGGATCTCGTGCTGATAGTGGGTTCATACCACGAGTTCTTCTATCCATATGAGATGATGCGCCAAATCGAGGCCGCGCTCGTGCCCGGCGGCCAGGTCGTGCTCGCCGAGTACCGGGGCGAGGATGAAACACTTCCGCTGCCGTCACTTCATCGGCTGACGGAGGCGCAAGCGCGAAAGGAAATGGAACACGTAGGATTGAGCTGGACGCAGACGCTGGACATACTGCCGCGGCAACATCTCATGTTCTTCGAGAAGCCGTTTGAGCCGGCCCCAAATCCAGGTTAGATCGGACCGAGATGGGACTCATTTTCCTTCTGTCTCGTCACGAAAATTCCTCTCTTTTGTTCGCCTCCTCTTCGCCGATACTGCTACTAATTAGTGATCGCGGCGCGCTGTTCCGTCCCACCAGACGGGTCCGCCACTTGCAGAACCGCCGAAAACCGACAACCGTCCTTCAAGCCGGACTCCCATGCAGCAGGAAAGAGAACCGATCGCCGGTGCCACAGCGGCTCCGGACCGA
>JBFIPX010000033.1:0-22683 GCA_041609895.1 Rhodothermales bacterium
CAGGACTCGCGCCTCACCCGGGATGTCGAAGTAGCCGCGTGCCTCTTCACGACTCGCGCCTGCAAGGTCCGACCGTGTCGGATTGCCGGACACAAAGCATCGGTCGCCCGGGAAATAGTCAACGGCCTCTCGAAACGCCACATGGACTTGGTCCACCCGCTTTCCGAGCAATCGATTTGTGATGCCGGGGTAAGCGTTCTGCTCCTGAATAAGGGTTTTCCGGCCGAGGATTTTTCCGGCCGCGACAACCGGTCCCGTCACATAGCCGCCGGTGCCAACAACCACGTCCGGGTCGAAGGCCCGAACAAGTGAGACGCTCTGTACAAACCCCCGTCCAACCTTGAACGGCATCGCGAGATTACGCGTAGTGAGCTTCCGTTGGAGTCCCGCGGCAGAGATCGGCGAGATCTCATAGCCCGACGCAGGTACCACTCTCCACTCCAGCCGTTCTCGAGTACCCGCAAAGATGATGGCGGCCTCCGGCGTCGTCGAACGCACTTCGTCTGCGATGGCGATGGCGGGGTAGACATGTCCCCCTGTTCCGCCGGCCGCAAAAAGTATTCTTGGGCGATCGCTGCGACTCGTACTCATTCTACCGACGGCCTTTCTATCTGCCTGGAGATATTGAGCAGAATGCCTACCATGACGCCGCCGGCGAACATCGAGGTGCCTCCGTAGGAAACAAAGGGCATCGGGAGCCCCGTAACCGGAAGGAGGCCGGCAGCGACTCCGGCGTGAACAAATCCGTACAGCGCCAGCATGCTGGTCAGGCCCACCGCGACAAACAATCCCAGTGGATCCGGGGAGTGCCGGGCCACGCGCAAGAGCCCGCGAAAGAGAAGGACCACGAACAAGCTCAAGAGTATCAGGGCACCTATGATGCCGTATTCCTCAGCGATAATTGCGAAGATGAAGTCGTTGTAAGGGGCAGGCAGGAAGTCGCGCTGCACGCTCTTCCCAGGACCCACTCCAGCGAGGCCTCCCATGGCAAATGCGATGCGCGCCTGCTCCGCCTGGTACCCCTCGTCGGCCGCGCTAAAGACCTGCTCCTCGGTGGTATTGGGGAAAATCTTGAGCCCGAGATAGGACTCGAGCCGCGCCGCGCGGTTCGGCGATGACAGCAGCAGCATCACGGCCAGCAACCCACCCAGCAATGCGAGTGAAGTCAGATGGAAAGTGTTAGCTCGTGCGACGAAGCACATGGTGAGGGACGCTACGAGCACCATCGCAGCTGACGAAAGGTCTTCTACGCCGATCAGCATGACGGTCACCATGATCCATGTCAGAATCGGAACGAAAGCTCGCCCGAAGTCCTTGATGTACTCCTGTTTTTGGGTGAGCAAGACCGCCACGTACAGCACCAGCGCCACCTTCGCCAGATCGGACGGCTGAAAGCCGAATCCGGCAACCTCCAGCCACCGCCGCGCGCCGCCTGACACGGTGCCGGCCACCTTCACCGCCACTAGAAGAGCGAGGGATAGGATCAACCCCGCCTTTGCGAACCGGGCCAGCCGACGATAGTCGATCAGACTTACGACTCCCATGGCTAGTAGCGCGATGCCCACTCGACCGAGATGCCGAAACAGGAATCGCTCCGTATCTCCACCCGACTTGGTCTCAGCCAGAAAGCCGATGGCACTGTAGACAGCGACGATGCCAAAGGCCGCCAAACCCAACACGACCCAAACGAGGTACTTGTCAGCCGGGTATATGGCTGCCAGATGCCGCCCGATGATTGATTGTCGTTGTTTGCCCATTTGCCTTTCTTCTTGACCTCCGGGAGGTCTCTCAATTCATCTCCTGAACGATTCGTCTGAACGTGTCTCCGCGATCGACGTAGTCGTCAAACATGTCGAAGGAGGCGCATGCCGGACTCAGGAGCACGACGCTACCCGGTTTCGCAAGCATTCGCGCGAATTCGAGTGCCTCCTCGAGCGACTTCGCAGCGGTGGACTCGCCCGCAAGGCCGCCCAGTTCTTCCTGCACTTTGCCGGCACTCTCGCCTATTGCTATCAGAACGCCGACCTTCTCTCGAACCAGTTCCTTGACCGGCCCGTAGTCGTTGCCTTTATCCCGACCACCGGCAATGAGAACCACCGGCTCTCGGAAACTCTCGAGGGCATACCACAGGGAATTGACGTTGGTCGCTTTCGAGTCGTTGACGTATTTGACGCCGTCGACCTCGCGCACCAACTCGAGACGGTGGGGTACGCCTTCGAAGGTCGCAAGGCTCTCTCTGATCAGCTCACTTTGTATCTCCATGGCTCTGGCTGCTACCGCCGCTGCGAGCGAATTGTAAAGGTTGTGCCGCCCGGGAAGGGCGACTTCGTTCACTTGCATCAGGCGCTCCTCTGCTCCTAGTGGGTTGATGATGAGTAGGTCGTCCGACAGATATCCGCCCCTGTCGACGGGCGCGTCGAGGGACACGGCGAGTGGGATGACTCCGCAGTCCCGTCTAATGTGGGATACGCCGGTTGCGACAGTCGCATCGTCCGCGTTGTAGACCAAATAGTCGCCGTCTCTCTGGTTCTCAAAAATCCTGTTCTTGCTGGCCGCGTACGCTTCAATACTCTGACCATATCGATCAAGATGGTCGGGCGTGATATTGAGCAACACACTTACGTTCGGCCGAAAAGAGTGGACGTGATCGAGCTGGAAGCTTGAGACTTCCAGTATTACCACCTCTTCCGGCTTTACCGAATCAGCAATCTCTGAGAACGCGCGGCCGATGTTTCCTGCCACGTGCGCCGGTCGGCCGGCGACCTCGAACACGTGTCCCAAGAGCGATGTCGTTGTTGTCTTGCCGTTCGAGCCGGTTACAGCAATGATTCGGCCACGACAGACCCCGTATGCCAGCTCGATCTCCGAGATTACCGGGACCGCTTTCTCAAGGGCCGATTGAATGACATTAGATGTGGAGGGGATACCAGGGCTCGTCACGATGCAGTCGGCCTCCAGCGCCTTCTGAGTGTGACCTTCCTCTTCGAACGGAATGTCTAGCGAGCGAAACAGCGCTCGGGTAGCGTCGTCCATTGCGCTCCCGTCACTCACAAATGTTCGGACGCCCATCCGCGACAGCAGTGCTGCCGCCCCGCGGCCACTACGTCCCGCTCCGAGAACGGTAACTCGTTGGCCCGCTGCAATCCTAACCTTGTTCCGGATGGCTGTCATCGGCGCCGGGGGGCGGGGTTTGATCGCTACCTTGTTGATTGAGGTGGTTGACCTGAAAATGTCGACCGGTGATTACCGGATTCTCAGTGTCAGGAGTGTCGCGATCACCGAAACTGCCGTCACGATCCAGAACCGCACTACGATCTTCGCTTCGTGCGACCCCAGCACCTCGTAATGGTGGTGAAGCGGTGCCATACGAAAAATCCTCTTTCCTTCTCCCGATTTGCGACGCGTGTATTTGAAGTACGACGTCTGCATGATGACCGAGATGGTTTCCATGAAAAAGACAGAGCAGAGAAGCGGAATGAGCAGCTCTTTCTTTACCATGAGTGTGAGCGTTCCGACCGCTGCTCCAAGCGCGAGCGAGCCGGTATCCCCCATGAAGACGGTCGCCGGATAACCGTTGTACCACAGAAAGCCGAAGCAAGCGGCAGCCATGGCAGCGGCAAAGATCGTCAGTTCTCCGGCGCCGGGCAGGTACAGCTCGTTCAGAAAGTCAGACAGGATTCGGTTTCCAGAGATGTAGCACAGCACGACCAAGCCAAGCGCCACGATTCCGGTCGTTCCTGCCGCGAGCCCGTCCAGTCCGTCCGTCAAGTTGACGGCATTGGACACCGCCGTAATGATGAACACGCTCACCGGGACATATATCAGCCAGCCCAGGTCAACGCCTCCGTCGAAGAGTGCGCTAACAAAGTCGTAATTGAAGCGACCGTCCGTCACAAAGGGTAGGGATGTGATCGTGTTGTACTCCTGAAACTGGGGCATGAAGTACAGTACACATCCGACCGCCAAACCGAGGCTGATCTGCCCGGCAAGTTTGATTCTGGCGGGGAGGCCACTCTTGTCGAGCTTGACGACTTTGATGTAGTCGTCGGCAAATCCGAACGCCCCCATCCAGGCGGTGGCGAGGACGATGACCCAAACGTACACCTCCGTCAGGTCGGCCCATAGAAGCGTTCCGACGAGGATAGCGAAGAGCATGATCACTCCTCCCATCGTCGGGGTCCCACGCTTGTGCGCGTGATCGATGAAGCCGGCTGCTGAGCCTTCGCGAACCTGCTCACCAAGCTGCTGCCGTGCCAGCCATTCGATTATGCGCCGGCCGACAAAGAGAGAGAGCGTCATCGCCGTAATGGCTGCCAGCGCCGAACGCACGGTGATAAACTGGATCACCTGGAAGCCGGGTGGCTGATATAGGCGCTCCAGGAAGTCGATTAGGTGGTAGAGCATGTCGGGTGGGTTCTAGGACGTAAAGCCGGGTTCGGTGAGTCCGAACGCGCGGCGAGCTACGACACGATCGTCAAAAGGAATCTTCTCGCCATCAACAACCTGATACGTTTCATGACCTTTGCCAGCAATCACGACGATGTCGTTCGAGAAGGCAGCATCGGCAGCCGCACCTATGGCAGCGGCTCGGTCCACGATCCATAAAGCGTCGTCGGGTTCGCGTAGTCCGCTACGGATCTCATCGAGAATCTTGGCCGGGTCCTCTGAACGGGGATTGTCGCTCGTGACTATGAGATGGTCAGCCAGTGCCTCCGCGATCGCGCCCATTCGGGAGCGCTTGTCCGGGTCCCGGTCGCCGCCACATCCAAAGACGCAGATAAGCCGACTTCCAGGAGGAGCGATGGTACGCGCGGATCTCAATACGTTGGCCAACGCGTCGGGAGTGTGCGCATAATCGACGATGACGAGTCCGCCGCCTGGAAGCGGCAGCTGTTCGAATCTTCCCGGGACAGGCGGCGCGGCAGCCAGGGCCTCGATAATGTCCCCCGACTGAAAATCGAGAGCCCTGGCTGCGCAGTACGCTGCGCTGATGTTGTAGGCGTTGAACGAACCAACAAGGCGGTACTGTCGCGTCACGCCGTCAAGGCACAAAACGAGTCCGTTCAACCCTTTCTCTAACACTTCGAAGCGTACGTCGGCACCGTCTGACTGCCCGAAGGACAGTGTATGGGCACGGGTCCCGGAGACGACCTTTTCGGCGGAGGGATCATCTGCGTTGTACACCGCAGTTGCGTCTGGTCCGAGACCCGTGAAAAGGAGTTTCTTGGATTCGAGATAGTTTTCGAATGAGCCGTGATAGTCGAGGTGGTCCTGCGTCAGATTTGTAAAGACGCCGACCTGAAACTTTAGTGCTGCCACACGCTTCTGTTCGAGCGCATGGGACGAGACCTCCATCGCGCACGCCACGCAGCCGTCATGGGCCATGTCGCGAAGAAGGCGCGTAAGATCGTAGGCATCCGGCGTCGTATGCGTAGCGGGAGTTTCGCGTGCGCCGATGCGGTAGGCAATCGTCCCTATCAGACCGCACCCCATCCCAAGGGTTGTCAGCGCCTCGCACATCAGATATGCGGTTGTGCTTTTCCCATTGGTACCTGTTATCCCCACCAGAGTGAGTTCCTCTGCTGGGTTGTCCAAGAATTCGGCGCATAGCTCGGCCCACGCGGTCCGTGAATCGGTTACCGTGGCGAAGACGATGCCGGGGTGGCGATTTCGCAACACACCCGGCACCGTTTCGCACACGATGGCGATAGCTCCGTTTTCTACAGCCTTATCAATGAACAGGTGACCGTCCGCCTCATCACCTTTTATGGCAACGAACATCGCATTCGGCCCGACCGTCCGGCTGTCGTTGACCAGCCGGTCGATCTGAACATCCTTGTCAAACGGGTCAGCTTCAGCAAGCAGGCCCCGCCGCCGGAGTCTATCCGTAAGCGTGATTAGACCTTTCATCGCCGGGTTTCCGTGCCTCCGACACGTCACCGTCCCGGTGTTCGGTCGCAGCGTCACGCTTATATGCGACGTCTACTTGCATCTGATGACAGCATTCTTCTGAAGGTCACTGCCCGCCTGCGGTGACTGACTCACCACGCGCCCATGCCCTTCAACCCGAGTTCGCACACCGAGCTTGGTCAACCAAAAGGTCGCCTGGCGTGCGCTAAGACCTTCGAGGTTCGGCATTCGGGCTAAGGCAGCCTCGTCCGCCGAACCATGATCCACTGCCAGACGGATCTGTGCGCCGCGGCGCACGCCCCGACCGGGTCGGGGACTCTGCCTGACTACGTTCAGGACAGCATCCTCCGTGTCCGGCGGATCTACCGCGTAGCCATGCGCGAGAATTTTCGAAGCGGCTACGGCGGCGGGTAAACCATTTACGTCCGGAAGACTCGTTAGGGAGGCATCAGCTGAAGAGCTCTCCGTGGATGCGCTCTGCGCGTCCTCGGCGAGCGCGATCGAGCGTTCGCGGGCAAGGTCGGGGAATGTGCTTATCCAGCGATCCGCGATACGCTGAAAGATCGGGGCGGCGGTGGCTCCGCCATAGATGCTCGTTTCCGGTTCGTCGAGGACTACGATCAAGGCGACGCGCGGGTTGTCTGCGGGAAAGAACCCCACGAAGGATGCCCTCGCTTTCGATCGTGAATAAGACCCTCCGTGTACCTTCCACGCAGTGCCCGTCTTGCCCGCTACCCGTACACCTCTGATCTGTGCGGATTCCGCGGTGCCCTCATTGACCACTCGCTCAAAAGCAGGAAGTAGCTTGCGAGCAGTCTTTCGCTTGAAAGCACGTCGAATGGAATCTTGTCTGGCCTGCCACACCGTTGCGCCAGCGTAATTGCGCCGCTCCTGCAGCAGGAAAGGCCGCACCAGGAGTCCGCCGTTCGCCAGCGCGCAGTAGGCGGTAAGCAACTGGATCGGGGTAACATCCACTTCATATCCAATGCTTACTGACGTCTTGGTGGTGCCGCTCCAGGCGGAAGGCTTTTTGAGTGATCCGCTTACCTCCCCGGGCAGGTCGATCCACGTCGGCTGACCGAAACCCAGGTTACGCGCATACTGGTAGAGGTCACCGCCGTCCAGCTCCTTGACGGCCTCCGCGATACCGATGTTGCTAGAGACGGCGATGACCTCTTGGAAAGAGATTCGTCCGTGACCGTGCGTGTCACGGAGTTCTCGTCGACCGAAAACGCGGTACCCGTTTCCGGTGTCGATCGAATCGTCGAGCGAGACCACTCCCTGCTCGAGCGAGGCGACGGCTGAGACGAGTTTAAAGGTTGAGCCCGGCTCGATCCGGTCGGTGATGGCATGATTCCGCCGGGCTTCGGTGGGATAACGCCCGGGCCTGTTGGGATCATAGGTGGGAAAGTTCGCCATCGCCAGTACGGCACCAGTGTTGGGATCCATGGCTATTGCCGTGCCCCAGTTCGAGCCGGACTCTTCTACGCCACTCGCGAGTTCTTCTTCGACTATGGTTTGGCGGATCAGGTCGATCGTCAGGACGAGAGACTCGCCATCCTGGGGATTCACGACCGATCCATCTACAGAGACCTTGATATTTCCACGCCGGTCACGTTTGACCACGCGACGTCCATCCTCACCCCGAAGGATGTCGTTGTATTTGAGTTCGAGTCCCGCGGTACCGTTGCCGTCCGAATTCACATGGCCGAGCACGTGGGAGAGCGTCGTGCCGTAGTTGTAACGGCGGGCGTAGTCCGGTTCGAGAATCACACCCGGCACATTCCAGGACTCGATAGCTTCCTTTACATCCTCGCGGAGCCCGCGGCGCAGCATCACGTACTTCAGACTCTTGCGTCGATCGATGCTGCGCGCGATCGACTGACGGGAAGCACCCGTCACGCGGGACAGCGAGGAGATAAACCTCGCCCTGTCGGCTGCGAACCCGGGAACGGTGGGGTCCAGCGCGAGATTGTAGCGAGCGGCATTTACTGCCAGAGTGCGTCCTTCGCGGTCCAGAATCGCACCGCGGACCGCTGTAATTACTTGAGCAGAACTGGCCTGCTTACTTCCCTTCTTTCGCAACTCGGCGCCATCGTATGCGTGGATCCGAAGCACTTGCAGACCGACGAGCGCCGGCAGGATGCTGAGAAGCGTCAGCACCACGTACATCCTTGCCAGTATTTGATCCTTCGGTTTCAAGTGCCTTCTTCAGTCATCGATGATGATGGTTCGCCCGTATGCGGCGTCTTCGATCAGGCCAAGCATCGACGCGCGGCGATGAATAGCCGCCGGACCTGTCAGCCCATCGTATTCGCCCTTCACCCGATTGTATTTCAGGTGCAGCCGATGATTGGCCTTTCGCGCTTCCTGCGTATTTGCCAGCACCTCTTGCGTGGCATGGACGTGCCCTACGTACAACGTGAATGCGCCGGCGACCAGAGCGAGTATCAGAGCGAATCGAACGGTCGGTACGGCGTCCAGCAGAGGCTGGCGCGGGGGCGTCTTTACTTTCCGATTCGCCTTGGACTCGAGTTTGCCCCAGCTCGGCAGATCGCCGTGATCCTTCCCACTCTTGTGCTTCGAGGAACGCGAGCCCGATTCGGATGCCGCGGACCGGGAAGCCCGGCCACCGACCGTAACCACAGTCGCCGATCTCGACCGGCTCGCTTTGCGTGACCGGCGGGATGCATTGACAGTGACGGTCGACGGCTCGCGCCGCGACTTCGTCGTCTTCTTCTTATTCGTCTTTTTAGCGACAGGCATCGCCCAACTCCTGGGTTTAATGTCTGGCCTGCGTTGCCGCATGGGCTGTTCAAGTGGGGGACTCCCTGTCCGTGAAGTCGGTGCGCTCTGCAATTCGAAGGCGCGCGCTTCGTGACCGAGCGTTGAACTCGATCTCTTCGGCGCCCGGACGAATCAGTCTCGGCGCGATGGGACTCCAGGGAGTTTGCACATTGCCGTAGAGGTCCTTCACGGGTTGGCCGGTAAAAGTGCCGAAGCGGAGGTACCGCTTGACACGCCGATCTTCGAGTGAGTGGTAGCTGATGACTGCAAGGCGACCCCCGCTTCGAACTATGCGGGTCGCCGACTCGAGTACACTTTCAAGTGCAGCCAATTCATCATTGACCACGATGCGCAACGCCTGGAAGACGCGCGAAAGCGACTTGATTTCGTCGGCTTTGGGAACGCACGATCGAACTGCGTCCGCCAGCTGACTCGTAGTGCTTACTGGACGGGCGGCTATGATGGCTTTTGCGATACGGCGGGCACGCCGCTCCTCTCCATACGCGCGGAGAATTAATGCGAGCTCCGCTTCCGGCGCATCGTTAACGATGTCGGCCGCGGTCGTGCCGGCGGGACCCATTCGCATGTCGAGGGCACCGCTCCGTGCGTAGCTGAAGCCACGCGCCGCGTCGTCCAGCTGACGTGAAGACACTCCCAGATCAAGGAGCACCCCGTCGACCGACTCAACGCCAACCGTTTCAAGATGCGATTCCAAATCGCGGAAGTCTCCACCGAGAAGTACCAGACGACCTGCGCGTATCTGTTGTGCCAGACGCCGCTGCACTTCGGCACGTGCCGCATCGTCACGGTCAATACCGATGACGCGACCATTCTCGTCAAGGGCGTCGAGCAATGCAGCTGCATGCCCCCCACCGCCCAGTGTGCCGTCTACGTAGATACCACTCCGGTCCGTGATAAGACCGTCTACAACAGCTTTGCAAAGAACAGGTGCGTGGTATCCGGTTGCGTAGCGTCGCGCTTCGCTTCCGTAGTCACGCCCGGACTCACCGCCGGTGGCTTCAGAGGTCATTCCCGACCCATGACGCTCTCGGCGAGAGTCTGGTAGTCTACTTCCTGGCTCTTGAGGTAGGCCTCAAAGTGCTCGGGATTCCATATTTCAATGTGGTCAAGGGCTCCGATGATGAGAGCGCGATCCTTGATGTCTGCGAACTCGATCAGAGGCTTCGGCAATCCGATTCGCCCCTGGCCGTCTAACGAGACTTCCTCCGCCCACATCAGGATGCCACGTATGAAGTCACGCGACTTCGTGACGTAGGTGTTGAGCGCGCTCATGTCATCCTCCATCTCCTCCCAGCGATCTTGTGGATATCCGAAGATGCATTTCTCGAATCCACGCGTCAGCGTAAACGTGCTCTTGGCCTCCGGCTTCAGGACGCTTCTCATCTTGGCAGGGACGGCAACCCGACCCTTGCTGTCGACGGAATACTCTGCCTGTCCCTTGAACCCTGCCATGGGCTAGCGATAAACCAGTTACACACGCACATGGGAAGATCTGGGATTATTCCCCACAATTCCCCACCGAAGGATCAAAGGTACACCATGAGATGCGAATGTCAAGAGATGCGGGGCGTTTAACATTAATTTTGTTGGAGATAGCTACTGTGCGATATATGTGTGTCGCACAATGGTACAGGCGGCTCCTGATGAGGTGTTCGTAAGACCAGGTCCGACTGGACCACGTAGACTTCAGTCGGCCCGTGCCGCGACGTCGGAGAGGTCCGCTAGCGCGGATGGGATGGCGCCGAATGCTGAGCGTCCATCAATTCAGGTCGACTCGAACTGCTGCCCGGCCGGCTCGACTGCCCGTCGACTACCGTTAGGCGGAGTTAGATGTTCGCCGTAGCGAGCTTGGCGCCGTTACGTCGCTGCAGCGACTCGGGAGCGACAAGCATGTCTTTGTCGCGCGCATATTCGGCGCTCGCCTTGACGAAAGACTTGAACAGAGGGTGCGGATGTCCAACCTGGCTTCGATACTCGGGATGAAACTGTACGCCTACAAACCAACGCTTGTCGCTTAACTCGACGATCTCTACGAGGTCCCGCGCCACGTTGACCCCGGTAAACTGCATCCCGTGCTCCAGCAGTTTGTATCTGAGCACGTTGTTCACCTCGAAGCGATGCCGATGACGTTCCGTGACCTCTGACTCGCCGTAGATTTCGCGTACACGAGATCCCTCGAGCAGAAAGCATTCGTAGGAGCCCAGACGCATCGTTCCCCCCTTGTCGGCGATTCGCTTCTGCTCCTCCATCAGGTCGATGACAGGGTGTTTCGTCTCGGCGTCGAACTCTGTTGAATGCGCGTCTTCCCACTCGCAAACGTTACGAGCAAACTCGATGACGGCACATTGCATCCCGAGGCAGATTCCGAAGAAGGGCACGTCATTTTCGCGCGCAAACCGAATCGCCTCCAGTTTGCCGTCGATGCCACGTTCACCGAACCCGGGTGCAACGAGGATGCCTCCGACGTCGCCGAGCAGTTCGTCCACATTGTCGGCATTCAAATCGTCCGACAGGATCAACTTCAGGTCAACCTTAACCCTGTTCGCGGCGCCCGCGAGAATGAAACTCTCGGATATCGATTTGTAGGCATCCTGGTGCGTCACGTACTTGCCTACGAGAGCAACCTTGACTGTATCCTCGGGCTCCTTGAGTCGGGAGAGAAACTCGATCCACTCTTTGAGATCGGGCTCATCCAGGAAGGAGTCGCGGTCGGTGTCGCCCTTGATATGCAGCCGCTCGACCACCAGTTCGTCCATTCCTTCTTCCTTGAGCAGAAGAGGTACCTCGTAGATGGACTCTGCATCGCGGGCCGCCTTGACCGCTCGCGGTTCCACGTTACAGAATAGCGCCAGCTTTCGGCGCAGGTCAGTGTCCAGGGGGTATTCAGACCGGCATACGAGGATGTCCGGCTGCAGACCATGCGATAGCAGGGTCTTCACCGAATGCTGCGTCGGCTTGGTCTTCAGCTCGCCCGCGGCCGCCAGGTAGGGTACCAGCGTGAGATGCACATTTAGCGTATTCCTCGGGCCGAGATCGTACCGGAGCTGGCGGATAGCTTCAAGGTATGGCTGGCTTTCGATGTCACCGACGGTACCACCTATCTCGGTCAGCACGACGTCGAACTCGCCGGTCTCGCCGAGCTTCAGCATCCAGTGCTTGATCTCGTCGATGATGTGTGGCACGACTTGGACGGTCTTGCCGAGGTAGGCGCCGGCGCGCTCCTTCGTGATTACCTCCAGGTAGATTCGACCGGTCGTGACATTGTTGGCCTGGCTGGTCGGGATTCCCAGGAAGCGCTCGTAATGGCCGAGGTCGAGATCCGTCTCGGCACCATCACTTGTCACGTAGACCTCGCCATGCTCGAACGGATTCATCGTCCCCGGATCGACGTTGATGTACGGGTCGAACTTCTGAATTGTGACCCGCAAGCCGTGTCCCTCCAGCAGGCGGCCGAGAGAGGCGCAAAAAATGCCCTTGCCGAGGGACGACGTCACGCCGCCTGTTACGAAGATGTACTTGGTCTGCACAGGACTGCCCGGAGTTGATGAAGAACGGTCAAGCTATTCCGACCGCCGAGGGATGGCGGCCGCGGGCGTCTAACTAGAACGGCCCGATAAAGATACAAAACGGCAGCTCTTCAGTTCAACGCCGCGCCAGCCTCATCGGTCTGCTTTGGAACTAACTCGCCGAAGCTTTTCTGCGCCAGTACCAGAAGACCGGTGCCGGTTCTATTCTCCGACTGGACATCCAGCGTGTTGAGGACAACGGCGACAGGAAGTACGATCAAGTAGTAGGGAATCAGAACGATGAGCGAAAGCCACGTCGCGGAAAGCATCATCATCGGAATCTGGATGCTGATGCGCCATGCAGCCGATCCAAACGTCCCGTACGTGTACACGGCCTTCACCGTCGTCAAGCCCGCGCGTCGCAGCTTGGCTGACAAGTCGCGGACGCTGTAGCCGTCGCGGACATGCTCGCCGATAAAACTCTGGTCGCCTTCATCCTGCACCGCGGAGCCTCCCCGATCGGAAGGCGTGTTGATCAGCACGAAGCCGCCGGGCGCGAGCACGCTTTCGAAATTCCCGAAGACACCTTCATCATCTTCTATGTGTTCCATGACATCCACGGACAGGATGACGTCGAAAGGGCCTTTCGCCTCCAGCTGTGTCAGGTCGTCGACGGCGAAGCCCGCTCGGCTGGCGTGGACAGTAGTGCTTATGAAGCGGGCCGCCATTTCTACATAATCCTCCTTTATGTCAACGGCGTGGATCTGCGCCCGCGGAAATCTCCTCAGCAGGTAGTAGGTATACTGTCCGAATCCCGTGCCCGCATCGAGGACGCGAACAGTATCCCGTTCGGCGAGCGCGTCGAAGATCGCCCGCACTTCGCGGCGAACGTACCATGACCGAAGGAAGAGCAGATCGAGGATCCGATAGAAGAGTCGCTGAAGAAGCGGCGCTACTGTAAACACCTTTCCGAGCCTGTCCTTGATCGGATCGTATAGCATGGAACTGGTTAGGTCTTCGCTATTTCCGACACGAGGGACTCCCACGAACGGCCCTCCCGATACGAGGCAATGCTCTGCGACATTCGATCCCGCATGCCGTGTTCAAAGAATCGCACGACGGCCTCGCCAATGAGTTTCGAATCCGGAGCAGCCACCACGATTCCTGTCTCGCCATCCTGCACGATTTCCGATAGCCCGCCGACGTCGGTGGTGATGACGGGACAGGCATAGTGTAGAGCGATCTGCGCCACACCGCTCTGTGTCGCCGACCGATAAGGCTGGACGACAACGTCGGAAGCACTGAAGTAGAAGGGTACCCGCTCTGCAGGGATGTACCGTTCCTCGAAGCGCACATTTTTCGACACGCCGAGACGGCGGACCAATTCCCGGTACGGAGTCGCGTCGTCGTAGAATTCACCCGCTACTACAAGAAGCGCATCGGGAAACCGTCCGACAATCTCCGGCATCGCTTCAATTAGTATATCGAGTCCCTTGTACCGGCGGACGAACCCGAAGAAAAGGATCACTTTTGCATCGGTCGCCAGGTCAAGATCTTTGCGAGCCCGGCCGGCCTCGACAACCTGACCGAAGTGATCATAGACTGGATGCGGTACCACGACCGAGTCCCGATCGAATGCAGTCAACAGCTGACGACGTACTTCTTCGGAAAGGCTGATTAGTTTGTCTCCAGCGTTGAGCAGGAATCTCGTGAGTCTCGTGTCACCGGGTCGCCGCTCATGCGGAAGCGCATTGTGCACCACAATGACTGTCTTGACGCCTTTCTTTCGTGCTCTCCGCGCAATGGTGCCGAGAGCAGGGGCGAAAAAGGGTAGCCAGTGATTTAGCACCACGATCTCGCACTTGCGGTCAACGATTTCAAACGCCGCCCGCCTCCATGAGAAGGGATTGAGCGAGTCAAGAACGGCAAGTTGAGATCCGGGGATCTTCCGTGGGCGAACTGATCGGTCCGACGTATCCTCAAACTGCGACTTCCCGGGGAAGAGCAAGTTTGGATAGAGTCGGCGGAAAGACACGACGACCGGCAGATGCCCGAGGGTAGTCAACTCGGCAGCCAGCCGGTCGACGAAATGCGCGATTCCGCCCCGATGCGGAAAGGACGGGCCGACCAAAGCGATGCGTTTGCTCGATCGAGTCGGGTCCTTGACCTCCTGCTCCATCAGCGCCGGAGTAGAGCTTTGGCGACTTCGTGGCGCGCCACCTCCTGATCGGAGGTCCACTCCGCGATGTCGTACGAATCCGGGTTTTCCATCCGCGGTCGGACGACCATCTCTCCGAGGAGACCCGTCAAAAACATCTGTGCACCGACGAGGATGAGCAGCGCCCCGAGCAGTAGCAGCGGCCTGTTTCCGAGCGGCTGACCGAGCACGATCTTTGCATACGACAGATACAGGCTGATCACGAATCCACCGACAAAGGCGAGCGTGCCCATGCTTCCGAAGAAATGCATCGGCCGCCGGGCAAACCGCGTCATGAAGAGGACGGTCAGTAGATCGAGGAATCCGCGAACGTATCGCTCGAAACCGAATTTCGTTTCACCATACTTCCGAGGGCGGTGTTCAACCGGTTGCTCGGCGATCCGCTCAAAGCCCTCCCACTTTGCGAGGAGTGGTACGTACCGGTGAAGTTCCCCGTACACCCGCACCGTCTTGACTACGTCGGACCGATACATCTTCAGACCGCAATTAAAGTCGTGTAGCGGAATACCGGAGATTGTTCTCGTTACGAAGTTAAAGAATCGGCTCGGGACCTTTTTCGACAGCGGGTCGCGGCGTTTGCGCTTCCATCCGCTTACAAGATCGTACCCCGACTTGAGGGTCTCCAGCATTGTTGGCAGTTCGGCCGGGTTGTCCTGCAAGTCGGCATCGAGGGTAGCTACGTAGCGGCCGGAAGCTTGTCTGAAGCCGACCGACAGCGCAGCTGACTTTCCGTAGTTGCGCCGAAAACGAATCCCGTGGATTGCTGGATTCTGTCGATGAAGAGACTGTACTACGTCCCACGATCCGTCCGTCGAACCGTCGTCAACGAACACGATTTCGTAGGTAATTCCCTTCTCGCCCAGCACCTCGTCGATCTCGCCGGCGAGCTCAGCCAGCGAGTCCTTCTCGTTGAAGACAGGTACGACGACGGTAAGCTCACAGATGCCGTTCTCGGTCCCGGCTGGATATGTCGATTCGTCGGTCACCGCCCGGCTCTCTTACACGTCGAGCGTGGCGTACTTGGCATTGCGTTCGATGAACTTGCGTCTGGGCTCGACCGAGTCGCCCATGAGCGTGCTGAATACGCGATCAGCTGCAGCTGCGTCTTCAACGGTAACGAGGTGCAGTCGTCTCGTCGCTGGATCCATGGTTGTCTGCCACAGTTGTTCCGGATTCATTTCGCCGAGGCCCTTGTACCGCTGAACCGACACCTTGGACTTGCCGTCGTTACTGATCTCCTTCGATACTTCGGCGAGTTGCTCGTCGGTCCATGCGTACCTCTCCTCCTTGCCTCTTGCGACCCGATACAGGGGCGGCAGTGCGATGTACATATGTCCGTGCTCGACGAGTGGTCTGAGTTGGCGGTAGAAGAACGTCAGGAGAAGCGTGCGGATGTGCGCACCGTCAATGTCCGCATCGGTCATGAGGATGATCTTTCCGTAGCGCAGACCGGGAAGGTTAAAGCCTTCCGCGAGTGTAGCCACGCCGGAGGTCCCCAATGCGGTAATGATGTTCTTGATTTCCTCGTTACCGAGAATCTTGTCGAGGCGGGCCTTCTCGACATTTAGAATCTTGCCTCGAAGCGGGAGTATCGCCTGGAAATGCCGGTCCCGTGCCTGCTTTGCCGACCCGCCGGCGGAGTCACCCTCGACGAGATACAATTCGCATTCTTCGGGATTCTTCGACGCGCAATCCGCCAGTTTGCCGGGAAGGCCTCCCGACGTAAACGCATTCTTCCGCTGCACGAGTTCGCGGGCCTTCCGAGCCGCGGATCGCGCTTGAGCGGCGAGCACGACCTTGTCGATGATTTGTCGCGATTCCCTGGGGTTGTCCTCTAGCCACTGGGAAAGCTTCTCGTACACGATGGTCTCGACAGCACCCTGCACTTCAGAGTTGCCCAGTTTCGATTTCGTTTGGCCTTCGAACTGAGGTTCGGCCACTTTAACCGACAGGACCGCCGTGATCCCCTCGCGAAAGTCGTCGCCCGCAAGTTCCACCTTTACGTTCTTCAGGAGATTTGAGCGGTCCGCGTAATTCTTTAGAGCGCGCGTCAGAGCGCGGCGGAATCCTGATACGTGCGTGCCACCCTCGTGTGTGTTGATGTTATTCACGAAGGAGAGGACGTTCTCCGCGAATACCTGGTTGTATCGCATGGCCACCTCGACGGGCACGTCGCCCGTTTCGTCGCCGATGTAAATAACCTCAGAATGGATGGGGGTACGCGCTTCGTCCAAATAGTCGACAAACTCGACGATTCCGCCCTCGAAGTGATATTCGTCGCGAAGCAGGTGCTCTTCCTCCTCGCGCTGGTCCTCGATGGAGATGAAGACGGTCTTGTTCAGATATGCAAGCTCTCGCAGCCGGTCCGCGAGCGTGTCAAACCGGAAGTCCGTAGCCTGAAAGATTCCGGCGTCCGGCCAGAACTGTACTTGCGTACCGGTGGACTCGTCGTCCGTCATTTCGCGCACCTGCCGGACCGGATGCAGCGGAATCCCCTTGGCGTACTCCTGCCGCCACACGAAACCATCACGGCGAACGGTCGCCACCAGCTTCTCCGAAAGTGCATTGACGCATGAAACGCCTACGCCGTGGAGACCACCTGAAACCTTGTAGGTATCCTTATCGAACTTTCCGCCGGCATGAAGCGTCGTCATCACGACCTCCAGAGCGGACCTGTTCTCCGACGGATGGAGATCGACGGGAATGCCGCGGCCGTTATCAGAGACTCTCACCGAGTTGTCGGCTTCGATGACGACCTCTATCTGATCGCAGTAGCCGGCCATAGCCTCGTCGATCGAGTTGTCCACAACCTCATATACGAGGTGGTGAAGCCCCCGGACACTGACGTCCCCGATGTACATGGCGGGGCGTTTTCGGACTGCCTCCAGACCTTCGAGAATCTGAATATTTGACGCCGCATAGGCGGATGCGGCCGCTTGCTTCTTGGGATCCATCACAAGTCGTTTTGGTCAATGCACGGTGGGATGCCGTAGGGGAGCTGCAGTGCGCAAAAACCTGCACTACAGACTATATAATGTACGAAAAAGCAGGCAGATTACCGCCTACGAGAGTTCGTGGGCAATGTATAATTTTGACCCGCCCCGCGCGTTCAGTCGCCCCGCTCGGAAAGCGCGGATTGAACCGAAATCAGCATTCCTGTCGTTCGCGCCAGCGCTCCGTTCCACGCATCCGATGACGCGCCCCACGGATCCGCCAAAGCTTCGAAATCAATGGTAGCAAGACGAACCGACTCGACGAGCTCCGCGGTAACCGCGGGATACAAACTCATCAGGGTTTGATGCAGCAGCCGAAGGCGGTAATTGCAGGCATTCACTGCCCGCAATAGTTCGAATAAATGCACATCGGACACCAGGCTGTCTTCGGGCGCCTGCGCGAGCGCGACAAAGTGTCGAATTCGGGAGCACAGCACGCTTGCCTCGATTGACAGCCGCCAAGCTTTTCCGCGGCTCCGATCTGCCTCCTGCTCCGAATAGTCGCGTCTGTTTTTGCGGCCATCCCCAAAATCCACAACGAAATCGGCCGCGGCCAAAAGGGTCAGTGCGCTCAGCGTTACACGCTGCGGTTGCCCATCCTCTGGATCATCGAAGTTCAAGCGCTATACCTCGAGATAGCGCATGAATTCCTGCACCCGATGCCGAAACTCCTCATCATCTTCGTCCTCGCTAAACGACGCTACGATTCTGTACCCCTGGTGTTCAAGGACATGCCGTACACGCGCCGTTTCGTTCGTGTTCAGCTTGAGGGTGATGGACACGACCCCCTCGTTCTTGTCCGGAAATTCCGTGGCTATGGACAGCACCTGCACGTTTGCTTGCTCGATCGAATAGACAAGCTTGGAGAGCGAGTAGTCCTTCGGCGAAACCTCCAGCGCCAGGATGGCACCTATCTCGTGTGTAGCGAGCATGCGGGCAAACTGATCCATAATGTCGTACCGCTTGACGACACCCAGATATCTTCCGGACGGATCGAGAACCGGAAGGGTCGTCAGGTCGTGTTGAACGAGTATTTTAGCTACGTCGAAGACATGTTGGTCCGTCGTCGCAGAGATCGGCTGAGCAGCCACGAACTCTGACACCCGCGCGTCGGGCCCTTTGGCATCCAGCAGACGTTCTTCGGAGATGATTCCGACAACCGTACCGTCACTTTCAACCACGGGAAGGTGTCGTATCCTAAGTTCGAGGAGCAGCGACAGGGCAAACTCCACCGTGTCCGTCGGGGTCAACGGTGGCACAGAGTGACTTATGAGCTTGTCAATCGTCATCAGCCTGTCGCATGCGTGAGGCGGTCTGCCTCATTTTTGGGACCGTACTACTTGGCGGTGGTCTCTGAGCAAATCTATGCAAGTGTCGTGCCCAACTGGCTTGCGAAGCGGAGCACCGTGAATGGTTGGGCCACAAAGCAGGACGATTCGGATAGCCACGGTGCACGCCCCACTCACCGTCCGTCCGAACCAAACGGACGGCTGGCATGTTCCATCTACGCCGAAATCGCAATCTTCTTCAGGTCCGACTCCAACCGCGAGTGAAGGCCGGGGGAAATGCGGAAACGGATCTTCACGGCGGCAATCGCTGCACCGTCGCCTTCGGTGCCTGCGAACAGGTACTCCTCTTCCAAAACCTCAGCGGCCTCGTGAATTCGCGAGATCGCGCGGCTGTGCGTGACGGGTATATATACGACGCGCTCGACGAAATCCTGCTCGACAATGCCGAGCAGCTTCTCCTTGAGTGCTTCCAGTCCGATGCCTCGAAGGCCTGAGGCAAACGCGGCATTAGGATGCTCGGATCGGAGTGCTTCGATAAGCCCCTTCTCTTTAAGAGCATCGATCTTGTTAAAGACCATCAGTGTGGGTTTGTCAGCGACTCCCAGCTCTCGAAGGGTTTCGTTGACCACTGTGATCTGGTCGCGGTATCCGGGATGCGTAATGTCGACCACATGAATCAGTACGTCCGACTCACGGACCTCGTCGAGCGTGCTCTTGAAACTCTCAATGAGTTTGTGCGGCAACTTTCGAATGAAGCCGACGGTGTCGGAGAGCAACACCTGTTTGTTCGGAGCGAGCGTAGCCAGGCGGGTTGTCGCGTCGAGTGTCGCGAACAGCCGATCCTCAGCTAGAACCGCGGTTTCGGCAAGGAGGTTCATGAGCGTAGACTTGCCGGCGTTGGTGTAGCCGACCAGCGACACCCTCGTATATGCGTTGCGGCCTTTCCGCTGCGTTGTTCGCTGACGATCAATCTTGTCGAGACGCTCTTTGAGCGTAGCGATGCGATGACCGATGAGTCGGCGGTCGGTCTCGATCTGCGTTTCTCCCGGACCCTTGGTTCCGATACCACCTTTCTGGCGGGAAAGGTGGGTCCACTGGCGCGTAAGTCGCGTTCGCAGGTAATCCAGTTGGGCCAGTTCCACTTGCGTCTTTGCGACCGCGGTCTTCGCGCGGCCGGCAAAGATGTCCAGAATCAGGCCCGAACGATCAAGGAGTTTGCACGCGAGCTGGCGTTCGAGATTACGAATTTGTACCGGCGCGAGATCGTCGTCAAAGATCACGAGGTCCGCCTCGCGCATCTTCACGAGCCCTTTCAGCTCCTGAACCTTTCCCTTACCGATGTAGGTGGCCGGATTGATGGTGGCGAGCGTCTGGACGACCCGATCCGTGACGTCAGCGCCCGCCGTATCTGCGAGGAGACCAAGTTCGTCGAGGGAATCGTCTATTTCCCAGGACGCGATAGACGGCAGTACGACGCCTACCAGTATTGCTGTCTCCCGTTTTTCGGTACCGTTACTGAACAACGATTGCTACTGATGTGAACAGGTGCCCAATTAAACTCGAGTTCCACGCGTGTGTTGCATGACGCCGGTTACAAGCCTTCGAGCCGCTCGTGGCTCTGCCGTTGCGTCCGCCGCACGCGGAACTTGCGGTCCAGGATGTCATCGACCGTATCGGCAAATTCCTCAACGTAGGGCCGGGGTACATGGATGTCGAAACGCCTTCGTGCATTATCGTCGTCCCGATACACGAAGGTGAATTTGCAGCCGCCCGCGCTGTTGCGCACGAAATAATCCTCTACCTGTCCCCATGAGATCGAGCCTCGCTTGCTAGCGAGATTCTTGATCAGGCCGGACTCAGTGACGAGTACGGACGTAGCAAAGAACGAGGCTGCGCCCCAAAACAGTGCGCCGACGAGATAGCCTAGCCAGCCTACTGGCGACATCGCGAAGTTGCGAAAGATACCCGCGACAAATAGCACTGTTACGATTACGGCAAACACGAATGGCCGTAGCGGAAATCCGAAAAGGCGGCCGGTGGGAAATTCGAATACCACGCCGCTCACACGATGACGATTGATCACCGTAAGCGTCAAAAACATCGACGTGATGCCGATGAAGCCAAGTACAATTACTACTTGAAGGAAGTCGAGGATTTCGGATCCTGCCGACATGGGCAAGCCTTGATTTGATCTGATCGCGAACCATCCGTCAAGTGGGAGAGCCCAATTAATCGGATTTGGCTTCCGGATTCCAATGTCGGCTGACAAACATCTCGGCAAGCAAAAATGCCAACGCGAGCATCAAGAAGACGTTCCAAAGTTCTACACCCGTGCGAAGAACGCGTACCGTGTCCGCGAGACTCGTTCCCTCGCCTCCTCGTGCTAGCGTGACTACGCCCGCATCCTCACCACCGAGCCTTAGCGCGGCCTCGGCAACGTCAAGAAGCTCCAGGTCGAATTCGGCAGGATCCGCGTTGACGGCAACGCGACGAACGACCTCCTCGCCGACGACAAGGTCAACGATACCGGGAGTCGACAGTCCCGAACCAATCGTCACCAAGGTACCACCGAAAACAGACCGTTGGGGGGGCACCATATCTACTTCATTAGCTCGAACGGTTACCTGTTCGCCCCGCACCGTTCCCGCTATCCTGACCTCCCGATCCTGGCCGAACGTTACTTCGCCGACAGCGGCCGCGTCTCCTGAAGCCAGGTAATGGACTGAACGGAACAGGAGCGGCACGAAGAGCCCGCGAACCGGGAGAGTTGACCATGCAGGATCGGGAAGTGTTGCGACAAACAACACGCGACCGCTGCCCGGCCTCATCTCCTGCAGGAAGGGACTGCCCGTGGAAAGCCTCATCAGCGTTTGCTCACCCGGATGCTGCGTTCGGTAATCGACATATCGAAATACCTCGGTACGTTCAACACGACGCGTCCCTCGGCTATCGTCTCCGTCAAACACGCCCTCAAAAAGTGGGTGGTCCAGATCAACGAAGTCGACCTCCGCTACGGACTCGCCGCGTCCAGCCTGTACGAGCGTAATGATTCCCCCGCCGTCCAAAGCCGCGAGCACCTCATCGAAGTTGCCACCGTCGGTAGACATCGGAGGGAATAGCAGCACGCCGCCGCCTTGACGCGCGTAGTCGGCGACCAACGAAATCTCGCCGGACGAAAAGCTGTTGACGCCGGCGACGACGACAACATCATAATCGGAAATCGCAGCGGCAGACAAGGCCGAAGACGGTATCGTCGAGATGTCAAAACGCGTTCTGCCAGGTGCGAGGCGCGAGGACAGTACCAGCTTAAGGTAGTCCGACTGAAACGAAGCCCCTGTGACTAACAGGACGCTACGCTCCTCCGGAACAAACAGGGTGAAGTACCTCGAGTTGTCGACAGGAAAGTCGTCGTCCTCAATCCGGACTTCGCCATGAAGCCAGCCAGACGATCGCGGCGTAACAGCAAACTCCACGACTGTCGGCGCGTCCTCCGATGCCTCGACGCTCGACTGCGCGACTCGTTCTCCCTCAAGGAACACGCTAGCAATCGTGGACGGCATGCCGCCAGAGGCCCTGGAGGAGATCACAGCACGAAGGCGAACCGGTTGGTTGCGCTCGACTATCTGACTGACAATTTCGACCGCCTCCACCGACGCATTCGAAACAGGACCTGGCTTACCTATGTGGATCAGGCGTACCGGCGCACTGGTCGCCATTGATTGGAGCGGGACGGCACCGACGGTCGATTCCTGAAAGTCAGAAATGACAAATATCTCTCGGTTGACCAAGCCCAAGGCTTCCATG
Organism: Rhodothermales bacterium; assembly: GCA_041609895.1. Taxonomy (GTDB): domain Bacteria; phylum Bacteroidota; class Rhodothermia; order Rhodothermales; family JABDKH01; genus JAHHLP01. The sequence goes on from JBFIPX010000033.1 coordinate 22,529, forward strand.
TGAACCCGGGCATCGTCGATAGCAGCGGCGAGGTCGACTGGTCCAAACTTCGCTTCAATCGATGCAACCGCGTCGATCGCCGCTGACCGGGTCTTGTACGTGGGCACCGGTGCGCTCGCGCCCCCGACAGTCGGATGCACGGACGTCTCGTCGCC
>JBFIPX010000034.1:0-22662 GCA_041609895.1 Rhodothermales bacterium
ACAGGAGTCCTTTGATGCGGAGGAGGAGCGAACGATTCGTGTCTTCTTTGATTCGGAGAGTTATGGACACGCGCGGCGTTCCATTCCCGCGCGCATTCGGTCAGAGGAAAGCGTCGACGGCGGCTTTGTGGTGACGTTCGGCTTCGACAACTTGGCTTATGTGGCACGCTGGCTTCTGCGGTTCGGGATGCACGCAAAAGTGCTGGAGCCGAAGGAGTTGATGACGAAGGTGCAGAAAGAGGCCAAACAGCTCGCCGCGCTTTACCGGTCGGGGTGATCAGGAAGTAGCCGTCGCCATCGAAATGCTGCGTTGACTTCGCGGCGTGGACACATCGCGGAATGGTCGGGAGAGCCGGACTATCCTTCGTCACGCGACAGTCTCAGCAGTGACCGTCGAAATGCTAGCCGCAATCGCGCGAAGGATTTCAATTGCATCTTCCAGTCGGTCTACCTCCTGAACAATGATGCGCGTCGTCCCTTTCTTCGACTCCTTGACGACGTAGCGCCGATCGAGGTCGGCGGCGGCGGCCAGCAATGGATGGAAGATAGTCTGGTAGAAGTGCGGGTCGTCGTCTGTTTTTGGGATGGAAAGAAAGAGTCGTTGGTTCTTGTAGGCTACCCTGGTCAAGCGTAGGCTCTGTCCAAGTATCCGAAGCTCCATGGCAATCATCAGGTTGTCTACTTCGGGCGGTGGTGAGCCGAACCGGTCGGCCAGTTCTTCCGTGATTGCCTGCAGCGAACCGACGCTCGATGCTTCGCTGATGCGTCGGTACATGTTGAGCCGTTCTACGTTGTCGGACAGATAGTTATCGGGAATCAGCGCCGGTTCTTCCAGGTCGACGGATGTCTCTGCGGCCATCGGTGGCGGAGCACCTTCGAACACATCGGAGAACTCTTCCGACCGTAGTTCCTGGACCGCTTCATCCAGAATACGATGGTAGGTTTCAAACCCCACATCTTCTATGAAACCGCTCTGCTCGGCACCCAGCATGCTGCCGGCCCCGCGTATGTCGAGGTCGCGCATGGCGAGGTTGAAGCCGCTGCCAAGGTCACTGAACTCCTCGACGGCCTGCAGGCGTTGGCGAGCCTCGCGGGTCAGGCCATGGATGGAGGGCACGAGGAGGTAGCAGAAAGCCTTCCGGTTGGAGCGTCCGACGCGGCCGCGTAGCTGGTGCAGTTCGGCAAGGCCAAAGCGGTCGGCACGATTGATGATCATCGTGTTGGCGTTGGCGATATCGAGTCCATTTTCGATGATGTTCGTGCTCACGAGGACGTCGAACTTGCCGTTCTTGAAATCGAACATGACGCGCTCGAGCGTGGACGCCTTCATCTGTCCGTGTGCCACCTGAATCCGAACCCCGGGTAGCAGCGATCGAAGCATTGCGGAGACCTCCTCGATGGACTGCACCCTATTGTGGATGAAGAACACCTGCCCGTCTCTGGCCAACTCGTAGCGGATCGCATCGCGGATGAGATGTTTGTCGAACGTGTGGATCTCGGTCGCGATCGGTTGGCGGTTTGGCGGTGGCGTCGCGACGATCGAGAGGTCGCGCGCGCCCATGAGTGAAAACTGGAGCGTGCGCGGGATCGGTGTGGCGGTGAGTGTGAGCGTGTCGACTTCAGCGCGGAGGGCTCGCAGCTTTTCTTTTGCTGCGACGCCAAAGCGCTGTTCTTCATCGATAATGATGAGGCCGAGATTCTTGAACCGGATGTCCTTCGAGGTCAAGCGGTGCGTCCCGATCACGATGTCGACCTCTCCCCTCTCAAGGCCTTCTATCACCTTGCTCTGGTCGTCTTTCGAGCGGAATCGGGAGATGACCTCGACAGATACGGGATAACGGCCCAGCCGATCGTTGAACGTCTCGTAATGCTGGGACGCGAGAATGGTGGTTGGCACGAGGACGGCGACTTGCTTTCCGTCTTGCACGGCCTTGAAGGCAGCCCGCACCGCGATTTCCGTCTTGCCGAATCCGACGTCACCGCATACGAGCCGGTCCATAGGTGTCGGTTTCTCCATGTCCGCCTTGACGGCCTCGGCGGCTGTTCCCTGGTCGGGGGTGTCCTCGTACTGGAAGGAAGCCTCCATCTCCCGTTGCCACAGTGTGTCCGGCGGGAAGGCGTAGCCAGGCGTGGCGACTCGGCGGGCGTAGATCTTGATCAGGTCGCGAGCGATGTCCTTGACGCGCTTCTTGGTCCGTGCCTTCGTCTTCTCCCACTGTCCGGAGCCGAGCTTGGTAAGTCGCGGACGGTGACCTTCCTTGCCGGTATAGCGATGGAGCTTGTGTAGTGCGTTGATGTTGACGTACAGCACGTCGTCGTCTCGGTACTCGAGCCTTACGCTCTCCTGATAGCGGTCACGAACGCGGACCTTCTTGAGCCCGGCGAAGCGCCCGATTCCATAGTCGACGTGCACCACGAAGTCGCCGGGCGTGAGGTTGCGAAGTTCGCGCAGGCTGATGCCGCCCTTGCGCTTGGCGCGTCGCCGTGTGGACGGGCGGTGATAGCGGTCGAAGATCTGGTGGTCGGTGTAGAGCGCGATCCCGGCTTTCGGCAGTTCGAATCCTTCGTGGAGTGAATCCAGACGGAGTTCGAGATGGAGCGACGCCAGCTCGTGCTCCAGAAGATCCTCCAGGCGACTCAATTGCCCACTGCTATCGCATAGAATGATCGTTTTGATTTGTTGGTCAGCCAGCGTTACCAGTTGCTTCTTGAGCAATTTGATACTGCTGTTGAAGCTGGGCTGAGGTCGGCCGCCGATCGATATGGCTAGCCCATTCTTCCCACCAAATGCAGATCCGAACCCGACCCGACGAAAGCGCTGTTGACGAGTCGTGAAGGTCGCGCGGTCGAGGTACACGTCGGCTACCGCTGGCAGGGGCTGGGGCGAGGCACCGGGCTCGGAGTTCGCGGTTTCGTTCTCACCTTCCTCGCCTGCATGGGGGTCCCGGCCCTCCAGGCCCCTGCTGTCTTCGGAGCCAACGGCCCTTTCCAGTGCCTCGCCCCGTGCAGCCTGTGCGGATTCATACAGTTCATCCAACCGCTCCTCCAGCAACTGTTCATCAACCGTTATGACGATTGCGCCCTCACCGAGGAAATCAAAGAGCGGGGCGTATGGACCGATGGTTGCGCCGGGACGCTCGAGATTCGGGACGAGATAGCATTCGCTGACACGACTCACGGAGCGCTGCGTGTGGATGTCGATCTCCCGAATCGAATCCACTTCGTCTCCGAAAAATTCCAGGCGGAACGGGAAATCCCCAGCGAAAGGATATACGTCGAGGATGCCGCCGCGCAGGGCCAACTGCCCCGGCTCTTCAATGAATTCCACATGCTCGAATGCGTGCGACACGAGGTGGTCGATGAGGTCCTGCGGTTTCCAGGTGTCCCCCACGCTTACCCGAACAGACTCTTCTTCGAGGGTTCTCCGCTCGGGCACTTTCTCAAAGATGGCATCCGCGCTGGCCACAATGATCCGCCGGGGGTTTCTTACGATAGCCTGAAGCGCGTCGGCGCGTGTGATGAGTCCCGCGGGGTCGTGCAGTTGTTCTTCGTCAAATGGCTTGTAGCCCGTTGGCGGGAAGAAGAGGACGTCGTCGAGGTTTTCGTGCAGCTGTTCCAGGTCGGACTCCAGGAACGCTGCTGAATCGGGATCCGGCGTGACGCAAAGGATTGTGGCGTCGACTGCGTCAAAAAGGGCCGAAATCACGAATGCCGGCAAGGAGCCGGACGCATTGCGTACAGTGACGGGAGCGCGTTGCTCGACCGTGCCGCCGAGAGCATCAACAAGCTCGGCGACGCCGCCGCTCGCGGCGACAAGCTGCTTAACTTCGGCCAGCCGCACGGTAGAAGTTTCTGGTGGGAGTTGAGAACGTGGACGCTTACTCGGATGAACGCCACCGGTTCAATGCATCGATGAGAACGCTCCGGAGACGAGTTGTTGAACCCCGCTGACCCGCCAGGGGCGTGAACGCTGTCTACTGGCTTCCGGGGAAGCAATCCCAAATTTTGTCACGCGGTTTCACGGGAAACGTGTGCACGATGGCACGCGATCCGATTGTCATGTTTCACGGGAAACATAGGCACACGGGCAGGTCATCCGGCCTCGATGTTTCACGGGAAACATAGGTGAAGTTACTCGATGGCGGCGCGAACGAATCCGCTGCTGCTCGCGAGCCGCGCCCGCGCCTCATCGAGCGATACGTTACCTAGAATCATCACCAGGGCCGTCTTTACGTGTCCACCCGCCGTCTCCAGCACGGCTGCCGCCTCGTCGTAGTCCACACCCGTCACCATCATGACGACGCGTTTTGATCGCTCGACGAGCTTCTTGCTGGTCATCTGCAGATCGATCATCATGTTGTGATAGACCTTGCCCAACCGAACCATCGACGCCGTCGTGATCATGTTGAGAACGAGCTTCTGCGCCGTCCCGGCCTTCATACGCGTAGAACCCATGATGACCTCGGGGCCGACCACCGGGCAGATGGCCACGTCAACATCAAGGTTGAATTCTGACCGTGGGTTGCAGGTGACGAAGAGGGTGCGGCACCCTAGCGATCGGGCATATTCCACAGCGCCCACCACGTAGGGGGTACGCCGACTCGCGGCGATCCCGCACACCACATCGTTCGGCGTGACGCCGTCAGCCTCCAGATCGCGCTTTCCGTCTGCTTCGACGTCCTCTGCCCCTTCCTGGGAGCGGAAGACGGCCTCGCGTCCTCCCGCGATGATCCCGCGCACCAACTCCGGCGGGGTTCCGTAGGTGGGTGGGCACTCGGACGCGTCCAGTATGCCAAGCCGGCCGCTGGTGCCGGCGCCCACGTAGATCAGGCTCCCACCCGACCGGAACGCATCGACCACGATATCTACCGCCTCGGTGATATAGGGAATCTCCTTGCGGACAGCCTCCGGGACGAGATGGTCCTCGGCGTTTATGATCTCCAGAATCTCAGCCGTGGTGGCCGAGTCAATATTTTCCGAACGAGGGTTCCGCTGCTCGGTTGCTAACCCCTGTATCTCCTCAAACAACTTCCGGTCAGGCATCGAACCTCCAGGATGATTACGTGGGCCGTTTAAAACAGTATCTTGATTCTCGGGTTAAAAGCTAACACCGTCGATTGAATTCACAACCCGTCTCCACTTCCGCGTGATCATCGAGGAGATTTCCGCCAGGTCGTTCCGCTCCCACTCCGACGCGACCGTCCGGTTCAGCGACAAGGTGAACGCCGTCTGCGGCCCGAACGGTGCCGGCAAGACAAACTTTCTCGAAGCCATTCACTATCTCTGTCTGACCAAGAGCTTCCTTACGTCTTCGGATAGTTACGCGCTGCAAAAAGGCGCACCGCATTTCGAGGTGCGGGGCACATTCAAGATGAGCACGAGGTCGCCCGCAGATGTCCGCATCGCGTATGTACCGGGCGAGGGGAAGTCGGCGTTTGTCAACGGCGCTCCACTCGAGAAACTCTCCGAGATCGTAGGCCGATTTCCGATCGTGGTGCTGGCGCCTGACGACCATGCACTCACCTCTGGCGGCCCTGAGGAACGTCGCCGCTGGCTTGACAACATATTGAGCCAGGCGCACCCTGTATATCTCGCCGATTTGCTGGCCTTTCGACGCGCGCTCAAACAACGCAACGCGCTGCTGAGGAGGTTGAAAGGACAGGGACATCGTAAGGACAGCGCACTCGATTCATGGACGGAAAGAGTCGTCGAGATCGGAGGCCGGGTTGCAGCCCGACGCGCACAGTTCATTGACAAGTTCTTACCGTTTCTCGATCGTGCGTTTCGTACGATCGAGGAGGTCGCGGAGCGACCCAGCATCCAGTATCAGACTTTCGCGCCGCCGGATGGCCGGCACGAGCTTGGCAAGGTGGTCGAAGCGTTTCGCGGAAGGCTCGAGGAGGTTGCCGCCCGAGAGTGTGAGCAGGGACGAACCCTCGTCGGTCCGCACCGCGATGAGCTTGTCTTCCGCCTGGACAACATGGAGGTGCGCCGGTACGCCTCCCAGGGACAGCACCGCACCTTCGCCGTCGCCTTAAAGGTGGCGCAGTATTTCTACATGACAGACGTGAATGAGGAGCCACCCGTTTTCCTGATGGACGATGTGCTGGACAACCTGGATCCGTCGCGAAGGGCGGCAATACTGACACTGCTATTGTCAGACAGAATCGGACAGTCAATCATTACGGCGTCTGACGAGCGACTGTTTGATTCGGCCGTTGACTTTTCGTCGCATCATCATAGTTTAATCCCGGTCCGCCCCAAGGCGTCGACCGAAATTGGTGTCGCGGCGGCTACTGAATCGTCGTCGGTGTAGGTACCACTATTTACTACTCGGTGTAAATGTATAAATTTCAATATGTTAATAGTATCGTAGCGGGTCTTGTCCTGGCCCTGTTCGTTGCCGCGTGCGTCGTGCAGCGCAATCCGGTGACTGGTAACAAGAGGGCCTACGGGTATTCGTGGGAACAGGAGAAGCAAATTGGTGCTGAGGCCGATCCGCAGATAATCGCTCAGTATGGTTTGTACCCGGATGAGAAGCTGAGCAACTATGTGTCGTCCATCGGTCAGAAGGTCCTCGCTGAAAGCCACCTTCGCCGCGACGACACGCCGGCCGAGTACCGGTCGCTCGCGTTTCACTTTCGTGTCCTCGACAGCCCGGTCGTGAACGCGTTCGCCCTTCCGGGAGGATACATCTACGTTACGCGTGGCCTTCTGTCACATCTCGGCAATGAGGCACAGCTCGCCGTCGTCCTCGGACATGAGATCGGTCACGTCGCCGGTCGGCACGCATCCAAGAGGGCGCTCCAGTCGCAGCTCGGTCAGCTCGGCCTGATCGGAGGCGCCATCATCGGACAGGAAGTGCTCGGTCTTCCGGGCCAGGACCTGCTGTCGGCGGGAGGGACGGTCGCGCAACTGCTATTTCTCAGTTATGGTCGAGACGACGAGCGGGAGTCGGATCGGCTCGGGGTGGAGTACGCCGCTCTGTCCGGGTACCAGGCGGCGGAAGGTGCTGAGTTCTTTGTCTCACTAAAGCGCATCGGCGAACAGTCGGGACAAAGTATCCCCGGTTTCATGTCGACGCACCCCGACCCCGGCGAGAGGGAAAACAGGATCAAGGAGATGGCGAACGAGTGGGGAGCCCGCGTCCCCATGACGGTCGTGGATCGCGACGGGTATCTTTCGATGATCGACGGCATCGTCTACGGCGAGGACCCCAGGCAAGGGTATACCGAGAACGAAGTGTTCTACCATCCGCAGTTGCGGTTCCAGTTTCCAGTGCCTCCCGGCTACACCGTCATCAACCAGCCGACGCAGGTGGCGATGATTGAACCGAATCAGAAGGCGATCGCGGTATTGTCGCTCGCACAGAACGTTTCGTCGTCGTCGGACGCCGCGCAGAAGATCGCATCCCAGGAGGGCGTCAGCGTGGTCGAATCAGGCCGGACCACCGTCAACGGCAATCCGGCGTATCGTCTCTTGGGAGACGCCCAGACGAACAACCAGGTCATCCGCTTTCTCGCCTATTACATCGAATATGGTGGGAATATCTATCAGATCCTTGGCTACGCGGCAAAGACGGAATTCGGCGCCTACCGAGACACGTTCACGCGAACGATGACGGGCTTCCGATCGGTGAGTGACCCGGCCGTCCTCAATGTCCAGCCCATCCGCGTTAATGTCCGATCGGTGTCGAACGGCGGCACTTTCTCAAGCCTCGTATCCGGCAGCTTGCCGCAAAAGGTGTCGGTAGAGGAAATCGCTATCCTCAATCAGGTCGGATCGAGTGAATCAATCGAGGCGGGCCGAAAGCTCAAGTTCGTCCGGTAGGTGCGTCAGACGGCTCCCTCTCCGGGTGGTATCAGCGTTGCCTCACCGCCAAGCGCGATCCGCCCGTCGATGTACACAAAAACTTTCATACGAATGTGCCGGCGCTTCTCGATTTTCTCGGCAACCTTGACCTCCGCCGTCACCGTCGACCCGACGGGCACCGGTCTGAGAAACTTGCACGTGATCGACACGGCCACCGAGCCATGCCCGGGAAAGTCCCGCCCCAGGACCTTCGAAATGATACCTGCAAGGAATACGCCGTGAACGATCGGCTTTTCGAAACGCGTAGTGGCAGCGTACTCGGGATCAACGTGCAGGGGATTGTCGTCGCCGGTAATGTCCGCGAAAGCCCTGACGTCTTCCGCGGTGATCTCACGATCGACAGAATATGACTGGCCGACTTCGAGCGATTCGTAGGTATGCATCCTGGTTGACAATGATCATGAGAAATGCCGAGGCGTCAATTTAGTCGGGCTCCGTCACAAACGAAAAAGATGCTCGGCTGCGATAGCGAACTCCCGAGTGAGCAGGTCGTAACAAGGCGCCCTGTTTACTGCACCTCCTCGCTCACGCTCAACGCTCTTCAGACCTGACGAATGGATCGCTTCTTTCAGGCGCTTCGCCCTTTCATCCGATCCGTTGTGAGACACGCGTACGGTGTCCTCCTCGCGGGTGTAGCCCTGGCCGTCGTATCCGTGTTCCTTGCGTCGAACCTGCGCATCGACACCGACTTTTCGAAGCTCATCCCCGAAGACTATGACAGCGTCAAGGCGCTCGAACGGCTGCGTGAGACGGTCGGCGCCGAAAGCGAACTCGCGATCGGGATGGTAAGTCCTTCCTTCGATGCGAATCGAAGCTTTGCAGAAACCCTGATTCCAGCAGCGCTTGACCTCGTCGACGAGAGCACCAATGAGCCGTTCCTGAATCGTGTGGATTACCGCCGGGACACCGAGTTCCTCGAAAACAACGCGCTGTACTTCGCAACAGACGACGAGATCGATTCGCTGGAGACCTTTCTCGAAGACCAGATTGAGCAGGCGAAACTGGAGGCAAACCCGTTCTTCTTTGATCTCGAGGACGAGGATGAGGAACCGGATTCGAGCGGCGCCCACCTTCGCGATCTGTATGACGACGTGATCGGCACGGAGTATCCGATCTCCGACGACAGCACGACGCTCGTACTGCGGTTCTTCCCGACCGGTTCACAGACGGACATCGGTTACATCGAACGTCTGTACGACGCCGTGGAGACCTTGGTTGACCGGCTCAATCCCACGTCCTTTGATCCGGCCATGGAGGTCACGATCGCCGGTCGGTTGCAGCGGCAGGTCGTCGAGATCCGCGCGGTGACAAATGACATCGTCAACACGCTCGGGCTCGGTATCACGATCGTGCTGCTTACGGTTGTCGCGTACTTCTCGTACAAGGCGTACGCTGCCCGCTCCGCAGGTGCGTTTTCGTGGCGGCTGCTGGCTTCGGTCCTGGCGCGCATCCCCGTCATGGCGGTCATCATCGGCCTGCCGCTGGCGATGAGTCTGACGTGGACGGCGGCGATCGCCTCGGTAACCGTGGAGACGCTAAACCTGATGACCGCGACGCTGGGCCTAGTGCTGTTCGGCCTCGGGATCGATTACGGCATTCACTTCTACGCGCGATATACCGAAGAGCGCGCTCGGCAGCTTGAGCCCATCGATGCTGTCGAGCACACGTTCGTCAGCACAGGACAAGCGATAACGGTCGGTGCACTTACGACAGCTGCCGCGCTGTACGTGCTGATCGTCGCTGACTTTCGTGGCTTCTCGGAGTTTGGCTTCATCGCAGGTACCGGCATCTTGCTTGCTCTAGTGGGAATGCTCGTCATCATGCCCGCTATGATAGTGGTTCTTGAGCGCTGGCATCTGCTCAAGCTTTCCGGAAGGGGAGACCTCGCCGAATCCACCCGACCGACCGGACGCATCAAAGGTGCTCGACCGATTATTCTCGTCAGCCTGCTCGCGGTGCTGGCGTCGCTTGTCATGTTTCCACCCAGATTTGAGTATGAGTTCGGTAAGCTCGAACCCGACTTCACTGAGTATGAGGCGCGACGCGCGATCATCCGACGCGTGTATTCCGACAAGCGTCGGCGCAACCCCGCCTACATAGTGGCCGACCGACCGGAGGATATCCCGGCCATCGCGGCAGCCGTTCGGTCGAAGGCTGCCGCTGATACCGTTTCGCCGACGATCCGAGGGGTCGAGAGTCTCCAGGACAGATTCCCGCTGGATGCCGGAGCGCAGCAAAGGAAGTTGGACCGTATCGCCGAAATACGCGTGCTTCTGGACGATCCGTTTCTCTCGCTGGAGTCAGGTGAGGACCTCGACAGACTTCGTCGCGCTGCACAAACGAGCGCACCCATTCCACTGGATTCGGTACCTGAATTTCTGCGTAAGCAGTTCACCAGCAAAAGCGGCGAACTGGGAGCCTTCCTCGCAATCTATCCGTCGGTCGGTCTCTCGGACGGACGCGAATCCATGGCGTTCGCTGAAGACGTCGGGACGATTGTTACCGCTGACGGCTCGACGTACCACGCCGGGTCGACGTCGATTATCGCCGCCGACATGCTGCGGCTCATGCAGGAGGAATCGCCATGGATTGTGGCCGTCACCTTCGTTGTCGTGCTGCTTCTCATGCGACTAAACTTTGGTGTCTGGCGATGGGCGTTGATGGCCGCCGTACCGCTGGTGGTCGGAGTGCTGTGGATGATCCTGATCATGGAGATCTTTGATCTGCGCCTCAACTTCTACAATCTCATTGTCCTCCCTGCGGTACTTGGCATCGGCAATGACGCAGGGGTGCACGTTGTGCATCGGTACCTCGAGGAAGGAAAGGGCTCGATTCGATACGTGCTGCGGTCGACGGGCGAACACATCACGATGGGATCTCTGACGACGATGATGGGCTTTGCCGGTCCGCTGCTCAGCTTTCACCCCGGCCTGCAGTCTATCGGTGAGCTTGCAGTAGTGGGAATTGGTGCGACGCTCGTTTCAGCGCTGGCCTTTCTCCCGGCGGTGATTCAGTGGAGGGAGGATCAGCAGGCCGACGCGGACATCGAAGCCGACTGACCCGTACAGTCGGTCTAGCCGGATCGATTCGTCTTCGCAACCAGTCGCCGGAGAACGTTTACGTACATGTGCGAGACGGTCGCCCAGCTGAAGCTCTTCGCCGTATACCGGTAAGCGCGCAGCGAGGCCTCTTTCAGAAACGCGGGGCTCTCGTAGTACTTGCGGAGAGCCTCGGCGAACGCAATTTTGTCGCGCGACTTGACAAGTACCCCGTTCTCGCCGTCGGCCACCACGTCGCGTATTCCTTCGAGCTTCGACGCGACGGTAGGCAGTCCGGACAGTCCGGCCTCGAGCATGACGACACCGAAACCCTCCATGTCTCCGTCGATGGGTACGTTCGGCATGACAAAGACGTCGGCTGCGCGATATAGTACTTCAAGGTGATCCTCGGTGAGCCGCCCCAGCACATGCACCCGGTGCTCAACGCCACTCGCTTTCGCCGATTCGCGGATCGAGTCCGCCTCCGGTCCGTCGCCGGCCAGAACGTAGTGAATATCGTCCGGCAGCAACGGCATCACGTTGGCCGCGAACCAGGAGAACCCCTTTCGCTCGACCTGTCGACCGACGCTGCACACGATGAAGGCATTCTCGGGCACCGGCGAACCATTCTCGAATCGTGACAGCTCTTCGCGTTCACCGTTTCGGCCGAAGTCGGGGTCGGGGAATCGATCCATCCGGATGCCATTCGGTATGATCGCAAGATTGCGGCGCGAGAGGCCTCGGACCACGCAGGCTGCCGCTGTCGCCCGGCTGACCGGGAGGACCAGGTCGAGTGCAGAAAACACCCGAGGCACGAAGAGCTGGTAAAGTGGGTTCTTCATCGTGACGTCGAGGCCATGCACGATCGCAGCCGACGCAACTCCGTGGCGGCGAAATGTCCTCTTGAGCAGGACCGCGAGAGACGCCGTGACCATCGAGCTGTAGAGAACGACATCGTACTCCCCTGCAATTGCTCCGCGCCGTAGTTCGCGCAGTGTGCGAGACATGAATCCGGGCGCACGCCAGTGTATCTCCTTCCACGTGCCGCGCAGTATGGACGTCGAGAGTTGGATGTCCGCGCGTGACGCCAGCGCATCGGTCAGGTCCGAGGCCACGCGCTGCATTCCGCCCACGTTCGTGATAGGCTGGTCAAGCGGCGGCAGGCAATGTGATACGAAATGGACTTTCACGATCGCTCTCGCTCAGTAGTCCAGAGCCTTTTCGGATGGGGACTTCGACCTGATCGTCGCTGGGGAACGCGCCGTGATGCCAAGCACCCGGTTGTAATACTCCGACATGCGGGCGAGGATAACGGGCCAGTCAAACGATCGCGAGCGCTCGGCTGCGGCATCTCCCATCCGAAATCGCAAGCCGCGGTTGGCGGCGAGCTTCTCGAGCGCGTCAGCGAAGTCCTCCTCGTTGCCACCTTCACACAGAAAGCCCGTCGAGCCGTCAACAACCAGCGACGAACTGCCAGGAGCATTTGCGCAGACAGCCGGAAGGCCGGACGCCATCGCCTCGAGCGTCACGTTCCCGAAGGTCTCCGTCTCGCTTGGAAAGCAGAACACATCGGAGGAGGCGTATGCCGTTGCAAGGTCGGCACCCTCGAGATGGCCAGTGAACACAGCATCTTTCGGCAGCCGTTCCTCAATGTTCTCACGGGCCGGGCCGTCGCCGACGATAAGCACGCGGAAATGAACTCCCCGACGGGTCAGCAACTCGAGAGCATCGGCAAAGACGTCGAGTCCTTTCTCCCACACCAGTCGGCTGATAAAGGAGATGACAACCTCATCATCAGCAAATCCAAGTCGCCGTCGCCATCGGAGCGACCGGCGCTCGGGCCGAAACACTGTCGTGTCGACGCCGCGAGGCCAAAGCAACATCTCCGCATCGATGCCGTGCTCCTGGAGCACCTCCTGCATCGACTCGGTCGGTACGTAAAGATGCTCGCACTTGTCGTAGAACCATTGCAGATACTTCCACACCAATGATTCTATCACGTCGAGATGATAGTACTGAAGGTAGGAACTGAAGTGCGTGTGATATGATGAGACGACCCGGATCTTGTGCTTCATTGCATAACGCAGAGCCGAGAGCCCGAGTCCGTCCGGTGTTGCGATGTGAAACAGGTCCGCATCAAATTCCTTCAGCCGCTTCCTCGCTTCACCGACGATTCCGAACGAGACGTGGTAGTCGGGGCGGAAGAAAAGCGGTTGTGATGGAATCGGAACTAACGTTCCGCTATGCTTGAGAGCCGGCTCACGCGTCGTAGGGGCGAAAACCAGCACTTCGTCGCCCATCTTCTCGAGGTGCTCAACGAGTCGGTTAAGCGTCAGCGTGACCCCGTCCGCAATGTGATTGTAGGCTCCGGAAAAGAGCGCGATTCGCCGCGGACGATGCCTGCGTGATTCCCTGTCAGCCGAAAGCATGCCCGGCAGGCTTTTCATTTCGCTCGACGTCCCGGTATTGGACGCCCCGTTGGATCCGTTAGAAAAGCCTGTCAACGGTTGTTAACACCTTCTGATTCTGGGTGAGAAAGATGCCTGTCAAAACGGCTTGCGTTTTCATCGGATACTCATCGCTCGCCGACTAACCGTACGCCACATCCACGGGCATACTCTGGAGAAGGCTATTTGTATAAGCCGCCACATAAGCACCGGAGGTAACGACGTGCCAAGCGGAACTGTACTGCATCAATCCACCGGCCGGCTACGGCAACCGATCCTATCAGACCAGGCCGGCGAGATATCGTCCCGTATGGCTTTCGTCAATGTGAACGATTTGCTCGGGTGCACCTTCAGCGACGATGAAACCGCCGCGTCTGCCACCTTCCGGCCCCAGGTCGATTACCCAGTCGGCCGACTTGATCACGTCGAGGTTGTGTTCGACGATCAGGACACTATGACCATCTTCGACCAACGCATTGAAGGCCCCCAACAGTTTGCGTATGTCGTCGAAGTGGAGGCCCGTTGTAGGCTCATCGAAGATATACAGCGTGCGGGGTCCTCTGTTCGACCCCAGGTGCGATGCCAGCTTGATGCGCTGGGCCTCGCCTCCCGACAGCGTGTTGGCAGGCTGCCCTAGCGCCAGGTAGCCGAGACCGATGTCTTGAAGGACACGCAACTTGCGGTTGACGGATGAGATGTCTTCGAAAAAGTCCGCCGCCTCATCCACGGTCATTCGCAGGACGTCGTCGATGTTCTTCCCGCGATAGCGTATCTCCAGCACGTCCTGCTTATAACGTCGCCCGCCGCAGGCCTCACACTCGAGGTACAGGTCGGCGAGGAACTGCATCTCGATCTTGTTGACTCCCTCTCCCTGGCAAATCTCGCACCGGCCCCCAGGCACATTGAAAGAGAATGATCCGGGCCGATATCCGCGCACTTTTGCCTGATACGTTTCGGCAAAGGTCTGCCGGATCGCACTGAATGCTTTGATGTATGTCACCGGATTGGAGCGCGGTGACTGACCGATCGGGCTCTGATCGATCATCTCGACCGCGTCGACCAGCATGTGCCCGCGGATAGCGCTGTGCGCCCCGACCCGCGCGTTAGAGTCGCCCCCGCCTTTGAGTCTGAGCAGCCCTTGATACAGCGTGTCGTTCACGAGAGTCGATTTCCCGGATCCGCTCACCCCCGTCACACACACGATCATTCCCAACGGAAACTGCACGTCCAGGCGTTTCAGGTTGTGCTCCCTCGCGTTCTCGAGTGAGAGCACGTTCTGTTCGACGACCTGTCGCCGTGCCGCCGGTACCTCGATCTCTCGCGACCCGGACAGGTACGCGCCTGTCAGGGAGTCGCCGTGCTTAAGCAGTTTTTGATAGGATCCATGAAAGATGACTTCTCCACCATGAACGCCGGAACCGGGGCCAATGTCGACAATCTGGTTGGCGCGTTTCATCACCGCAGCCTCGTGCTCGACGACGATCACCGTGTTACCGATGTCGCGCAAGTTTTCGAGGATGCGTACGAGTCTCTCCGTGTCTCTCGGGTGCAGCCCAATCGACGGTTCGTCGAGGACGTAGAGAGATCCGACCAACGAGGAACCCAGCGAGGTTGCCAGGTTGATGCGTTGGCTTTCGCCGCCGGACAAAGTCTGCGAGAGACGGTCCAGTGTGAGATAGTCGAGTCCGACCTCCACGAGATATTTGAGTCGCTTACGGATTTCCTCCAGGACGCGTCCGGCGATCTCTTCCTCATGGTCGGTTAGGCGAAGTCGCTCGAAAAAATCAAACGCGTCTTGAATCGTCAGCTCACAGATCTCGCCGACATGGTGTCCATCCACCTGCACATATAGCGCTTCCGGCCGCAGTCGATAGCCATGACAGTCCGGGCAGCGAGCGTACCCCCGGAATCGAGCATGAAAGATGCGGTAGTGCATCTTGTACGACCGCGATTCGAGAAATCGGAAGAACCCGTTGATGCCGATGTAGTCGCCGGCACCGTCCCACACCAGTTTGATAACGCGGTCGGACAGTATCCGATAGGGTTTGTCGATGTCGATCTTCTCGCTTGCGGCCATGCGCACGAGCTCTCGAAAGTGCTTGCTCCACTGCTCCGTTCGGAACGGTGCGATGGCCCCTTGGCGAAGGGACAGGTCGGGGTTGGGGATGATCAGATCCGGGTCGAGCCCGGTAACGCGTCCGAAACCCTGGCAGGTCGGGCAGGCGCCGAGCGGACTGTTGAACGAGAAGGCGTGTGGTGTCGGTTCGTCAAAGATGAGGCCGTCGCGCTCGAAGTGTTCGCTGAAGTGTAACAGCTCACCCCCTCGCACTTTCACGACGCAGCGACCGCCGCCTTCACGAAACGCCTGCTCGACGGAGTCGGCGATGCGCGACTCATGGGCGTCGTCGCCCTTCTTTATCACGAGTCGGTCGACGAGTACCAACAGTCGCTCACGCGCCGCGCGCACGGAAGCCGGATCTTTCTCGTTCAGGTCGATCACTGACTCCTCTTTACCCTTGGCCGACTGTTTTTCGGTCGGCAGCAGCAGGATCCGGAAGAAGCCGCGCGCCTTCAGTGTCTCCAGTTCTTGCGCCAGTGATGTCTTCTTGTGACTGGGAAGGGGGAAGGTCAGGAAGAAGCGTGTGCCATCGGCCAAGGAGTCCTGCAGATCAACGGCAGCAGAACGCGGGGAGTCGCGGGTGACCTCTTCACCGCTGGTTGGCGAAAACGTTTTTCCGACGCGGCCAAAAAGGAGTCGCAGGTGATCGTAGATCTCCGTTTGCGTCGCGACCGTGGAGCGCGGGTTCTTCGAGGTCGTCTTCTGCTCGATGGCGATCGCCGGTGCAAGGCCGGTGATCAGGTCGGCGTCCGGCTTGTCCATCCGCTCGAGGAACTGGCGGGCGTAGGCGCTGAGGCTCTCGACGTAGCGGCGCTGGCCTTCCGCGTAGATCGTGTCGAAGGCGAGCGACGACTTGCCGCTTCCCGACGGGCCCGTTATGACGATGAGCTCGTCGCGCTTCAGGTCGAGGTCGACGTTCTTCAGGTTGTTTTGGCGTCCGCCGCGAATGACGATGTGATCATGTGCCAGCTCGCGGGCTTGACCAAAGCCATTTGTCGGGATCGACTTGCCTTTTGTGCGTTTGGGCATTGACGCCTCGAAATCCGTCGGTTAGCCTAATCGTACTGCGCCGGGCGCCGGAAGATCTTGCTTCGCTGGAAGTTTTATCGGAGCGCTGACAGCGTTGTGTCATGCGAGTCGTACGTCATTCTCGCGCAAGCGAGAATCCACCCATGCCATCACACCCGCGGACGACGGTGCAAGTGGCGCACTTCGACGTACCACCCGCGCAAGCCGGTGCCCACTCGCGCCCGACTCACCCGACTTCGCGACGCGCAGTCGTCCCCAGATCACGACGACCGGTTGCCTTGCTGAGACGGGATTCCCTGCGACGGTAAACGGGGGCCATCCTCTCCTCGAGTCCAGTACAGGCTCAGTATCGAATCCATCTTCTCGCGCCCTGCCGCAATAGCTCGTGCCTTCCGAGCTATCTCCGGCGACAGCAGTTCCATTAGCGGCTGCGGTACGGCCTCCAGCTGGCGGAAGGATGAGGCCAATTGCCGATCCCACTGTTTGTAGTAATGCAGCAGGTCGTCCGGCATGACAAGCTTCCTACGGCTACCCTTCTCAGGCAACGCTTCGAATGGCTCGTCGATATTGAGGTAACCGTAGTCGTCGGTCAGTTCCTCTCCAGGCTCGATATCCCTGACCGCGATTTCGAAGTCGTACGCCGTCGAAATGCAGTTCGAGCGAAACGAGTGATTGACAAAGCGTGCATGATCCCAGCAGAGGATGCAGTTGCCACGGTTGTCTCGGAACGAATACTTGTCAAGGATCTTGCGGTAGATCTGCGGCATGGCGTCAACCTCGGCGGGCGTAAACGTCCGGTCGAGATCGTCGTGAACCCAAGTGATAGTCCCCTTGGGAATTCGTTGCGTTGCCACGACGCCGTACCCGACGTCGTCGCTGATGAACCGCAGTTCGGTAGCAGGATGTAGCATTTGGTGCGCTCTGCAGCGCTTAAGACCCCTCTCTTTGGGGTTTTTGTTGATGTGCGCGCATGAACGATTGGCGTACCAGAGGTTCCGTCCGACGAAATTTTTTTTGATAGGATCCGGATTCACGAATCGGCCTTTTTCCACTGTCGGTGGCCACTCTCAGGATTCTTATCGAGGCGTGTTCGGTCGGGTCGGCACGTTGGCGGGCAGAAATTTTTGCGAACTTCCAAAAAGTTTATTTCATTGTAGGGTAACGGCGACGGGCAAACGCCTGACCCCGTTTCTACGCACATCATTGATTGGCACATCTAAAGGTGGGTTCTAAGAACGGCCTGGGAAACCGATCTTAGGACATGAAATAGGAAGCCCGGGACGGTGGGACCCCGGGCTTCCTCCTATTTATGGGGTTTTTGTGTTTGCGCATCAACACCTAGCGGATGTTGAGAGTGCCGCGAGATAGAGTTGTCCTGTACGGTGAAGTTTCGGCTGTAGTCGTGTGGGATATGGGGTTGCTCGTCATCGGCCTACCCCGGCGAGGCCGATCAGGCAGGTTTTAGGACGGCGATGTTCCCCTGACAGCGGAATCAGTTCAGCCTCCACCCAACGCTTTTACGCTCATGCATCTCCACCCCCTCGATCACGGGCAACGCACCCTCAGGCCTGTGCACGTCGGCACAGCCACCTCGAGAGTGCCGCGCCTGTCTTTCTGACGCCGTTTTAGTGGGGTGAGCCCGGCGACCGGCTCCTTGAGTGATCCCGTTTGGCAAAGAAATACCTATGTAAAGATGTAGCCGGTCCCGTTCCTAAACCCCGTTGCAAGATGCGCACCAGGTGTCACACGGCAATCGCGAGAACGACTGTATCCATGTGGGCAGTGATCTCTTGTCTCGCTTCGATACCGACAGCAGCCCAGACTTTTGAAGTTCTTTGGGAGGCTCCGAATCCGAATGCTCGCATCTACCCCAGGACGATCTCTCCGAACGGCGACCACATCATTTTTTCCCTGGACGAGTCCTTCTCGCAGTTCGTCTATGTGTGGTCGAAGGACTCGTCCGAGGTCAGAGACCTTGGACCGCTCGTTCAAGAGGTCACTGTTGCAGGAGCCCAACCTAGCGGCTTCATCAACTCACCGTCCGTCGTGACGAACGATGGACGGCTGATTACTGTTGGGGGGTTGAACCTGATAACGAAAGATTCTTCGCGTACCTGGACGCAGGCCTTCTCGTGGGTAGACGGCGAGTTTACGCTCATCGGCGGCTCCGCGTGGTCGCAGCATGACTCCGGGGGCATGGGGATCTCTGGAGATGGGTCCACTGTGATCGGCTTTGTGAGATTCGATAGCGACCCGTCGGACCAGCTGTTCTTCGTCGCTCGAAACGGAGTTCCGACCGTATTTCCGACACCGCCCTCCGGGCGAAAGTTCGTCACCGGAGGTAACAACGGCATCACAACCGACGGTTCAATGATCATTGGAAAGATGTGCGATGGCCGAGGGGTTTCATTCGACTGCGAGGCTGGGATTTGGACTGAACCGGGTTACATCGGCTCGGGCCGTGCCACTTTGAAGGGAAGCAGCTCTCTAGGTGCGATTGCTCCGAACGGCACCGCGGCCGTCTTCCCTAGTGATCTCGGCGGCTTCCTTTGGACCGGCTGTGGTCCGATCACCGATAATACGGGCATCGTGCCCATCGACGGTCTTCTCGCTGCCGATAAGGTCAGAGCTGACGGGGCGCTACTAATCAAGAAACTGCCGGGCTTCTTGGACGTGCCCCATATCTGGACGCCGGTTACGGGGACCGTCAGCCATGAGGGAGCCATGCAGGCTTTCGGCATACTGCCGGAGGGCTGGACCGAGCTGAGCATACACGACGCCTCGACCGACGGCACGGTGCTGATGGGTCGGGGCCGCGCGCCGGACGGGGTGATGAAGCTGTGGCGGGCTACCTTCACAGAGTCTGCAGGAAAGCGGCTGGCCGTGGCCTCCGACGTGTGTTCGGACCACATCGAGATTCACACTCCTACGAAAGGAGAGTTTCTGAAGGTAGACGACCTGTATGAGGTGACGTGGAGTCACCCTGGAACGCCTGATCCATTCGACGAACTGATCATCTCCTACAGTGATTTCTACGATGAGCAACTAGGATCCGTTTTTCCGCCGACGAGAATCGATACGATCCCCGGGAATGCGGAGCGATACTCAATGATCGTTCCGAACGCATCCTCTAAGAAAAGCGCGATACTGATTTCCCGCAAAAGCAGACCTTTTGACTACTTCGCGAGTGAGGTATTTACTCTCCGGGGCTATGATCTTGTCCGCGAGATCGAGGGGGACTACGAGCCATTTCGGCCGAGTATTCATGGCTGGCCTTTTAGCAACAGCCGCGGCAACCTCTTCCCAGACTCCGGATGGTACACGAACGATCAGTTCGATTACTCTTTCGGAACGGACCCCTTCAGCGGCGGGCCGTATTCGCTGCTTCTGTTTCCTGCAAAATCCGATGTGTTTCCCGATTGGCCGTCCTATGTGCGCGCATTCGGAACCGCTAACTCGTACCTCACCGGAGCGGAACCACTTCCGGTGTTTGGATATCGAGCAGGAGCTATCCTGTTGTGGCATAAGTACCATCACGGAGAAAGGTGGGGCGGATCATGCTCGGGGATGTCGACGACTGCGCTCATGAAGTTCACGGATCCGAACAGGTTCGACGAATTCGCCTCGACGGTTGCCACACCCGCATTCACGAAAGACTTGTCTCAGTTCGACCAAGACAAGCTAAAGGATTCGCCGACAGCAGGTGAATTCGCCATCTTCTTCCCCAATCCTCGTGAGATCGTCAACTCACGGCAGATCTACTGGTGGGGCGAACAGGCGCGACGTGCGGCTAAGGCCGGCCGAAAGCTGAATACCCGACAGGTCCTGGCCACTATCAAGGCTTTCTTTATGTTCGACGGCAACGCGAACTACCCCACCTCCTATCTATATATCAGTGAAGACTCGGTCGGTGCTCACGCGGTAGTTCCGTATCGACTGGAGGTCGAGGATCGCAAGGAAGGTATCTACCGCGCCTATATCTACGACCCGAACTATCCGCTCGACGACACGAAATATATCGAGATCGACTCGACAGCCAATTTTTGGTACTACGACGACATCGTGGACGGGTGGGGCGGAGTGAGAGACATCTTCATGATGAACCCGATCGCCGACTATTTCGAGCCCACCCCATTCCAGGCTAAGCTCTCCGCCGGTAAACATCCCACGAACAGTGATCCCCTGCTTGGCATCGGGGTAACTCCGGGCGTGAACTCGACGCTTCGGGCGCCGAACGGGCAAACCCTGAAGTACAAGGACGGGGTCGCGTCGGGCGATTACCTCGACGGCTTCGTTGATCTGCCCCCGGTCGGCGGCCCTGTGCTTCCGCGCGGCTATGTGGTTAAGGCCGGCGAATCATATGTACTTCAGGTCGATGTGCCGGACGACTCGCTTGCTCTCCTGAACATACAGGCGGACGATGGCAACATCCTCTATCATTATCACCGGCAAGACGCCGCTCGTGGGCAGACCGACCACTTTCAGTTCGACGCGGACGGGGGTTTCTCCGCTGCCAACCGCGACACAGTGACAAAGCAGATTCGCCTAATCGGTGTCGCGCCACGGGGCGACCGAGAAGTCTTTTTTAGCACCGATTCGCTCATGCTAACAGTTGCCGACTCGGTCCAGTTCGCAATCGTGGCCGACCGGCAGATGCAGCTCGGAAACGCCGGTCCTGCGAAAAGCTACGACCTGGTGATCGAACTCGGTGCGGTGCAGTCACGCAAGATTTTTCGAAGTGCCGACGTACCGTTCGGTGCAGGAGAAACGCATACAACGCAGATAGACTGGGACTTGTTTGGTCAAGGTCCCGTGGTCGTTGGAGTGGACGAAGACGGGGACGGCACGCCCGACTCGTTCTTACAGCTTGAGAACGAAGTCACCGGAACGGGGGCAGAAAAGGATCCGCAAGGTATGCTACCCAATGCCTATGGTCTAGCCCAAAATTTCCCCAACCCCTTCACTGATCAGACCACGATCCATTACACGTTGCCGCAGGCCGATGACGTCCGCCTGACGTTGATGGACGTATTGGGTCGGAAGGTAGCCGTCATGGCTTCGGGGCGCCAGTCAGCGGGCCGCCACGAGGTGCGATTGGATGCCACCGCGCTACCCTCTGGTCTCTACTTCTACCGACTCCAGGCTGGCAACTATGTGGAGACAAGGCAGATGGTCGTCGTGAAGTAGTCTGCCCTCTGACGATACTCTTTGGGGTGCAATTTCGTTTGGTCGCTGACTGTCACGTTCGGATTCCCGATGGTGAAATAGAGCGTAACGACCTACGCCTGCGCCTCCTTGTCAAACGCCCGATCGAACGCGACATCTGACGGTGGGAAGTCGACCGCCCGCACGAAGTCGCAGGCCTCCGCGGCACCATGCTCGCGGTCCATGCCAATGTCCTCCCACTCGACTGACAATGGACCTTCGTACCCGGCGCGATTTAGCTGGCGGATGATCTCCTCGAAGTCGATCTGGCCCCGACCCAGTGATCGAAAGTCCCAGTACCGCCGATCATCGCCGAAGTCAGTGTGGCCGCCGAACACGCCCGCTGCTGTCGGAACGGCCGACCACCAGACGTCTTTCATGTGCACGTGGAAAATGCGATCGCCGAACTTCCGGATGAAGTCTACATAGTCGACACCCTGGTAGCCGAGATGGCTGGGGTCGTAGTTGAACCCGAACGCGGAATGGCCATCCACCGCCTCAATCGCGCGTTCGGCCGAGGCAATGTCGAACGCAATCTCCGTTGGGTGAACTTCCAGGGCGAACTTGACGCCCACGCTCTCGAACTCGTCAAGGATCGGCATCCATCGTTTGGCGAAGTCGGCAAACCCCGCCGCAATCATGTCCGGAGGTACGGGTGGAAAGCTGTACAGGTACTGCCAGATGGAACTCCCCGTAAAACCGTTCACGACCGAGACGCCGAACTTCTTGGCCGCTCTCGCCGTGTCGATCATCTCCTGGGCTGCGCGCTCCCGCACACCATCTGGATCACCGTCACCCCAGACGTGCGGTGGTAGAATCGACTGATGCCGCGCGTCGATGTTATCGCAAACGGCCTGGCCCACCAGGTGATTGGAGATGGCAAAGCATTTCAGACCATGACTCCCCAGCAGCGCCCGCTTGGCGTCGCAATAAGAATCCTCGGAGACTGCCC